>MGJK01000012.1 GCA_001794215.1 Candidatus Yanofskybacteria bacterium RIFCSPHIGHO2_01_FULL_44_24
TTTCTTACCGTATACGAAGGAGGATCCACACCCGATGAAGGTACCGGCTTAGCCTTTGTCTACTACGGAGGAGTATATTTCCCTTCGGCTTCTGGTTACTATGCTTCCTTTGAACCCCGAAACCAGTACGGATGCCCCGACCTATTAGCCAATCATACTTATTGGTTCGTCTGGTCCCGCCTTAATCCCCTAAGCTACGGTACTTTCATAACCAGCTATCGAAATTCTGACGAACACCCCAATTCTTCCTACTGGCAGTTTGAAAACTCTACCCACTCCTGGGTCGAGTATCCTAACAGAGAATGGTCATTTATACTCGAAGGGACACGCACCCGGGCCCCCGGCAAGGAGCCGGTAATTATCGTGCCCGGGATAATGGGATCCAGATTAAACAGGGTTTCGGACGGGGAAGAGGTTTGGCCGAATATAACCGAAATGGTTAAGCCCGGATCAGATGATTACTTGAATGTTTTGAAACTCGATAGAGATGGTAATGAAATAGTAGATATATATTCATCAGAAATCATGGAGAGCGTGGCCACCGCAAATTTATATAGTAATCTTATACAAAAATTTAAAGATAGTGGCTATCAGTTAGAACAAAATTTATTCCTCTCTCCTTATGACTGGCGTTTAGATATAGCAAGTTCTTCCCTTGAGCTGGGTCGCGTTGTTAGGAGAGCCATTCAAAACTCACCGACCGGCCGGGTCAATTTCATTACACATAGTATGGGCGGATTGTTGGTTAAGTATTATTTAATGGAAAACGGAGATTCGTATGTTGATAAATTAATTTTTGCCGGAACACCTCATCTTGGAGCACCTAAGGCCTTTAATGCTTTGAATTATGGAGACGATTTTGATTTTAAGTTTTTTGGTTTTGGTTTAAATCCGAAAAAGGCGAAAGATATATCTCAAAACATGCCGGCAGTTTATGAATTATTGCCCGGCCGAGAATATATAAATAAAGCCGGTGCGTATGTGAGAGATAATAATGGCGTGGAATTGGATTACGAAAACACCCAACAGCTGATGGTAACCGGTCAGCTGTTGGGCGATCATAGAAATTCGGCTCTTTTAGGACGAGCCGATGTATTTCATCAACTAAGCGATGTATGGATCCCGCAGTCGTCCAATGTCTATAATCTCTTGGGGTGCCGCGATTACGATACCATAGGATCCTTTCAGTTAGACGAAGACGGCTCGGTTGATATTAGTTCTGTTACGGGAGACGGGACCGTACCCTTATTAAGTTCTCAGCACATTCCCGGAGATAATTATTATGTCTTATATCCGGCAACTAAAATAAATCATACTGGTCTTATTAGCGACGACAGGACTATAGATTTAATTTACGGCATCATTATAGACAATCTACCCGCCTTACCTAGCGGCATATCTCAAGAAGATAATTTTTGCGATCAGGCCCTGGTCAATGTCCGAAGATTAAGATTTAGCACTCATAGTCCGGTTAATCTTCATGTCTATGATTCTTTCGGCAATCATACCGGTTTAACGCCGGAGGAAAATATAGAGATGGGTATACCTGATAGTAACTTCATCCGGGTCGGTGATAACAATTTTATCTTTGTGCCTGACGGGGCGGTATATTCAGTTAGTATCGATGCTTACGCGACAGGTAGCTTTGATTTCAAGGTTAAAACCTTAGTAAACGGAGAAGTTGAGAATTCTATTGTTTTTGATGGCGTTCCGATAGACACCCCAAGCTTAGATGCGGTATTTGAATTTATAAATATAAATGATCCCGATACGTTAGATGTAGACAGGGACGGGGATGGTGATTTAGATGCCGGTTATTTGGTTGATGGAAGTTGGATTCCCTATACTTCTACCATCCAGAGCACTCTTGATGACTTAGATCGGGTATATTCATTAGGCTGGACCAGTGGCGAGATAAAGAATTCTTTAAAGAGCTTGCTTATGGCGATGTTACCAACTGAAACCGCGGCTAAGTCTAAGGGAAAACAGGCTGATGCCGTCCTCGGGATCGCATTTCTCAAGCAATTAGATAAGGAGTATAATGAAGGCAGGATCAATAAACTATCTTACGACATCTTGAGACAAGACGTCGGGTGGTTGCTACAGTAAGATGATAAACTATTTACACGATTTTTTAACTGGTATTTTGTTTTCAGTTATCATTTTTATTACCGTAACGCTATTGAGCGATGGGGGACATACCCTCGGTAGCTTGCTTTTTGAGTCTATATATCCATCGGGTATCCTCGGCTTATTACTATTTCCCATTTTTGAACTTGTCGTTCCCTTGGCTTTGTATTTAGTATTAATAAAAACGGCTTGGAAGGATCCTTTAAAGAAAAACTATATTAGGTTTGTCGCGTTTGCTCTGGGCGGCTATTTAGTTTATGTGATAGGTATGATAGGGTTTTTTGTTACTATTTCGCCCGATATTTTATAAAAAGATACTGGAAACTTGTGGTCTCAAAATTTAAGATTAAGATATATCAACGGCTCACATATTTGAGCCGTTGATGTGGCGATACGATTATTGTACTATCAGGTATTTATCTAAGTCGATGCCGTAATCTTCCTCAAGACTTGTAAGCGCATCATCGTTTTTGGCGTCTTCTAAGTGAAATAGACTAAAGCCCATATCTTCTGATTCTTGTCGGTTATTTATTAATGCCAAGACGGTTGCTAAGTTAATTCCTACTGTTTTAATATTCTCGAGAGTTTCTAAAAACTGTACATTATTTACACGCCCTACCTCAATGACTTTTTTATCATTCTGAATATTTAAAACTGATCCATCTTTCAGGTTCTGATTGTAAAGCAATTGTATGGCAAGCTCTATTCCGCCCATGAAGCTTGCTAATGCGTTCGTTGGGGCCCAGCCAAGTTCTAACATAAGGTTCAGGATCGCATCTTCATCCGTATTTAGTTCTCGGGTATCAAAACCGGTATCTCCAATAATATACCTGGCCATAGCTGCGGGAGTGTATTTTTCCCGGAGACAATACGTCTTCTTAAATGCTGGCTTGCCGAAGCAAACACTTCCGTTGGCGTGGACATAGTAAAAGTCGTCATTATAGTTGGTCAATGCCTTGTAATCAAATGTTTTAGGGTCTAAGGTTACGTTAGTTCTTATGCCGCTATCTCCAAGTATGGTGAACTTAACGGTTCTGGCTGATACAGGATAACTTAGAGGCTGCCTAAATAGGGGCGGATCTATCAGCTCTTTGCCTGCATCATTTTCAGCCACTGTGATATTATTTGGGATAGATACTTCGGGGGTGTTATTGTTTTCCAGAGTGGTCCCGGGTGCCGGCAATACATTAGATTTTTTTGCGCTGAATAGTCCCTGAACGGTATCAAAGTAAGTAAACCCGATTACGGCGATGCTGGCCCCTATCAGTGCGGTGCTCATATAAAGAATTTTGTTCATTTATTAATTATATCACTAATTGACGATTATCCCTGGGAGTCTCTTTCGTTGGATCAAGCAAGTCTTTTTGTTTCTAAAAAACCGTTACTTCTCGGGTCCATCTGCTCGCATATGTTAGCCGTTGAAGCTTGATGGATTTTTGTTGGAAAAGGTGATAAATTAAGAAGGAATTATGCCGATGTTTTAGTTATTAATCATGAAAAAATCACAACACTTTCCGGAGGCTTTTTATAGGGTAACCGTTCGGGGTCTCATGCAAGATGGAGATAAATTTTTGCTCGGTCACCATAAAGACAGCACCTGGGAAACTTTTGGGGGGGGCTTAGATTTTGGTGAGGATCCGCGAGAAGCACTTAGAAGAGAGATCCTTGAAGAGGTGGGTTGTGAAGTGTCATATATTTCCGAAAGGCCGGTGCTGGCTTTACCTCATATAGTTCACGATAGGCGGGGGATGGATTGGTTTTATAATTTCCCGATTTATTATTCTATCAAATTTGATATTTCGAAATTTGATCCATCTCTGCAGTATTCGGAGCTTAAGTGGTTTACCTTGGAACAAATTCAGACCCTACCCATTTTCGAAGGAGAAGAAGGTATCAAGCAGGGATTAAAGACTTTGCTTGGTAATGAGTAATATACGTTAAAATCGCATGGCGACAATTGATGGCTTTCTAAAATTAGATATCAGAGTGGGCAAAATACTTGAGGTTAGCGATTTTCCGGAAGCTAAAAAACCGGCATATAAACTGAAGATAGATTTTGGTCCCGAGATAGGAATCAAAAATTCTTCAGTTCAAATTGTGGATTTGTATGCCAAAGAGGACTTGCTGGATAAATATGTTCTTGGAGTCGTTAACTTTCCTTCCAGGAAGATAGGTCCTTTCGAATCCGAAGTCCTGACTCTTGGAGTACCCGATAAGGACGGGAAGGTTATCTTGATTACTCCCGATAAGGACAACGGCGCGATTCTGGGTGGACGATTGTTTTAGGTAAAACGGCGCACTTATTGACAGTATTTTTATCTTTAGTAGCATACGGAGGCCTGCAAAGTTCTTCAAAGAGGGAGGGTGGAGTATGTCATCAAGAGCTGCTCGTGCGGCCATGTTCAATCAAAGATTGAGCGAGCTTGAGGCCTCGGCTGATTCTGTCGATGCAAAAATCGAAGAGGCTGCCCAGCTTGTTGCCGAGGAGCATCGCGATGCATTTCGTGATTTTATAACCCAATTTGATCGGGGTCATCTCGATCCCGATAGTGCATTCCTCGAATATTGGGAACGGGACGAGAATTGCCAGAGAGCAGTTCGACAGGCTTTAGAGCCAGTCCTTGCTATGGTAGACGAAATGAAAAAGATCATCAGCGAACTTGTTGCCTGATTCAACCACATAGCCGACCTTGTCGGCTTTTTAGTTACAACAAAGACTCGATCTCCTTGACCATCTTGTCCTCGGAGAATTTGAAGAGGACGGTTTGGTGGGCCTGAATGCTGAGTTCCTGTCGAAGACGGTCATTGCCGAGGATTTCCCGGATTCGATTAGCTATCTGATCGGGGTTTTTAGGCTCAACCATAAATCCGTTTTTGCCGTCTTCGATAATCTCGGGTACGGCGCCGACGTTAGTTGCGATAACCGGAGTTTTGGCGGCCATAGCCTCTATTAATGCCCATGGGAAGCCTTCTTTGACCGAGGGCAGGACAAAAACATCAAATGCGGTGATAAATTTGGAAGCCTCCGGTATCTGTCCAAGGAGAAAGATCTTATGGCTAAGTCCGTGTTCAGCGATCATCAATTCTAACTTTTGCCTCTCCTGCCCGTCGCCGATTATTATAAATGCTGTATCTTCAATATCCTTAAATTTTTCAGCCGTGAGTATGAAATACTCCAAGCCTTTGGGAGGGTAAAAATTGGCGATAGTACCGACTATATTTTTGGCCTGAAATATCTTACCGGAATGGCGGGCTATCTTTTCGAATAACTTCAACCGGGCTTCTTCGCGGGGGAGGTAGGAGGTTTTGTAAGTATCGAGGCCGTTGTGAATCAAGGCCAATCTATCCCTGGGAATGATCTTCATTTTCTGGGCTTGTCGAAGATCATGTTCATTGTTTACTACGATTACGTCTTTCCAACTGCTTCCGAGTTTCTCCAGCCTGACCCATAGCCATCTTTTCCATGCCGGCCAAGGGTCGTTAAAAGTCCAACCGCCTATTCGATAGATGACTTTAGGGCGAGTAGTATGGTAGCGCAGTAGCGCAGTAGCGAGGGAGCCTATAAAACCGGCCTTGGAACTGTTCAGAAAAATCGTTTCCGGCCGGAAACTTTTGATCAGGTTTCTGATTTCCGAAACCGCCTTCACGTCCTTTACTGGCGCAGTTTCTCTTCTCAGAAACTTGAGGTCATGAACGGGAATTCCGTTCCGTCGAAGCTGTTCCTGAAACATCTTTCCTCCATCTTGGCCGACGGCAACGAGAATCTGATATTTCTCAGGGGTCAGCCTCCGCACAAGGGTATACAAAAACTGTTGGGCTCCTCCCCAATCCGATTGAGTTATGACGAACAGGACTCGTTTTTTGGAATTGATTTCCAGCCCCATATATGGCATTATAATATAGAAAAATGGCCGAAAAATCAATCACGATCTTCACTACCGCCTACAAGCCTTTTATAGGCGGATCCGAAATAGCAATTGAACAAATCAGCCGACGATTGCCGGATATTTTTTTCAATATCATAACTCCAAAACTTCGCGGTGATCTTAAGTGGGAGGAGGCCACAGGAAACGTGAAAATAAACAGGGTCGGGATTGGATGGCGACCGTTAGATAAGATGCTTTTTCCCGTTTTGGGGTTTCTACGGGCCGGCGGTTCGCCGTCTGTAGTTCATTCTTATCAGGCGTCATATGGAGGCGGAGCCGGGTGGGTTTTTAAAGTTTTCCATCCCAAATCTTTTTTTATTTTAACCCTGCAGGAGGGCAAGGATTTTGAAAAGCAGGGGTTTTTTATAAATTTTTTCAGAAATTTAATTATTAAAAAGGCCGACGCTATAACGGCGATCAGCAATTACTTGGCCGATTACGCCCGCAAGATAAATCCAAAGGCCAAGATCGCGGTCATTCCCAATGGAGTGGACCTTGAAAAATTTAAAATTCAAAATGAAAAATTTAAAATTGAAGAACTCAAAAATAGACTAAAAATAGAAGACGGTGATAAGATTGTCATTACCATTTCGAGGCTGGTGGAGAAAAATGGAGTGGGAGATCTGATAGAAGCGATCAGTAAGTGCAAAATCGCTAACCCAGAGCAAAGAATTAAGTTGATGATCATCGGGTCAGGATCGCTTGAGGAAAATTTAAAGATCAAAGTTCAAAAATCAAAATTACAAGACAGCGTTCTTTTCCTGGGGGATATTCCTTACGATGAAATTCCTGCCTACTTAGCTATATCAGATGTTTTTGTGAGGCCCTCGTTTTCTGAGGGCTTAGGGAATGCATTTCTTGAGGCGATGGCGATGGGTGTTCCGATAATCGGTACGCCGGTCGGCGGTATACCCGATTTCCTTCAGGACGGAATTACAGGTCTTGCCTGTAAGGTCAGAAATCCGGACGATATAGCTAAGAAAATAAGCAGAATCTTGGCGGATGAAGGCCTGAGAAGATTGCTTGGAGAAAACGGAAGAAAACTTGTTCATGAAAGATACGATTGGGACTTCATTGCTCAAAAGTTTGGAGCAACATACAACCCTTTAATTCAAAATGAAAATATCAAAATGTAAAATTCAGGTTACTCAACACTTCATTAGAAAAGTTTTGAGTTTCAATAATTTTTAACTTTGATTTTTAAATTTTAAATTTATGCGAAGCATTTTAATTACAACCGGAATTTTCCCTCCCGATATTGGCGGGCCGGCTTCTTACGGAAAAATATTAGCCGAGAAATTATCCAAGGATTTCAGGGTTACGCTGATTACTTATTCTTCAAAATTAAATTGGGCCGAAGATAAGAAGCTATCTTTCAAGGTGGTCAGGGTTTGGAGGAAAATTCCCAAATTTTTGAGGCACTTAGTTTACTTTTTCCAAGTTGTTTCATTGGCGAAGAAGCAAGACGTGATATTTGCCCTTAATTCTGTAAGCGCCGGAGTGCCGGGATTATTGGCGGCCAAGATGCGCAAGAAGAAATTTTTTGTAAAAGTCGTCGGGGATTATGCCTGGGAGATCGCGGTTAATAAGAGAAAAACTTCTCTTTTAATGAACGATTTCCAAAAATCCAAAAGAAAAGGCTGGATCGGGGTGCTTCATAAAATTCAATCTTGGCTTACCAAAAACGCCGACGGAGTAATAGTTCCTTCTGAGTATCTGGGCAGGGTCGTCAGGGGATGGGGAGTGTCTCAGAATAAGATTCACGTGGTTTATAATCAGGTAGAGTTTAAAAAATCAGAATTAACCAAGGAAGAGGCCCGAAAGAAGATAGATATATCGGGCAATATCATCGTATCAATCGGCCGGCTGGTGCCTTGGAAGGGGTTCAGGATGCTGATCAAAATAATGCCTGAACTTCTGAAAATAAATCAGTTTTTCCGCTTGGTTATTATCGGAGACGGTCCTGAAAAATCGAATCTTGATTCGATGGTCAAGAATATGAGACTCGAGAAGAAGGTTTATATTGTTGGGCGCAAGTCTCAGTCGGAGGTGGCCGATTATTTAGCGGCCAGCGATATATTCGTTTTGAACACCGGTTACGAGGGCTTTTCGCATTTGATACTTGAGGTGATGACGGCCGGCGTACCTGTGGTTACTACGACCGTCGGAGGCAACAAAGAAATTATCCATCAGGGGGAGAACGGATTTATGGTTAAGTACAATGATGAATTTAATCTGATCGAAGCTATCAAAACAGTTTGGCAGGTTCCGGAAATGCGCCAGCGTTTTATAGACGGCGGACTTAAAGCTTCCGGGTTGTTCAGTGTAGATTCCATGTTCCAGGAGACAGTCAAAGTCCTAAAAAGCTAAAAGACTAAAGACTATGGCTTTATGCTCTCAGCATTAGTCATTTCACCAGCAATGAAATTATTGATGATATCGGGTGATCGAAGTTTAGCTCAAGGCAAAAAGGGCGCTTTTTACAATACCTTAGAAGAACTTCGCAGGCATTTTGAAAGAGTTGTCATCATCTGCCCGCCTATCGGAAATTCAAAACTGAAAATTGTAAATTATTTCGATAATGTCGAGGTCCATCCTTCTCCGTGGCCGTTGGTATTTCAGCCTTTGTGGATTCTTCGCGAAGGCTCGCGGATTATAAGAGTTGAAAATTCAAAATTGCCCGCCTTCGGCCAAGCCGGGGCGAGGCCGGAGAAAATTGAAAATTGGTTTATGACCGTTCATGAGTACCCGCCCTTTTATAACGGCATCGGGGCGCGGCTGTTATGGCAAAAGATAAAGGTTCCTTACCTGCTTGAAGTTTTTCATGTCCCCGGATACCCAAGATCGGCTAATTTAAAAGAGATTCTTTATAAGAAATTAACAGGAGCCTTTATCGGTTATGATACCGCTAAGACTTCAGCCGTCAGAGTCATGAATGAAGATATGGGAGATTTTCTTGAGAAGGCCGGAGTACCGAGAAAAAAGATCAAACTCATTCCGGCTATCTATATCGATTTTGATGTTTTTAGGCCGGTGAATCTCATCAAAGAATACGACCTCATTTTTATTGGCCGGTTAGAATCTAACAAGGGAGTAGACCTATTGCTCAAAGCAATAGAATTTTCAATTTTTAATTTAAAATTTTCAATTAAATGTTTAATTGTCGGAGAAGGCTTATTGAAAGAGGAGTTAAAATTAAAAATTAAAAATTTAAAATTGCAGGACAATGTCCTGCTTCATGGTTTCGCCAAAGATTCCCGTGAAATATCCGAGCTGATGAATAAGTCTAAAATCTTGGTAATGCCGTCGTATAACGAGGGCGGACCCCGGGTAGTAGTCGAGGCTTTAGCGTGCGGGGTGCCGGTACTGGCATCAAGGGTCGGAATAGTGCCGAATTTGCTTAAAAATGGCTTAGGATGCGAGATTATCGACTGGAAGGCCGAAGATATTGCCAAGAAGGCGCAAGCTCTTCTGGGCGATCCTGTGAGGTATGGCGAATTCAGTAAAAACGGCCCCAAAATAGCGGCTCAATTTGAAAGAAGGGCGGCAATAAGGAATTACGCCGAGGAACTCCACAAAATAGGTCAAAACCGGACAAACTAACCGGTTAAAGTTATGAACAGATAAGCCTTTCCCCCGTATCTCTAAAAGTAATATAATTAATGCAGTGTTTTTAACTCTTAGATTCCCCTTTTAGGCACGGATAAAACGTGCTTAGCGGTGCTTCTATGTTTTTTATGGATAAGGCAACAGACAGTAAAAAAACCAGTAAATGGTCCTTTTTGGGGGTATTATTTGCCGTCTTAGCGGCATTTTTATTTTTTTCCGGCAGTGCTTCAGCCGGAGGCAACGCCATTGATACGGCCGATTATATCTATTTTCGCATTGATACCGAAATAAATGTTTTAAATGATAAATCGGTTCTTGTTAAATGGTCATGCGGTGGCGGAGCCACCAGCGGTAGCTTGAGTATTTATCAAGGCTCGGTTACCGATGGTACTTCATCGGACAGCGATGGCTTGGTAAATGGTATTGTTCAGATTGCTTCTCAATCGTTGGAAAATGCTGGCGCTAACGGATCTGGCTGTGATGGAGGGGAATCAATAACGGCCAGCGTTTCTCTGGGCGGATGGGTCAGTAGAACATGGGCTTCTTCCATTACTGATACGGCAGGAGGCTTTATTAACAGGGCCAGTATGGATTATACGATCGTTGTTAATGGGATAGTCGAACAATTAGGGAATACCCTAACTCTTAATGGCACCACTGCTTCGGCTACTTACAGCGGGACGGTTGCCTCTCAATCGTACAGCAATTACAGCGGTACCTATAAGAAATATATTGCAGGATCTACCGACGCAGGAACGGTTAAGGGTGGAGCCGATGGATATGTAAATAGGACTTCTTCGGCCTTAACTATATCAGCCACAGCCTCTCAATCAGTTGACTTTGGCGCCTCTACCGATAGCGACTTAGATGAGAGTAGCTTGTTATTCGGCCACGTTGTTACGGTGAGCGGTTATACGAACGGTTCGGTAAGGGCGGGCGACAGCTTGAGTATCGTATGTTCCAACGGAGGAGCCGGTTCTTGGTATTGTCCCGTACCCTTAGCTCATACCGGAACTACGGCGGAATATAGTTACCCATCGGGAGGTATTACTTCCCTCACCGCTACCTATACTGACAGAACCACAGGCGGTGATGCGCAGGTTGCATCTACTATTACACCACCAACTCCTTCCGGAGGAGGATCTTATTCAGAATCCGGAACAGTTCCGGCCACCCCAGCCACTCCGGCAGTTCCGGCAACGCCTGCGACAGAGGAAACTCCAGCTGTTCCCGCAACTCCGGCAATACCGGCGACTCCAGCGACGCCCGCTTCTCGAGGTTTTGTTAGCTTGGCCGCGCTTAATCTTAAAGAAGGCGATGTCGTCAGTGCCGCGGGATCAGATGATCCGGATGTTTATATCGTCAATGACTGGGGTTACAAGAGATTATTCTTGAATCCTGCAATATTCGGATTCTACGGGCATCTCGGAGGATTTAATAGGGTTAAAAATACTTCTTCCACGGTTCGTGATACCATGGTAACTTCCGGCTTGTTCAGGAATTGCGAAACTAATGACGCAAAAGTTTATGGAGTCGAAGCGACGGGCGAAGACGCAGGGCTTCTTCATTGGGTGAATGTTAGCGGCGATGAAGCCGTAGCCCAAGATTCAGAATTCTTCAAGAAAGTATTCTGTATAAACGGCAACGAATTTAATTGGTACTCGAAAGGGGCAGACTACAGCTCTGTCGGTCAGGTCCCGGCCTATTCCCGCTAAAAATCTGTTCTGATTAAGTTAAAACCCCTGAATGGGGTTTTAACTTGGAAAAATGGCAAAATAAGGGTATATTTCTAAGGATGAGCAGGCTTCTTATTATTACCCAAAAAGTAGACATAAACGATGGCGTTTTAGGTTTTTTCCACGAGTGGATCAGGAGGTTCGCCGAAAGATTTGATAAGGTCACGGTTATCTGCCTGAAAAAGGGCGAATACAATCTGCCGCCGAATGTTAAGGTCTTATCGCTGGGCAAGGAGACGTACGGCCATTATCCGGCAGTCGTCAGGCGGGCTTTGTTTTTTAAGAAATTTTATTCTTACATCCGACGGGAGAGAAATAATTACGACGCCGTATTCGTACACATGAATCCTAAGTACGTTGTTCTCGGTGCTCCTTTGTGGAAAATTTGGGATAAAAAAATCAGCCTCTGGTATGCTCACGGCCATGTGGGCCCGACTCTTCAGTTGGCCGACAAGATGACCGATATTGCTTTTACCTCGACTCCGGAGGGCTATAGATTGAAAAGCGACAAGTTAGTCATAGTCGGACAGGGGATAGATACGGAAAAATTCAAAAATCAAAATTCAAAAATCAAAATTGATGATAGATTCAGGATTATATCCGTCGGGCGTATCACGGCCTCAAAGGATTATGGAACGTTGATTCAGGCTTTATCCGTGCTTGGTAAGGATCTGAGAGATAAGCTGGAAGTTTCCATTGTCGGTGATACATGGACGGATAAAGACACTGCTTATCTATCTGGATTGAAAGATAGGATAGCCGAGAAAGGATTAAGCGGAACGATAAAATTTTCTGGTCCGATTGCCAACAAAGATTTGCCGGGATTTCTTCAGTCAGCTGACCTATTCGTAAATATGGGATTGACCGGGAGTTTGGATAAGGCAATTTTGGAAGCGATGGCTTCGGGATTGCCGGTTTTGACCTGTAACGAGGCTTTGAAAAACGTTCTTGGTCTATATGCGGATAAGCTTATGTATCCGAAGGAGGATTCCGGCAAATTATCGGAAAAAATATCCTTGATGATGAAAATGGGTGGCCGCGAAAGAGCATCTTTGGGTGCCGGCCTGAGAGATATTGTCATAAGAGATCATAATATTGACGGTCTGATAGGCAAAATATCTAACTCAATCAAGGGCGTCCCTGCCAATCTAAATGTCGGTGACATTTACAACCGGCAGATAAAGGGTAAATTTGAAGGGAACTATGAGTATCATCGCTGGAAGAGCTCACCGGTCAAAAGGGCGGGGTATGAAATGACCCGGAGTTTGATTCGGGGTAATATATTGAAAAGCGGTTTGGGTTTCAGGGATTACCTTGAAGTGGGTCCCGGTCCGGGGACGTGGACGAAGATGTTTTTGGAGGCGAGTCCGAAAGCAAATTTTGATTTAGTGGATATATCCTCCGAAATGCTCAACTTAGCTAAGCAGAATCTTGCCGGTCATGGCAATTTAAGGTACATAGAGACCGATTTTCTGCGCTTCAATCCCGATAAGAAGTACGACATATTCTTTTCTTCCCGGGCAATTGAGTATATGCCGGATAAGGATGGTTTAGTAAAGAAAATATCCGATCTTTTGAGGCCGGGAGGCAGGGGATTCGTCATCACTAAAAATCCTAAATATTTACGGAGCAAATTGGCCGGCAGACATATCTCGGAATTTCATAAGGGCCAGATCTCTCCCGAAACATTCAGGGCCTTATTGATTGGAAATGGTTTCAAGGATGTCGAAATTTATCCGGTTACTTTTGTTTTTCCCGTTTTCAACTCCGCCTTCATGAACAGGACGGTATCAGGGATCTTTTCTTACCAGAAATTGAATACGTTAAATAATTTTTTTGCAGAATCCTATTTAATTAGGTTCAAGAAACCTAATTAAATTTTTACTTTTTAATTTAGAATTTTTACTTGATTCATAATGGCCAATTTTAAAAACAACTACGATTTAGAAGAGAGGGTTGCCAGATTTGGCGAGGAAATAATTCTTTTTTGCCGAAGAGTCAAAAAAGATCCGATAGTCTTGCCCCTCTTGGTTCAGTTAATAAAATCAGCTACCAGTATCGGCGCTAACTACATGGAGGCCAATGGAGCCAGCTCGAGAAAGGATTTTGCCAATAAGATCTACATAGCCAAAAAGGAAGCCCAGGAAACCAAATACTGGCTGCGTATGCTCTCGGTTTATTATCCAAATGAATTAGAAAAACTTCAGAAATACCGGCAAGAAAGTCACGAGTTCACTTTGATATTTCACAAAATTGTCCGTACCATTAAAGATAAAGATTCCAAGGAACCGGATGCAATAAAAATTTTAAAGTAAAAATTAAAAATTCTTATGGTAATCGAACTATTCGGTCTGCCGGGGGCGGGCAAAACAACTTTTGCTAAACAGTTAGAAGCTGACGGCTTTACCGTGGTTAAGATAAGGACCAAGAAAGAGCTTCTTTATTTTAATTTTGTCCATTTAGTCCGTCATCCGATCAGTTCGCTGATGAACGCCATCTTCATTTTAAAAAATTCACCTAATCCCGGACTGCGCTATTATAAATTCATGAATTTTTTCTTAGATATGAATGCCCGCTACGAAAAAGCTCGATTGTACGGCAAGGCAGTTTTGGATCAGGGATATTTTCAGAATGTCTTATCGGTATTTGAGAATCCGATGAGTGCCGAGATTATGAAGAGGTATATAAAGCATCTTCCTAAGCCGGACAAGCTGATCGTTTTAGACATCTTAGCCGAGGAGAGTTTAAAAAGAGCGGGGGAAAGGGGATATTACTCGCGCGAAAGATTTGGTGATGAATATGTCGAGAATTGGAGAAAAGTAGTTTTGCAGAATTATGATTTGTTCAAGAAAGTCGTAGGGGATTTGGGGGTAGAATATGAAATCGTGAGTAATAATTGAAAATTCAAAAATAAAAATGCAAAATTATCGAAGCTCATTTAGCAACAAAATGAGCAATCCAAATTTTAAACTTTTTAATCAATTTTCAATGATAATAATTCTAAAATTTAAAATTCTAAATTAAAAATTTTGTAATGAAGCTTGTCTATATCACCAACGCCAAAATACCTTCAGAAAAGGCTCGTAGTTTGCAGATTATGAAATCATGCGAAGCTTTTGCCACGCAGAACGAGGCCAATATGCGAATGAATGCCGATGATGCGGATAGGGGTCAAAAAGTTGAAGTCGAGCTTGTTTTACCAAGGCGGGTAAATGCGCCGAAGGATGACCCTTTTAATTTTTACAGCGTAAAAAGGATTTTCGGGATAAAAAAGATTTTTAATTTCGATCTGTTCGGTCTTTCTTTCGTACCAAGAAAATTTGCATTTTATGTCCAATCGCTGAGCTTCGGTCTTTTCGGAGCGGTCTACCTGTCGATTTTTTACGGTAATAAAACAGTTTTTTACTCCCGTGATTTCGCCACGCTTTTCTTTCTGTGTTTGTTCGGGTTCGATCCTATTGCGGAAGTTCACGACTATCGTTCGTCAAAGTTCCGATGGGATGTGAAATATGTTTTAAAAAATTCGAGAAAAGTTATTGTTAATTCGGAAGGAACGCTCGAGCAACTAAGAAAGCATTATGAACTTGATGCGTCGAGAGTCTTAGTTGCACCCAACGGGGTTGATTTAGAATTCTTCAGTATTAAAGAGTCGCAAGATGAGGCGAGGAGAATTTTGAATATTCCGCAAAACAAGAAAGTCGTTGCCTACATAGGCCGTCTCGAAACTGTTGGTCAGGACAAGGGCGTCGGTACTCTGCTGGAGGCCTTTAATATACTAAATACAAAATACGATATACCAAATACACATCTTCTCATTGTCGGCGGTCCATACCATTTAGTTGAAAAATACAAAGCAGAGGTTAGGAATCAGCATAATATTACCTTCACCGGCCAGGTAGAGTATCAGAAGGTTCCTCTGTACCTAAGAGCGGTTGATGCGGTTGCGATCCCTTTACCGAAAAATCAGCACGCAATTACAACTTCGCCGATTAAACTTTTTGAATATATGGCCGCCGGAAAAGCTATCGTTGCTTCGGACTTGCTCTCGATAAGACAATATTTGAATTCGGAAAATGCGGTATTCTTTGATGCGGAAAATTCCGAAGATTTAGCCGGAAAACTCAAGGCCGTTTTAGGTGACGGTATATTACGCAATAAAATCTCTAAAAATGCGTTACAGGATGCCACCCGATACTCTTGGATTTCTCGTGCTCAGAAAATTATTAATTTCGCTGTCAGTAAAACTTCAGTACATACACTCAAGGCCGTTCTCTATTTCGGCGATTTTGATCCCAATTATGCCCGCAATAGCGTGATCATTAAAGGACTTCAGAAGAATGGCGTAGAAGTTTTATTGTGCAATGACCGGACGAAGGGATTCAAAAAATACGTGAATTTGGTCAAAAAATTCATAGATTTGGATAAGCGATTCAACTTAGTTATCGTCGGTTACTCTGATTCCCGCTTCATGGTTCCCCTAATTAATATTTTGACCCGGAAGAAGGTAGTTTGGGATGCCTTCTACTCTATCTACGATAACTGGATTTTCGATAGAAAGTTGGCCGCACCTAATAGTATGAAGGCGAGTTATTATTGGACGATGGACTGGTTTTCTTGTTGGCTTTCCGATCTCGTCTTATTAGATACGCAGGCCAACGCCGATTATTTCATTAGAACTTTTAATATGTCCCGCGATAAAGTAAGGCGCGTTTTTATCGGCGCAGACGACGAAGCATTATATCCAAAAAAGAAAACAATATCAGACAAGTTCATCGTAGAATTTCATGGTAACTATATTCCCGTTCACGGCTTAGAGTATATTATAAAAGCTGCTAAAATATTAGAAAAACATCAGGATATTATGTTCTATGTCATTGGTGGAGGACAAGAGCACGGTAAAATAAAGAAATTAGCCGAGGATTTACGAGTTTCCAATATAACTTTCATGGATAAAATGCCTCAGTACATGATCTCTGAGTATATAAAGGAGGCTGATGTTTGTTTGGGTCTTTTAGGAAATTTGGATCGCGGAGGCAGGGCAATCCCAAATAAGGTCTACGAGGCTTCGGCGATGGAAAGAGCAAGTCTGAATATGGATGGTCCGGCTATTCACGAGTTATATACCGATCGGGAAAATATACTTTTGTGTCATGGCGGAGATTCTCAGGATATAGCTGATAAAATCTTAGAATTGAAAAATAATCCTCAGCTGAAGGATCGCATAGCTAAAAATGCCTACCAGTTATATTTGGCCAATGGAACCCCGAAGACAATAGGGGATCACTTGATTAAGCTGATCGGCCGATTATTATTTTAGTTGATTTTCTATTAATTTTTTTTATACTTTCTATATGTTTGTACGCAAAAATAACTGCCGTATTTGCGGAAGCTCTGATCTTGTGAGCGTACTCAATTTAGGCGATCAGCCACCGGCGAATGCTTTTCTAAAAAGAGAAGACTTTAAAAGCGAAAAGGCATATCCTCTTAATGTTTACTTTTGTAGCGGATGTAATCTTTTGCAACTAAGAGACATAGTTTCCCCGGATATTTTATTTCGGGATTATGTTTATGTTTCTTCAACTTCACGCAGTTTTGTTGAGCATTTTGAATCTTATGCGGCGGATGTAGCTAAAGACTTTGATGTAAAAAACAAATTAGTTATCGATCTGGGAAGTAATGACGGTGTATTATTGAAGCCCTTTAAATCCTTAGGCGCCAAAGTTCTTGGGATTGATCCGGCAATCGAAATTGCCCGAAAAGCAACCCAAGAGGGAATTGAGACTTTGCCGGAATTTTTTACACCCGACCTCGCTAAAGACATAGTTGCTAAGAGGGGTAATGCCAAAATAATAAGCGCGAACAATGTCTTCGCTCACATAGACGACGTTAAGGCTGTCTTAGAGGGAGCTGATATCTTATTATCCGGTGACGGGGTCTTTGTCGCTGAGTTTCCTTACTTAGTCGACTTTATTAATAAAGGCCTGTTTGATACGGTTTACCACGAACACCTTTCTTATTATGGAGTCAGGCAGTATTTTCCAATCCCTAAATGACACCCAAATATCTTATCATATCTTTGCCGAAATTTGTTTAAAAATCTTTAATCTTTCTTCTTGTAATCTCTTAGCTGACTCGAAATGGGTCAGCTTTTTTGGTTCTGTTTCTAGTGATTCTCTAGTTATTCCTGGAACAAGATATTCTTGAAGATTTTTTATGGTTAGTAATTTCTGACAGGGAGTAAGATATTCTTTGTATTCTTTTTTAATCTTACCTTTTTCATCAATTTGATCCTCAGAAAAAGCGCAATGCCGATGGAAATTAAGATGAGGATTCAAATATTTTCTCAGGAACTCATTAATCAATATGGCATGTTTCTTTGGTATGTGCGTATAGCCCATAGTCTTTCTGATGACGGCTCCATTCTTACCTTCCGCTAAAGCATTGTCATTGCTGTGTCTGGCCCTTGATTTAGTCTGACAGATATTCAGTTTGTTTAGAAGATTAGCCACCACCTTGTTAATATATTCCGATCCGTTATCGGAATGGAAGTTGATGACTTTAAAAGGAATTAGGCTAAGAAGTTCTTCCAAGACTGGAATTAAATGTTGTTCGGATATTGTTTCTACGCAGCCGACAAATTCCCATTGGCTTATCTCATCTACGATATTAATGTAGTATACTCCCTTTTCCTTGTCTAAATCACCTTGGTGAACCGAATCTATCCTCAGATAACCCGGTTTACCTTGATTATCGGGTTTTCTCCTCTCTCCGATAGGAATAGCCGTTTTCTTGGTTTTAGTGTAAACCAGGACCCGACTGGTATATATCTTCGTCTTTCTGAGATTGTAGATATGGCTTTTGGATATGTGGCTTAATTTCTCAAACTTATCATCGCCATAAATCTGATACATATCCTCAAGACATTTCTTGAGAGCATAGCCATTAGGATTTTCAAAGGCTGAAGCCACGTCAGCCAGCAACCTAATATCGGGAACTTCATAAAAGGTCTGAAAGGCATTTTGAGTCCTTTCTTTTACAAAAACTTGGCCGGTATCTTTCTTCCTTTTGATTAATCGATCAACCTGGCTATCAGAATATCCGCTTACAGATTTAATATATTCTTTGATAACCGCTTTATTCTTTTTCGTCTCGGAAGAATATCTAAACTTTCCGAGTGTTTGTCCGATCCACTCGTAAGTCTTGGCCTTACCGGCAGTTCTCTTAAATTCAGCACATTGCGAAAGTTTTACAAACTCTCTAAGCTGTGCCAGGCTTGTTACTGACTCGTCGTTCATATCCATAGTCATATATCGGCATGATACGACGAGCCATTCACTTAAGGGAGCTTTCGGCTCCTTTCTGTGTTGGAATGACCCTTGATTTGGGTGTCATTGTGCGTTGGACAAGACTGGCCCTTGAAAGTGCTATTTGATAATTGTAGGATGAGAATGTTTGACGTCCAAAGGGTAAACTCCCATGGCGGTTCGTTGAGGATTTTCGTATGTAGGCAGGATGCCGCTTATCCTACCAGATCTTCTGTCGATGAGCTGGATAACCTCGAAAGGAGTCTAAGGCTTGATTCAGTCGAGACGTATATCAATTTCGAAAAAAGAGTTAATGAAAATCGACTTAAGCTTCAGGGCCTTCTTCGCGGGTTGAAAAAAGATGGCCATAAAATAGCTGCCTACGGAGCGCCTGCCAAGGGGAATACGCTTTTGAATTATATGGAAATCGGAACCGACTTGTTGGAATATGTTGTCGACGATAGTCCCTATAAGCAAGGGTTATATACGCCGGGAATGCATATTCCGGTTGTAAGTTCTCAAAGCTTGGAGAATAATCGACCCGACTATTTGTTTATTTTAGCCTGGAATTTCGCGGAACAAATTATGGTTAAGTGCTCGGATTTTAGAAACAAGGGAGGAAGGTTTATATTACCCGTGCCTGAGCCAAAGATTATATGAAACACCCCATCGTACAGGAGGACATAGACGTCATAGTTTCGGCCATAAAAAAAGAGGCAAAACAGCTTGAAGGGAAAAGGATTTTAATTACCGGAGGAACCGGTTTTTTGGGTAACTACTTTCTCTCGGTCTTTTACGATTTAAATAAAAAAGTGTTAAAAACCCCCTGCAAAGTTATAGTCATCGATAACTATATTACGGGGGACAAGAAAAATATACTTGGATTAGAAAAGAGTTCTCACTTTAAGTTCATAGAACATGATGTCCGGGTTCCTATAAAAGTTTCCGGGAATATCGATTATATAATTCATGCTGCCGGGATAGCTTCCCCGGTTTATTATATGAAATATCCTTTGGAGACTATCGAAGTTGCCACCAAGGGAACGCAAAATATGCTTGAATTGGCCCGCTTGAAAAAGGTTAAGAGCTTTTTGTTTTTCAGTTCAAGCGAGATATATGGTGATCCTCACAAGGACCATATACCTACCCCTGAAAGTTACCGAGGCCATGTTTCTTCGACGGGTCCGAGATCTTGCTATGATGAATCAAAAAGACTGGGTGAAACTCTATGTATGACCTATAGTAAAATTTATGGTGTACCGGTCAAAATAGTCAGACCGTTTAATGTTTATGGTCCCGGCATGAAGCCTAACGACGATAGGGTTCTGCCTAAGTTTTTAAGCCATGCATGTATGGGGAAATCACTGCCCATACATGGCAAGGGACTTCAAACCAGAACGTACTGCTACATAACCGATGCCACGGTCGGATTTTTGAAGGTATTGTTATCGAAGGGAAGCGGAGAGGTGTATAATATAGGGAACAATGAAGGAGAGATTAATCTCGTTGACTTAGCCAATGTTGTCAGCGGACTTTTTGATAACAAAGTATCGGTAGTCAAAATTGATTATCCCTCTGCCTATCCGGCAGATGAGCCTAATCGAAGATGCCCCAGTATAACTAAAGCAAAAGCAAATCTTGGATTTGAGCCCCAAATGGAATTAAAAGACGGAGTAAGTCGGCTTTTGCAATGGTATAAAGAAACTTATCCCAATCTCAAGGCTTAAATATGAAAGTCCTTATTATCGGAGCGGATGGTCAGTTGGGTAGCGATCTCTTAAAAATATTCAAATCTTCCCAAAACGAGGTTGCCGGTCTTTCTCGCGGAGATGTTGATATTAGTCGATCGGCCGATGCGGAGTCTGCTATAAAAAAAATAAAGCCGCAGATAGTTATAAACTGCGCCGCCATAGTTGATACCGAAAGAAACGAGCTCTTTCCCGAAGAGGCTTTTTTGGTCAATTCATTGGGAGCTTTTTACGTCGCAAAAGCCGCTCAGACTATCGGAGCCACCGTCGTTTATATAAGTACTGACTATGTTTTTGACGGATTAAAGAAATACTTTACGGAAAAAGATACTCCAAACCCACTCAATGTCTATGGCTCTTCCAAGTTAGCCGGTGAATATCTTACAAAAATAGCGAATCCTAAAAACTATATAATCAGGACAAGCGCTTTGTTCGGAAAGGGCAAGGGGCCGAAGGGAAATTTCGTTTCAAGGTTATTAGATAAGGCAAGGTCAGGAATGGAGATCAAGATGGTTAACGATCAATTCACCTCGCCCACGTACACCGTAGACTTAGCAAAGACTATCCAGAAAATAATTAGGAAAAAATTACCGTATGGCGTATATCATATAACCAACCAGGGCAGTGCTTCTTGGTACGGATTTGGTAAAGAGATAATAAAGTTAATGAAAATTAATTCTAAGATTGTAGGGATAAAAACTGACATGTCGTCCAGCGGGATCAAGAGGCCCATGTATAGTGTCCTAATAAATCACAATCTCAATCAAAAGAAAATTAGTCTACCTTCTTGGCAAAATTCTCTCGCAAGGTACCTCAAAGAGGAGGATCTCATATAGAGTAATCAGGTTGAATAAGGCCATATTTATTGTATAATTAACAGAGCTTAGCCCTCTCTATGATTTCGATTTTATGAGGATAAATTTTCTATTACCGCATCTTAAACCGGCCGGGGGAGTCAGTGTTTCTCTTACCTTTGGCCACAAATTAGCCGAACGAGGCCATGACGTGATTGCTGCAATTGAAAACAGCAGTTTTTTATCGCGTCTTTATAGGAATTTTTTCAACGATCACCCGTTACTACCCCGGGGATCAAAGTTGCGATTGAAGATGGTCAGAAGTTTTAAGGATCTTCCCGACGCAGATGTCTGGATGGCTGATTCCTGGAAGTCTGCCAAAAAATTATATAACCTGAAAACAAAGGCGGTTAAATTTCAATATATTCAGCATGACGAAAGGATGTATCACGGCGACCCCAAGGTCGTAGAAGAAGTTTTTCGTCTGCCGCTGATTAAATTTGTAAATGCAACCTGGCTTCAGAGGATGCTGAAAAGAGACTTCAATTACGAGGCCGAAGTCATGTTTAATTCAGTTGATTGCGATCTTTTCAATCCAAACAAAAGAGACAGAAGACCGGACGACGGATTGATTAAGATACTATTGCTTCATCATGATTATGGATGGAAGAATTCGAAGGAGGGAGCCCAGATAGTTATGGAGCTGAAAGAGAAATATCCCAATGTGAGATTGGTTTTATTCGGAACAAGGGCCAAGAATATAGATTTACCGCACGATGAGTACCATTTTAATGTCTTTGGAGAGGACTTAGCCCGCCTTTTTGCCAATTCGGATATCTTTCTCGGGGCTTCGATAGATGATAGCCGACCCCTGCCCCATAGATGGGCGATGGCTTCCGGGTGCGCTTTAGCAACGTATGACAATGTAAGCTCCGATGACTATGCATTTAACGGCGAGAATTCATTAGTGGCCGAAAAGGGGAATCGGGAGGATTTAAAAAATAAAGTCGAAGAATTGATCCGAGACTCGGAGTTAAGAAGACAAGTTATCCAAAGTGCGCTTGTATTTGTAAGAAAGCTGCCGACATGGGATGAGATGACCGATAAATTAGAGAATATATTTAAAAAAGGACTAAATCAAACATGATACTGATTACCGGCAGTACTGGCTTCATTGGTTCTCGACTGGTCTCATTTCTTTCTCAGAAAGGATACGAGATCAAAGAGGTAAATGAGGAAATAACCGATATCGAAAAATTAAGACCCCATTTTAAGGGCGCAGATTTTGTTGTGCATTTGGCGGGCAAGAAACCCAACAGTGAAACTGTCGGAAAATCCAACGATACATTTCTGGTTAATGTCTTGGGGACCATGAATGTGGTGAGGCTGTGCTTAGAAAACAAGTCGAAG
The DNA here is from genome assembly GCA_001794215.1 of Candidatus Yanofskybacteria bacterium RIFCSPHIGHO2_01_FULL_44_24. GTDB lineage: Bacteria > Patescibacteriota > Minisyncoccia > 2-02-FULL-40-12 > GWA2-44-9 > GWA2-44-9. The sequence continues at coordinate 22,658 of MGJK01000012.1, forward strand.
CTGATTAATATAAGCTCAAGTGCCACTGAATCGGAGTACGGCATAAGCAAAGTGGTCGCCGAAGAACTGGTCAGATCTTATGCCAAGTCTCAGGGCCTAAAGGCAATTACCATACGTCCTGCCGGTATTTATGATGAAAACGATAAAACCGTTCCGTATATAAATAAGAACTATCCCCTCGGCCATTTAGTCCGTGATATCGAATGGATAATAAAAAATCACAACTTTGATCAGTATAAGGTTTATGAAACCCGAAATTTTCAGCAAAAAATTTACTTCATTCGAAGAAAAATCAACGCGGTAAAAAGAAGAGTGAATAAACTATCGTCATGGCTAAGGTTTCAGTAATTATTCCAACACATAACCGGCCCGAGCCCCTCTATAAGGCGGTCAGTTCGGTTTTAAACCAGACCTACAAAGACCTCGAAGTAATTGTAGTTGACGGGGGCTTGGATAGAAGGGCAGAGGAGGTCGTTCGGGACCTTAACGACCCGAGAGTCGCGTATATTAAAAGCGACAAGGATTTAAATGGCAGCGAGGCGCGGAATATAGGCATAAGGAGGGCCGGTGGCGAATTTATTGCTCTTCTCGACGATGATGATGAGTGGCTCTCGGAGAAGTTGGACATACAGATGAAAGCATTCGAACATACTCCTCGAGAGGTTGGCTTTTGTTTTTCGGCGGTTAAAAATGTTTACGACAATAAAATTCAAGACACCAAAGTGCCATCAGGAATCAGGGATTATTTTGAGGTTGTTTTAGCGAGGCTGAAAGGATTTCTTAGCGTCACCCTTATTGTTAAAAAATATGTCCTTGAAGATGTCGGTTATTTTGATGAGCGGCTACCAAGTCATCAAGAAACGGAACTGGTGTTGCGAATTTCCAAGAAGTATAAAGGTTTGGGTATCAATCAGCCCCTTGTCTTAGTCAGCATGCGTAAGGGGTATGAGAAAGTGGGCTTTGATATAAACAAGAGAATAGTCGGCCGTGAGATTATAATTAATAAATATATGGAAGATTATAAGAAGCGGCCAGTTATTTTTGCCGGGCAGTTATTCAGGCAGGGCTTGCTTCATAGGAGCAATGATCAAATGACCAAAGCAAGAGATTATTTTAAAAAGGCTTGGGATACTGATCATAGGCCTCTTTATATCCTGCATTATCTTAGCTTGATAGGCGGCGGAAGGATTTATCGATGGTTTAGAAAATAACTGAATACAATTACTCTAATTTCTAATTGATCTAATTATTCTAATCAATTCCCAATTTTTTAAATGTCTAAATCCTAAGGTTTTCGTTATTACGATTTATTTAGGTCAATTAGGTTAATTAGTATAATTAGGTTAATTTTTTACCCATGATTAAAAAAATTGCCCTCATAACTCCAATAAACGGTGACTGGGCCTACGATAGCTATATGGCTTTGGATGGGCTTATTCAGTTAAAGAAAGAGAAGCCCGATATTGAGTTTTTCATTTCCTCAGATCCTTATAGAAAACATCCTTTTCCGGCAATCGAGTATGCTCTACCTAAAAAAGAATTTATCGAATTTGCAAAAAATGCCGATTTAATTTTGTTGTTCTGGTGCAAGAAGGATACAGATTCTAAATTGGCTGAAGAGATAGGGGAGTGGAACAAAACTGCCTATGTTGACGGTTCGGAATGGGGAATGAATAAGGGCCGGGACTTTGCGGTTCAGCGCGAGGTATTGTCGGGTGAATACAAAGACTGGGGACGGATAGATGATAAGATGCTCAGCCTGTGCCCTCTCTATTTCAGGCGAGAAAAGCCTTACATAAAAGGAGTTACTCCTTTGCCCTATGGTATAACTTCCACTTTCACGAAATATTATGAGCCGGCAAAGCCGAAAGATATAGACTTTTTCTGTGTCTGGGGACAGGACGAGTATCCTTTGACAAGAAGGTACGCCGAAGAGATTTTGGTTGATTTTTGCAAGAAGAACGGCTTCACTTATCATGTTGAGAAAACCAAAAATCGCGACGAGTTTTATGAAATATTGTCCCGATCAAAGGTAGGGGTCTCGATAGGCGGCGGGGGATATGATACGGCTCGATTCTGGGAGATCTTGGGCAATAACTGCCTCCTTTTGACTGAAAGAATCGATATTTTAGAACCGGACAGTAGAGAACTCGACTACGAGAGAATCTATCAGTTCAATAATTTGTACGATTTTAAGTACCAGCTTGAAAAAGTAGCCAAGTTTTTAAGGGAAGAATATGCCAAAACGGATCTTCTACCGGAATATCAAGAGATTATGTCCAAGCACTCGTCCAAGGCCCGGGTCTTAAAATTAATCCAAGAAGCCGAAGTTAAACTCAAAAAAGACGAAGAAAATGGGAAGCTTTGCAGTATAGTCGTATCTTCATTCGACGGAAATGCCGACATCTGGGACCCCTTCTTTACCCTCTTTTTTAGGTACTGGCCAAACTGCCCTTATCCTGTTTATTTAATAACCAACCGCAAAGAATACTCAGATAAAAGAGTAATTACGATTAAAGTAGGAGATGACAAGGGTTGGGCCACCAACATTCGTAATGCCCTGAAAGACATATCTACGCCGTATGTCATAAACTTGATGGAAGACTTTTTAATAGAAAAACCGGTCAACAATCGATATATTCAATCTCTCGTTGATTACGCGAGCTTAAATAAAATAGCCTACATACGCCTATTGCCTAACCCCGGACCTGATAAATATTTTCTAAACGACCTTAGTCTTGGGGAAATAGACAAAAAATCATCTTATAGAACCTCTCTTCATGCTGCTATTTGGGGTAAGAAAGTCTTCTTGGATTTATTAGTTGACGGAGAGAATCCTTGGAATATGGAACTTGAGGGATCGAAGCGATCGCAAGCTATAACCGAGCCGTTTCTCAGTGTTAAGGAGGCTGTACTCTACTATTATCATCGCACGGGGGTTATAAGGGGAAAGTGGATGTATGATGCGGTAAGGCTCTGCAAGCGAGAAGGCATTAAAGTTGATCTTAAGAAAAGAAGAATAGACTACGGCTGGAAAATTAATTCGATGTTCGATCAGATCAGGAAACATCCTTTGTTAAAAAGAGTTGGATCTATTCCCGCTCTGGGCTGGATTATCAAGAAAACATCGCGATCTCTTGTTGGTTTGATCAGTAATCGCGGATCCTAAAGGTTGAGGTTGTTATATCCTCAAATTGTGGTACCATATGGCCTGAATGGTGTCCTTTTACAATAAGGAGCGGAGTTGCTGATCAAAAAGAAACGCAACATCTATATGTCTCAGGTTAATTATCGATATGGAGATAACGCATTTTTACCATACTCAGTGGCCGTGCTACAGGCTTATGCTCAGGCTGAAAGCGAAATAAGAAATAGTTTTACATTCAAAGAGCTCATATTCCTTAGAGAGGATCCGGATCAGGTTGCTCGCAGAATGGAGAGCCCGTCTATATTAGCCCTCTCGTGCTATATGTGGAATTGGGAATGGCAGAAACTGTTAGCCCAAGCAGTAAAAGCTTATTACCCCGACTGCTTAGTTATTATGGGCGGGATTCATATTCCGGAAAAATCTGATGGGTTTTTTCGAGAGTATCCCTATGTGGATCTGATTATCCACGGAGAGGGCGAGGTAACCTTTACCGCCGTTCTTCTTGCTTTTCTTTCCGGTGGAGGGTTCGAGTCCATGCCGGGAGTTAGTATCAGAAGGCCTGACAATTCGACCCTTAAAACATCTCTGCCGAATCGTATAAGCGATTTATCTAAATTGCCGTCACCTTATTTGACCGGAGTCTTTGACTCGATTATAGATTTGCCGTTTCTCTGGAATGCCAGCCAAGAAACAAATCGTGGTTGTCCGTATCCATGCACCTTCTGTGCCTGGGGTCCGGCATATCAGCAAAAAGTTTGGCAGTTTAGCGAAGACCGAATAATTGAAGAATTAGAATGGTTCGGCCGGCATAGGATCGAATATATCTTCAATTGCGACGCCAATTGGGGAATTTTTGAAAGAGATTTGGAATTGACGCGAAAAATGGCTGAAATTAAAGCCAGATACCAAGGATATCCCAAGAAATTCAGGATGTGTACTGCTAAAAACAGCAATGATCGGGTTTTCGATATCAGCAGAATTCTTGATCGGGCCGGAATGAACAAGGGAGCGACGCTCAGTTTTCAAAGTATGAATGATACGGTCTTAGAGGCTGTTAAGCGCAGGAATATTAAGATCAAAGATTTTACCTCATACATGCGCCAGTATCGCGAGGCCAAGATAGCCACATATACCGAGTTGATCATGGGATTGCCATGTGAGACATATACAACCTTCAAAGAGGGAATTGATAAGCTTATAAATGCCGGACAGCATAACGGTTTGAATAACTATGTTTGCCTGATGCTTCCAAATGATGAGATGAGTGATCCGGATTATGTCCGTAAGCATCGGTTGGGGTGGGTGAAGATGCCTATTCTTCTTGCCCACAGTACTCCAGGGTCGGATCCGGTCCAAGAGTATCAGGACGTTGTTGTCTCGACTAACTCCATGCCCGTAGAGGATTGGGAAAGAATTTTTATTTTCTCTTGGGCAGTGCAGTCATTTCACTGTCTCGGCCTGACTCAAACCATGGCTCTATTCTTAAGGAAACAATTTGGTGTTCAGTACAGTGTTTTTTACGAAAAGTTAATTGATTACTTTTCAAGTCGTCCTGAAACCCTTTTGGGTCAACAGCTTGTAAGAGTGTCCGATATAGTTTCCGGATCGATTCAGGGCGGAAGATTAGATATGGTTATGCCTAAATTTGGCGAGATCTACTGGCCGCTAGAAGAGGCAGCTTTCCTCAATTGTGTTACTGACAAGGAAACATTCTATCGGGAATTGGCTGGGTTTGTAGATGATCTTTTAGGTCAATCCGGACGATCTGTCGATCGGACTTTACTGAGCAATCTCCTTTCTTATCAGAGGGCTCTTGTCGTGGATCCTTATTCAGATGGCGAGTTTAGCGTTAATTTAGAATATGATCTTCATGACTACTTTGCCAAGGCTTACTTAGACGAAGAAGGCAAGCTGGCCTTAGCATCTAATCGACTGGTCGTAAAACCATCAGTAGTTTTTAAAGGAGATTTAGTTTCTTATGCCCGAGAGATTGTCTGGTATGGTCGCAAGGGCGGTAAATTCTATCATTCGGATGTTGAGGTCGCTCGCTTATAGAAAGAACCATGGATATACCATGGTTTTATTTTTTAATTTGTTCTCTATTCTTAAAGTCATAATAAAGTTTCAGCCAGTCCAGGAAAAAAATAGAAGGATATTTTTTGTTTTGAAAACGTAACGAGCGGTATTCAAGATGTCTTTGATGTTTACGCCAGTATAAATCTAAATGCGAAGGGTCGATAATTATGCAATATCTGGCAAAATCTTCTAAGGTATCTTCCATCGTAAATTTAACTTCCCGGCCGATTGTTTTTAGAAAAGTTGTAAAAAGATGGTTCTCGGGGCCTCCGAAGGAAAGAGGTTTTGTTAGCAGGTCAATTCGCCAATAAGCAGTCATATCTTTAATATGACCGAAGAGGAACTCATCGGATAAGTGGTATAACTGAGATCCTAAAGCCTCTGTCCCCAGAGCTATTATGCGGTTTTTTAAAAAAATATTTTGTTCTTGAGAATTTTCCGGGGGGTAGAATCTTGTTAGGTTATGCAAATGATCAATGATTTTTGGAGCATATATGCGCTGGTCATTTCGAGTGTTAAGTATGTATTCCACGCCTAATTCCGCTGCTTTTTCTATTCCTGCAATCGTAGTCGTAATTTGAAAATTAAGATGGAAAGGCCCGGCTATCGAGGGTTTTCTAACGAGGACAACTTCGGCACCTGCTTGGTAAATTTTCTCGAGATAAGCCGGCTCCTCGTCATTCCAGGTGGATACCACAATAGGTACTTGAGGGTGAAGCTTTTTGTAGGTTCTTACGGTTTCAAGGGTAAAATCATTGGGCTTAATAATTTCTCCCCTTATCAATATTGCCGTTTTGGGATTGACGACAGCGATGCCCATATTAGCTTTTACTTCTGAAGCTTTGACTGGTCTAATCCGGATGGTTATAAATTTACCCCTTGAATTCTCAATGAAATGCAAAATAGACACTGCGAGCTTTTTTATATAAAAAACTAATTTAATTCTGTATTTAGTTGGCGTTAAATAACTCATTTGGCGGAGTATCTTGGCAAGTATTATTCATTAAGATATCAATATTTTCGTATCTTAGCAATATTAAAAAAACTGGAGAACGGTTGACCATCCGCTAAAGTATAGATAGAATAAAACTGCCATGGTTTTAATATCGCATCGGGGCAATATTAGCGGTGAAAATCCGGAAAGGGAGAACAGTCCCGGGTATATTATAGAGGTTTTGACCCGAGGCTATAATGCCGAAATTGATGTAAGGCTTATTGATGGTATTTTTTGGCTTGGTCACGATGCTCCCCGATATCAAATAGAGGAGAGCTTTTTGGAAAATGACAAATTGTGGTGTCATGCGAAGAACTTCGCGGCATTGGCAAAAATGCAGCAAAATAAAAAAATACATTTTTTTTGGAATCAGGAAGACAATTTTGCCCTGACTTCAAAGGGGTTTATCTGGACATATAAAAGCAAAGAAATTTGTCCCGTGTCTGTGCTGGTTAAACCGGAAGTACTGGGGATAACCGATAAAAAAAAGTTGCCGGATTGCTATGGCATTTGCTCTGATTTCGTAGCCAACTTTAATGAAATATAAAGCTATAATTTTTGATTTGGATGGCGTATTGGTCAATATGCCTGCCGCTCACTTTGAGGCGCTAAACTGCGCTTTGAGTTTGTTTGGAGTTGCCATTGAGAAGGACGAGCATTATAATTTTTTCAACGGGCTTCCTACCAGAAAAAAACTCGAAGAACTTGAGCGGAAGAACCGTCTTCCTGTTGGTTTACGTGAGTTTATTAACAGGATTAAGCAGAATTACACAAAAGATCTCATTCCGTCATATTGTGTTCCCGATTATTCGAAAATCATTCTTTTACGGTACCTCAAGGGACAGAATTATAAATTGGCATGCTGCTCAAATTCAATCAGTGAAACCCTCCACCTAATGTTAAAATCCGCCCATTTATTCGATTATTTTGATCTGATCCTGGGAAACGACGAGGTTACCAACCCTAAACCGGATCCCGAAATTTATTTAACTGCCTTCAGGCGCTTGCAGGTTAAGCCAAGCGAATGTATTATTGTGGAGGATGCCCCTCATGGCATTGCGGCCGCAAAAGCCAGCGGGGCCAAGGTTCTTCAGGTTAGAAATACCGAAGACGTAAACTTATCTTTATTTTACAGCGAAGGCATTTAGTTGCTCTAAGCTATCTATAGTTTATGCTTAATATTGTTATTCCAATGGCCGGCAAGGGCTCAAGATTTCAGGAGGCAGGTTTTGTGTTTCCAAAACCGCTTATTGATGTGAAGGGGAAGGCCATGATAGAGCTGGTTGCAAGCAACCTCCGTCCCAGGTGTGCACACCGATTCATATTTATCTGCCAGAGAGAGCATGCAGAAAAATACGACCTCCATAATATTTTAAAAAGTGCGACAAAAAATAAATTCGAGATTGTTCAGCTTGGAGGGATGACTCAAGGCGCTGCCTGCACGGTCTTAACCGCTGCGCAATATATCGATAACGATGATGATCTATTGATCGCCAACTCGGATCAGTTTATTGATTATGATATCAATGATTTTATCAATCGAGGACGCGCTAAGGGTGATGGATTAATCCTGACTTTTAAATCAAGTCATCCAAAATGGAGTTATGCGCGAGTCGACAGGGCAAGCAGGGTGGCGGAAGTTGCGGAAAAAAAAGTAATCTCCGACAGGGCTACCGTGGGGATATATTATTTTAAGCACGGAAAACATTTTGTTGCCGCTGCCCAGGAGATGATTGCGAAAAATATAAGGTACAACAATGAATTTTATGTATGCCCGGTTTTTAACGAGCTGATTTTAGGAGGGAAGCAAGTATTTACCAGGAATATATCTGTCGAAAAAATGCATGGCCTTGGTACGCCGGAAGATCTCAACGCATTTCTCCGCAAGCTGGATAGCGGTATCGTAAAAGTATAATATTATGAATTACGATGCCGGCGGCAAATCTGCGTAAGCGTTTACGTTTTTATGCATTCTATAAAAATATGAATTCTGGTCGGCCAGTAAATCTCTTGGCGACCCTTCTTCTATCACTCTTCCCTGATTAACAACAATAAGCTTGTCGGAGTTTGTTATTGTCGAAAGTCGATGAGCTATTATTACTATGGTGATCTTGCCTCGTAATTGACTGATAGCATTTTGGATGAGGGCCTCCGATTCATTGTCTATGGCGCTTGTAGCCTCATCCAAAATCAGTATTTTGGGTTTTCTTGCCAGCGCCCTAGCTAAAGATATTCTTTGTCTCTGTCCTCCGGAAAGCTTCAGACCCCTCTCTCCAACCAAAGTTTCAAATTTATCCGGCAAATTCTGGATTGTTTCATAAATGTCAGACATTTGGGCGGCTTCTACAACGTCGCGCCTGGACATTGAGTCATCGTAAAATTTTATATTATTCTCAATGGTATCATTTAGGAGAAACGTATCTTGGGGGACATAGCCTATGTTTCTTCTCCATTCTGTTAAGTTGACGGTAGAAATATTTTTATCATCCATCATAATTTCGCCTGCTCCCGGAATAAAAAGACGAAGAATCAGATCAACAAACGTGGTTTTTCCGGTTCCGGAGGGCCCGACAATACCAGTTATCTCCCCCCTCTGTATAGAACAGGAGATATCTGATAGTATTTTCTTTTGCGCATCATATGCAAAGCTAACATGATTAAATTTTAATGCATGTTTGAAATCAAATCTCTCCCCATTTTCGTATATCTCCCTGTTGTTGCTTGTGACTTTTCGGTGTTCTATGACTAACTCAAGGAAAGGGAGCTGGGTGTTAATGCTCTGAATTTGACCCTGGGCGGATTCTAAAAAATTAAACATGCGTTGAATAAGATAAACTACGACTGTGAACGAAGCGATGCTGAAACCGGGCCTATGGTACGAAAACATAAATAAGAATGCCATGAATATCAGTCCGAGCGGCTCAAAAAGGGCATTGGCAAAAATTCCGTAGGTTAATGCCTTTGTTCTCGCATTCATTAATTCCTGAAAATAGTGACGGCCCCTCTCGATCACCTTATCTTCAGAAGATGTAGTCTTGATTATTTTAGCCCCGATCATACTTTCGCCTATATGGTGGCTTGCTATTTTATAAACATCGGCGATCCTTTTCGAAAGCTGACGCGTTCTAAAAAGTAACGGTTTAAGGCCGACAAAGATTAAGGCACCAGCAAGTATCGATAGTATCGTGATCGAAGCCGATACATTGAAGGCCACCAGACCGTACATGATAAAGCTTGTCATCGCGATCACAAAGGAAGTGAGAAGGTTCAGGATTCCTGCGCTTTGGCCCGTATCGCTTAAGATCAATCTTTCCAGATGGCCGATTTTTTGATTGATCAAGTATGGCCAAACGGCCCGAATGGTGTCTTCGAGTAAGATAGTCCTCGTTTCTTCTTCGTATTTTGCGGTCATTCTCTCATTCGTAAACTTAATCATAAATAACGTTATAGCTTTTAAAATAAAAAGCGTGACTATGAGCATTAAAAGAAATGGCAGTGTAAGCGGAATGTGGAGAAAATTTAATAAATGCGCGACGATTTTATTTATAAAATCAGTTCCCTCGATTGTCTGATTTGTAAGCAGTGAAAAAATCGGGATTATGACGCTGATTCCCAAACTACCCAATAGTCCGGTTACAAAACCCAAGACTATCATGGTTGCAAACGCAATTTTGTATTGCCTGAAGGACTCCCTGATCAGTCCAGCGGCGCGTCCTATTTTATTGAGGTTTATGATCATTTTCGAGGTCAGTCTTTTATATGATAAGCTTTGTAAAAATGAGAACTTTTGTTCTTAAGCAATTCCTCCGGTCTTCCTTCTTCGATAATTCTGCCTTCCTCGAGCACCATCAGCTTATCCGCATTGGTGATAGTGCTTAAGCGGTGGGCAATGACTAAAATAGTAACCCTGCCCTTTAGGCCGCTAATTGCTTTTTGTATCAAAGCTTCTGATTCCGTATCTACTGAACTTGTGGCTTCATCAAGGACGAGGATTTTCGGATTTCTTGCCAATGCCCTGGCCAGGACTATCCTCTGTCTTTGACCCCCGGACAGTTCAATACCCCTTTCTCCCACTACGGTTTGAAATCTATCGGGAAGTTCAGAAACGAAATCGTATATGCTGGCCATTTTAATGGCCTTAATAATTTCCTCATGAGTTACGGTTTCGTCATAGAATTTGACGTTGTTCTCTATGGTGTCATTTAAAAGGAATATGTCTTGAGGGACATAACCGATGTTGTTTCGCCACGCCTTGAGATCTATCTTCAGTATATTTTTACCGTCAAGCAGTATTTGGCCGCCGTCCGGTTCTAAGAGCCGTAGCAAGAGGTCTACGACAGTTGTTTTCCCTACTCCCGAGGGTCCGATGATCCCAACCACCTCTCCTTTTTGAATTGAAAAATTTAAATTCTTTAAAATTTCTCCTGAGCGAGGGTATGAAAATTCTATTCCCTTAAACTCAAGAGACTTGTTAAATTCGAAATCATCAGTGCCACGATTTACCTCCACGCTATTCTTTGCAATAGTTTTGTATTCCGCCGTACTTTCCAGGTAGGGAATCAATCCGTTAAATCCTTGCATTTGGCTTTGGGCCGACTGGATAAATGAAAACATTTTTTGGATTAGATAAACGACAACGCCAAAAGCAGCGATATTAAATTCAGGAGTCCTATATGTGAAAATAAACAGAAGCCCCACGAAAGCTATGCCGGTAGGTTCGAGAGATTGTCCTAAAGAGTAGGTGTAAAAACTCATCTTTATTCTTGCCCTTCTCAACTTGTCGAAATAGTGGAGGCCCTTACTTATGACCCTATCCTCGGTTGAGGTGGCCTTCACTATCTTAGCGCCTATGATATTTTCTCCGACATGGTGGGCAACCTCCTTAAAGGTAGCACTTATTTCTTCTGAAATTTTCCTGGTCTTAAAAAATAACGGTTTGAAGAGAAAGAAAAGGATTCCTCCGAAGCCCATGGTCATGAGCGTAACGGTAGACGATATCTTGAATGCGACAAAGGCGTAGGCGATAAAGCTGGTCGCGATTAATATACTTGAACTTACTTGGTTCAAGAGCGATGCGGCGTTGGATATATCAAATAAAAGCACCCTCTCAAGATAGCCAGTTTTTTGCTCCATTAAAGACGGCCAGTCGGCTTTCAGGGTTTTTTCGAACAGATCTTTTCGGAGATCTTCTTCGAGCCGGGCGACTAATTTTTCAGTATTGTATTTTGAGAAAAACTGGGTCAGGGCCTTTAACGCAAAGAGAGCGACCATAAAAGCGATCAAAAAAGCCGGCGTTAACGGAATATGAAGAAAAGAAAAAGACCAGGCTACGTTTCTTGTAATAAAGTCTGTGCCCTCTACGGCGACGTTAGAGAACAATGAGAATAGGGGAATAACGACGCCTATTCCTATGCTTCCGGCCAAACCGTTCAAAAAGCCAAGCAGGATGGTCAGAATAAGGCCGGATTTATACGGTCCTATAAGATCCTTACTTAATACAAAAATGTATTTTATTTTTTGGAAAGTATTCAGGCTCATTAAAATATTCAGCTGTTTTTAAGATACCAGTTCAGGGTTTCCTTGAGGCCGTTTTTTAATTTTATCTTAGCCGTAAATCCGAACTCCTTTTTGGCCTTGCTAATATCGATTGCTCTGCGGGGTTGGCCATCCGGCTTTTCTTTATCCCAGATAATTTTATTTTTGTAGTCCGCCACTTTGGATATAAGTCCCAGTAATTCCTTGATTGAGATTTCTTGCCCCGATCCGATATTGATCGGTTCCGGTTTATTGTATTTTGCCGTAGCTAAGACTATCGCTTCTGCCGCATCGTCGACATAAAGAAATTCTCGAGTAGCTTTGCCCGTACCCCATGCCTGAAGGGGCTTATTATTTTTCTTGGCCTCAACTATTTTGCGGACAAGGGCGGCAACAACGTGGCTTGAGGCGGGATCAAAGTTATCGCCGGGGCCGTATAGATTCTCGAGGAGAAGGTGTATCGAGTTAAATCCGTATTCCTGTCTGTAGGCTTGGCCTTGTACCAAAACAGCCTTTTTCGCTATTCCATAGGGAGCATTGGTTTCTTCGGGGTAGCCCAGCCAGAGATCTTCTTCTTTGAACGGTACGGGAGTAAATTTAGGGTATTCACAAACAGACCCGATCATTATAAATTTCTTAACACCGGCCCTATGCGAAGCTTCCATCAGGTTGACTCCCATACTTATATTATCATAAAAGGCCTTTGCCGGATGTTCTTTGTTATAGCCTATTCCTCCGACTATTGCTGCGCAATGGATTACGATATCTTGTTCGGCCGTCAGCTTCTCACAGTTGCTTAAGAGTCGTAAGTCGTAATCTTTTGAGCGGGGGATCGTTATATTTTTTTTCAATACTCCTGCCCGTACTAAGCGATCAGCAACCCGTCTACCCAAAAAACCGGCTCCACCGGTCAGCAATATTTTTTTATTTTTAAAATAATTATCCATTTTGTTTGTTATTTAAATCCCGCTGATGCAAGAACCTCGCGAACGTATTTAGGCCATTGCTTATCTATGCGTGAAAACCACTGAATGGTCGAATGCTGGCTATCCGGCCGAGTATTACCCGCTGATTTTATTGTAACGGCGTGTATGATATTAATATTGTGGCAGGGGTACTTGAAGGCGCTGTCGGGGAAAAATACTTCGTTTACTGTCAGGAAGCGGATCTTTGTAATCACACTTGTCGATAATCCGGTTTCTTCTTTTATTTTACGCATTACAGCGTTTAATATTTTTTCATTTTTTAAAATTCTTCCACCGGGAAACCACCATTTATTTTTTGCCGGCGCGTTGGCTCTTTTGCCGAGCAAGAATTTGCGCCGATGGATTAAAATAAACTCCACGCATGTAATGGGCATTGTCTCAACAATTTTCTTGTACGAAGCCTTGCTGATCATTAGCTCTTTGTTATCTTACCAACGCGGTAATTATTTTGAGATCCGAGTTAGTCAGTTCAGGATTATTGCCGAAATAAAATCCATTTCTATGCGCGAATTCGGCATTGGGACAGCTTGATGTTTCGGTTTGATCCCGATTATGTTTCTTAAAAAATGGCTGAAGAATCATACTGCCGCCGACAATGGGTCGAATTTCAAGTTTATTTTTTAGCTTTTTAACGAGCCTGTCGTGATCTCCTTGCGAGCGGCATAATACCGGAAAGGCAAAGTTCGAGACCATGTCTATATGGGAGTGGCGCAGAGGAATAAAGGCCCTATTGGCGTAGATTGTTTTAGCTAACTGAGTAAAGTTTTGATTTCTTTTTTGAATTATTTTATCTATGTGACGGAGCTGTTCGTTGCCCAAGAATCCATTGATTTCTGTCGGGCGCAAGTTATAGCCCAAATCATAAAATGTATATTGGGCATGGAACTGCTTTACTCTGTGTTTAGCCCTTAATTCCTCTTTTTCTTCCTCTTCTAAGTGTCTATCCCAACCGTGGGCTCGGACTATTCTGAGCATTTTAGCCAAGTCTTTATCGTCAGTGCAGACCGCCCCGCCCTCTATAGTTGACATATGATGACCTACGAAGAAGGAAAAGGTACTGGCTAATCCAAAATTTCCTAACTTCTTACCCTTATATACAGTACCCAGGGCTTCACAATTATCCTCGATTAGGATCATATTTTGGTCTTGGCAGATTTTCTTTATTTGGTCTATGTCGTGGCAAAAACCGAGAAGGTTCGTTATAAAGAGTGCTTTTAGACCTTTGTTTTTTAGGGACTCAGTTACTTTCTTGCTGGATATATTCAGAGTATCCAGTTCAATGTCTATGGGTACGGGCCTTAGTCCAAGCTGGATCAGCGGCATTACGTTGGTAGCCCAAGTTAAAGCAGAGAAACCGACCTCGTTGCCCGGCTTTAGTTGGCCGGAGTTCAATAGTGCCTGAATAAGCGCCAAGTTAGCCGAGCTGCCGCTGTTAAAGAAGATACAGTACTTTCTACCCTGGTACTCGGCGAAATTCTTTTCAAATTTTTCACATTCCGGTCCGAAGCTTAGTTGACTGGTTCGGCCGATGAAGTTAGTGAGCTTATCTTTTGTCTCTCTCTCCCGGTAGAAGGTAGATTTTATCAGTTTAATCATATTTTTATTCCTTCATTTCTTAGATCCGCCTCTACCATGATTCTAACCAAGTCTTCAAATTTAGTTTTGGGCTTCCAGCCAAGAATCTTCGTTGCCTTAGTCGGATCGGCCTTAAGGACATTAACTTCTGTTGGCCGATAATAGCGCGGATCAATCTCGATGTATTTTTTGTAGCTACCGAGACCCGCCACTTGGAAGGCGAGCTTCACGAATTCTTTTACCGAATGAGTTTCTCCGGTCCCTATGACATAGTCGTCTGGTTTGTTTTGCTGAAGCATTAGCCACATTGCTTCGCAATATTCAGGAGCATAACCCCAGTCTCTTTTGGCCTCCAGATTGCCTAAATATATCTTCTTATCTTTTCCGGCTACGATTCGAGCTATGCCCCGGGTTATTTTTTTGGTCACAAAAGTTCCTCCTCGTCGGGGGCTTTCATGATTAAATAGTATTCCATTGGAGGCGAATATATTGTAGGCCTCCCTGTAATTTACGGTTGTGTTGTAGGCAAAAACCTTGGCGACAGCATAAGGACTTCTGGGATGAAAAGATGTATTTTCGTTTTGCGGCGGAGGAGCGGAACCGAACATTTCAGAACTGGATGCTTGGTAGAACTTCACTTTTTGTCCGGTGTCATGTTGGTAGTCCTTGATTGCTTCTAAGATTCTGAGAGTTCCAAGGCCGGTTATGTCTGCTGTGTATTCCGGAATATCGAAAGATACCCTCACATGAGATTGCGCACCCAAATTGTATATTTCCTGGGGCTTGATTGAGTAGAGCAGTCTCCTTATAGTATTTGAATCCGCCAAGTCCCCATAATGAATTATTAATTTTGGCTTCTTCTCGTGAATATCTTTGAGTATGTGTTCTACGCGTCCGGTAATGAAAGTACTGGAGCGTCGCATGATTCCATGAACCTCGTATCCTTTTTCAAGTAAAAATTCAGCTAAGTATGAGCCGTCTTGTCCGGTAATCCCAGTTATTAGAGCCACCTTGGCTTTCTGGTTTTTCTTCAAATTCATAGCTAAATTTATATCAAATTTTAACGTCTTAGTAAAGTTGTTTACGTGCTATGGCCATTGCTGTATCATTTAAGCTATAATTGTCAAAATAATGAATAAATCAAACCAAGATCAAATTAACGCTACTTGGCGGGATGCTTGGGTAAAAGAGCGGGGGGTTTCGGGTAAGAAGATCTTAGGAAGCCGATTGTCCGTCGAAAGCTATAAAGTCGTCAAGAAATATATTCCGGCCGATGTCGGTTCAATTTTGGAAATAGGGACGGGGAGCGGGAGGTTTGCCGTAAGATTTGCTCAGGATTTTCCGAAAGCAAGAGTCGTGGCTACGGATATTCTGGAGGAATCTCTTTCCGAGGTCCGGAAGCTATCAAGCGAGCTTGGAGTGGGCAATGTCGAGACAAAACAGGAAGATATTTTCGGACTATCATTTTCTGACGGAAGTTTTGATGTGGTTTTTTGTGATGCGGTGATCCAGCATTTACCCGAGTATGAGTCGGCAGTTAAAGAAATGGTCCGAGCGGTTAAGCCGGGAGGACTGCTGATTGTTTCGGTGGTTAACTTCTGGAATCCCCATACTTTCAATAAATTTCTTCTCGGGAAAAAGTACGAGTATGGCTTTGAAAAATCTTTTACCCGTCGAGAGCTTAGGGATATTTTTAAAAAATATGGATTAAGCATTGCGGGAGAGGATGGATTTTATCCGGCTTATGGGATCGCAAGACTTAAGCGGCGCTATCGGATCTTCGGGCCTATCAGCGGAATTGCCGATAAAGTAGTCAGATTATCTGATAAAGTTTCTAACCGGTTCGTATCGAGGTATTTTGGATTCGAGATTCTTATTGTAGGCCGGAAGGTTTAAAACAGGATTTGTCTGAAAGCGATAAACAGAAGTAATGAGGGCGCGGCATAAAGTCACTCCGCCTTGGCTTATTCGAGGCACGCCAATAAATTCCGCTCGCCCCTTATCTATCTTCAGCACGCCTCCGTCCCGCCAGCGACGGGACTCAGCTATGTTCGCCCCGCCCCTTCAGAACCATGCAAGGGGCGGGGTCTCAAATGCTTCAGATAGACAAGGGGCTTCGCCTTAGTTTTTCGTAAATCCCTTCAATAGGTTAAAGCCTCGCTTAAGGTTTTAAATAGAAGCCTGCGCAAATCTCCCAATATGCCGGCCGGGGCTTCGCTTAAAGTTGGTTTTGTAAATTCCTTATAGGGTTAACTAATCTACCCTCGGTAGCTATCGTTGATTTAATTAATTATTTCCTGTAACATCACAATGAATAAATCGGGAGGAGCTTAAACCATGAAAATACCCAATCATGATGCGCCAATCGGCAGGATGGACCGATGTCAGATATGCGGCTCGGCCAACCTTTTTGAGGGTATAGATTTAGGCCATCAACCTCCCTGCGATGCTCTTTTAACAAATAAAACGATCAACGAGCCGGAGATTTATTATCCTTTGCGCCTAATGATATGTTCCGACTGTGGACTCGGTCAGCTTGACCATGTCGTGGACGGGAAAATCATTTATCCCGCCGACTATCCTTATAGGGCCGGAATTTCAAAGCCTTTACGGGATTATCTGCTGACTTATGCCGATGATGTGGTTACGCGGTTGAATGTTCCGCAGAAGGCCCTATGCGTTGATATAGGCTGTAATGACGGGACATTGCTCACCGGATTTCGGTCCCATGGCATGCGTACGCTTGGCGTTGAGCCGACAGATATGGCCAAATACGCCCGGAAAGAAAACAAAATCACAACTTTGCAGGAGTTTTTCACTGAAGGCGTTGCCCGACAAGCAGTTAAAGAATACGGGAAAGCTAAGGTGGCAACAATGACCAATGTTTTTGCTCATATGGCTCCGTTGGGTAAAGTGATGCGCGGTATCGACAGACTACTGGATAAAGACGGAATGTTTGTTACCGAGAGCCAGTATCTTCTTGATGTCTTGGATCGCAATCAGTTCGACCAGGTTTATCATGAGCATATCAGGTTATATAGCCTGAAGTCGCTGACCAAGCTGTTCCCGTATTATGGAATGGAAGTTTTCGATGCCGAGAAGCTCTCTTCCCGCGAAGGAAGCATCCGTGTTTATGTGGCGCGTAAAGGTGTGCGTCCGGTCAGTTCGAGGGTGGGCAACCTGCTTGCTCTTGAAGAAAGTCGGGGGCTGTTTGTGCCAGCGGTCTGGGCTCAGTTCCGGGCTCGGGTTAGTGAATGTCGTGAAAGATTTCTCGATTTAGCCTATAAGGCCAAGAACCAGGGGTTGAGATTTGTTGCCGATTCTTGTCCCGGACGCGGTGCGGTCTTGGTTAATTATTACGGTTTAGATAAAACCCTGATGCCATACATAGCTCAGCTTCCGGAGTCAGAAAAGGTTGGAAGGTATCTTCCCGGCACCCATATTCCTATCGTGGCTAACGGCATTATTCTAAAAGAGAAGCCGGACTATGTGGTCATTCTCGCATGGCATTACGCCGATTTCATCATGAAGAATTGGCGAGCCAAGGGCCTGAAGTCGAAGTTTGTTATTCCGCTTCCGGATCCGAGGGTTATAAGTTAATTAAAGTGTCCCCCAAGAGCAGACTGATTAGTCTGCTCTTTGATTTGTCGGGTAGTGAATGTTTGAGATGCAATTTTCTAAAGAAAATTGCCACGGCAAAGCCACTCAAACATCTACTACCTGACGATTTGAAAAAGCATGTATTTAGGGTATATTAACCATAGGATCAAATCCGAATAGCGAAACAAGAAATTCGAAACAAACAATAAGCCCGAAGCTTTTAGAGGGTGGCCGGTGGGCGTGCGGGGTATTCAAATGTTTGGAGTTTCGATCTTCGATATTGTTTCGTATTTCGAAATTCTAATTTCTAATTTAAGTAGATGATACCCTTTTTGGATCTAAAAAGTTTGAATGCTCCAATGAAGAAAGAACTCATGAAGGCTATTGAGAATGTTTTTGATTCCGGCTGGTATATCTTGGGCAGACAGTTAATCTTATTCGAAAAAGAATTTGCCAAGTACTGTGGAACCAGATATGCGGTAGGGGTGGGCAACGGACTCGATGCGCTCATTCTGATTTTTCGTGCCTACAAAGAAATGGGAATCATGAGAGAGGGCGATGAGGTCATCGTTCCGGCCAATACCTACATTGCCAGCATACTTGCCGTTACTGAAAACAGGCTCAAGCCGGTTTTAGTTGAGCCTGATCTGGCGACGTACAACATCGATCCGGATCTGATTGAGGAGAAGATCACCGATAAGACAAGAGCGATCATGGTGGTGCACCTGTATGGACGGGTCGGATATTCGGATAAAATTCGAAAAATTGCTGATAAATATAATCTAAAAGTAATTGAAGACGGAGCTCAGTCTCACGGCGCCGAGTACAAGGGGAGAAAATCTGGAAATTTGGGAGATGCCGCCGGACACAGCCTGTACCCTTCAAAACCCTTTGGTGCCTTAGGTGATGCGGGGGTTGTGACCACTAACGATCCTAAGTTGGCGGAGGTGGTCAGCGCTATAAGAAATTACGGGAGCTATAAAAAATACTACAACCGTTACAAGGGCGTTAATAGCCGTTTAGATGAACTGCAAGCCGCGGTTCTTTCGGTTAAGTTAAAATATTTAGACAAAGATAATGACGAGCGCAGGAAAATAGCCGACCTTTATCTGGAGAGTATTAAAAATAAAAAGATTGCCCTACCTCAAGTTAAAGATAAGAAATCCCATGTCTGGCATCTTTTCGCTATCAGAGCAAAAGACAGAGAGCAATTTGCCGAGCATATGCTGAAGAAGGGGATCGAAACCCTCATTCATTACCCGGTCCCGCCCCACAAACAGGAGGCATTTAAAGAATGGAAGAGTCAAAAGTATCCGATAACCGAAGAGATACATGATACGGTTATCAGCTTGCCCCTTTATGGAACGATGACTAAAAGGCAGATAGAACAGGTGATTGAGGCGTGCAACGCATTCTAATTCTAATGAAAAATTCAAAAATCAAAGTGTAAAATTATTGTAACCCGTAAAACCCCTTGATTTTTACGGGTATCCTGAATTTTTAATTTTGATATTTACATTTTAAATTTTGGTATGAAGAAGATAGCATTTGTTGTCGGAGTTTTTCCAGCCGTGTCTGAAACCTGGATGATCAATCAAGTCGCCGGTGCTTTAGATCGGGGTTTTGACGTGGATATTTATTCTTTTGAACGTCAGGACGAAAAGAATGTGTCCGATGTTTATCGTAAATATAAAATGTCTGAGCGGACGAGGTATATAGGGATGCCCGAGAACAAAATCGTAAGAATCGCTTTGGCTCTGCCGAAAATTATCAGACTTTTGTTAGTTTCTCCGGGAACTTTATTCAAAAGTTTGAATGTCGGGGAATACGGCCGGAATGCCCTATCTCTGAAATTTCTTTTCTGGTCTGAAGCTTTTGCCGGCAAAAAATACGATCTTATCCATCTCCATGACGGAGTTATAGCCGCTCGGTTTTTGACCATAAGAGATATAGCCGGAATCAAGGGTAAACTGCTGACCTCCTTCTATGGACAGGACGTGAGCCGGAGGGTAAAAGAAAATCCTCATATTTACGACAGGCTCAAGAAGACTGATTCGGAGTTTATCGTCATGTCGGATTATATGAGAAAACGCGTAGTAGATATGGGGTTTGACGAAAAAAGAGTTCACACCGTGTCGATATTCGGGATTGATGTTGACGCGCATCCGTTTAAGGAGAGGACAATTTCTCCCGGCGAGACATTCGAAATTGCGGCGATGGGCCGGTTTGTGGAGAAAAAGGGATTTGACGACATTCTAAGGGCCTTAGCCATCGTAAAGCAGAAGGCGAATAGGAAGTTTCATTTCAGTTTTATCGGAGGCGGAGAACTTGATCAAAAGCTTAGAAAAATGACCACAGACCTCGATTTGGATGATGTCGTCTCTTATAAAGGATACATGAAGATAGAAGATGCAATGAAATATTTAATGGGTATGCATCTGTACCTTCAGCCGTCAAAGATGGCGTCTGACGGAGACCAGGAATAACCTAATGAAAAATTTAAAAATCAAAATGTAAAATTATTGTAACTCGCGAAATTAACCGACTTTTGCGAGTATCCTTAATTTTTAACTTTGATCTTTACATTTTAAACTTTTTAGATGACCACTTCTGTCCTACAAGCCCTTGCTACCGGTCTTCCATGCATCACCACTAATCACGGTGCCTTTAACGAGCAGATAGTTGATGGCAAAAACGGTTTTATGGTTCCGGAAGGAGATTATATGGCATTAGCCGAGAAGGTACTGTATTGCATGGATCATCCGGAGCTATGGCCCGGTTTTGGTCGTTTTGGCAGACAACAGGTTCGGGATCGCTTTGATCTAAATTCTCTAATGGATAGGCAAGTTCAAATTTATAATAACCTTTTAAGTAAATAATTATGGACGAGGTTAATATTTTAAAAAAATATATTGCTGAAATGGAATCTTTACCTTGTAATCTTTGCGGTAAAAATGAGACTCAAATTATTTGCGGCAAAGAAAGATTCGGCCTGGATATAAATACGGTTGTCTGCAAAAATTGCGGTTTAATTTATTTAAACCCCCGACCGGCCAAAGGACAATATGAAGAAATGAATCGGGCCGATTACAGGATTGCGGTTGACGGGACAGATGCGGGTAATAATAAGTTATTCCAAAATCAATACAATTATTTTTTTAAAAATGCCGCCTTACTATGTCGGAAGAATATTGGTTTTCAGCCTCAAAGTATTCTCGATGTAGGGTGCAGTTGCGGCGGGGCCTTAAAATGTTTAGGCGAAATTTATCCTTCGGCAAAATTGTACGGACTTGAACCGATAGTAAAGCACGCCGAATATACAAAGGAAAAGACCGGAGCAGAGGTGTATACCGGAATTTTAGAGAACTGGAACCCGGGCAAAAAATTTGATGTCATACTATTCTCCAAGGCGCTCAACCATACCTTGGATCCCAGGGGAAATTTGGAAAAAATAAAAAGCTTGTTATCTGAACGGGGGGTCTTGATCTTAATTATTCATGACCCGATGAACCCTTTATTGGCTTATCCGATAGAATATGTTTCAGAGATTTTGCATCCCTTCATGTTTTATAGGGAGTCCATCAAATATTTTCTGGACCAAGTCGGATTTAACATCATTAATTACCGGGACGGCAGATATGTAAGTCCGTCAGGGAGAGAGATGAGGAAGTTAAAATTTCCTAAAATGATTATATTTGCAAGAAGCGGACGGATAGGAAGCAATAAAACCGTAAAACCGAATTACCTCGAAACGCTAAAAATGATCGCCGACAACAGCAGTATAAGGTTAAAATATGGACACATATATCATCGATGGCAATCTCCTAACTTAGCGATGAGGTTTTATCGGAAAGGTCTTAAAATGATTGGATTGTGGTAAGTTTTTGAAGCTTCGCCTAAAACAGTCCCATGGTCTACGCAACGGGTGTCTGTCGGTTTTTGTAATTATTATATATTTTTAGCCAATCTAAGAAAAAAAGAGGCTGATGTCTTATGTGTTTGTATCTCGGAGTCCGGTATTCCATATGCCTTTCATATTTATGAAAGTACAAATCTGCGTACAGAGGGTCGATGATTACGCAGTATTTGGCGTAAGCTTCATGGGAGTCTTCAATGGTCCACAAGATATCTCGGCCAATATTTTTCAAGAAAGTAGAGAATAGATAGCCCTCCACGCTGGAAAAGTTCTCAGTATCTTTTTTAACTAAATTAATCTGCCAATACCGAACCATGTCTTCAATATTGCCGAAAAGCAGCTCGTCTGATAAATAATACAGCTTGGATCCTCCGGATCTTGCTCCCAAAGCCGCCAGGCGTTTTTTCATAAAAATTCTTTGAGAATTTTCCGGCGGGAAGTATTCTAAGAGATTGTGCAGGTATTCAAAAAGACCCGGAGAGTACATGCGCTGGTCGTTCCTGGTTTTTAAAACATACTCGGTTCCCAATGCTTCTGCTCTTTTGATACCCGCTATCGTGGAAGCAATTTGAAAGTTAATGTTGAAAAATCTTGCAGGAGCGGTTACTCTCGGTTTTTCACTTAAAACAATCTCCGCATTTTCTTGGCGAATTTTATCAAGATAGGCCGGATCCTCATCATTCCACGTCGATACTATGATCAGAACTTTAGGGTGAAGCTTTTTGTAGATTCTTACGGTTTCAAGGGTAAAATCGTTAGCCTTAAGAATTGGACCCTGCATTACAATTGCCGTTTTCGGGTAGCTGCCGATTATTTTGGAATTGCTTTCAATCCCGGAAGCGTACATCGGCCTGGCATGAAGAGTCATAAACTTGCCTTTAGTTTTTTCTACCCAATTTAAAAAGAATAAAAATATTTTTTCTTTTTTACGAAGTACCCTAAGCGGCAATAAAAATTTCATTTGATTTGAGGCGCTATTTCTTCAGTATATCTCGGATATTCACAGGCAGTCAACCCAAGCTAAATTTTAATGCGCGGGTTTTGTTTTCGTAGTGAAATAGAATTGCTGAGGTGGTCGGATTGAGCTTCAGCGAGCGGCCGCTTGTTGGACAACTGGTCTTCGACAACCAAGATATTACAGTGATATATTGTTAAAAAGTCAAGTCTTTATTTTTTTAGTTAAATATGATGTACTTTTATCTATGGGAAATAAAAACGAGAAACCAAAGAACTTTATTATCGATGTAGACGGCGTCTTAACTGATGGCCAGTATTACTATACCGACAAGGGGAAGGTTATGAAAGTTTTTGGTCCCGATGATCACGATGCCCTATTGTTAATAAAACCCCATCTGAATATTTGCATGATTTCGGGCGATAAAAGAGGGTTTGAGATTACCAGAAAAAGAATCGTGTCAGATATGAGGTTTCCTCTATGGTTGGTAAGTACTTTTGAAAGGGTTGAGTGGATCAAGCGTAAATTCAATCCCGAACAGACTATATATATGGGCGACGGTATATTTGACGGATCAGTTTTCGATGAAGTTGCGTATGGTATCGCGCCGGCCAATGCATTTTATAAAATAAAAGAAAGGGCGGATTTCGTAACTTTCTCGCGAGGCGGCGACAGTGCGGTGGCAGAAGCTTGCCTTCATATAATGGAGAAATTCTTTAAGCCTATCGACCTGAAGAATATAAAGATTAACGAAGCGGGTGTTTGGCGGAAGAAGAAGCAGTAATAATTATGCACTGGAAAAAACCTACTCACAGTGCTAATGTTAAAAGTATAAAGAATTTTTAAGGAAATAGGGAGGATCGGCGTCATAAAATTAGATGACGGCTCGGTCCCCGAAATCCTATTTCTTGCGATTCATCATGAACTACAAGGTCTGTATTTTGGCTGCGGGCATCGGTTCTCGCATGGGGAGCTTGTCAGACCACGTTAATAAGGCCATTCTACCCGTAAATTATAAGGGTGTTATTTCGCATATCATTGAGAAATTTCCTAAAGATGTCGAAATAATAATCGCCGTAGGCCATAAGAAGGAAACTATTAGAAATTACCTATCCTTAGCTCATCCGGATAGGCTTCTGACCCTTGTCGATGTAGATAAGTACATGGGTCCGGGTACAGGGCCGGGATATTCTCTTTTGCGGTGCAAAAAATTCCTAAACTCTCCTTTCGTTTTTTTTGCAGCCGATACTTTAGTAATCGAAGATGTTCCTTTACCCGACAAAAATTGGTTCGGAATCGCTCCCGTTAAAGAAACGGAGAAATATTGTACCGTCAAGATTAAAAATAACTTAATTTGCCAACTGGATGACAAAATCAAAACCGATAATCGTTTTGCCTTCATCGGTTTAGCAGGTATTAAAGACTACCAAGATTTTTTTTCAGCTTTGGAAAAGGATAAAAATTTGATTGGCGGCGAAGTTCAGGTTTCAAATGGGTTCAATAAATTGATCGAGAAAAAACTGGTGCCGATCGGCTTCACTTGGTTTGATACGGGCGCCCTCAACAGCTACGCAGAAACTAACAGAAATTTTATGGGCGGTGATAAAAAATTTGATTTCAGCAAGGGAAATGAATTTCTTTATTTTATCGATGACAGGGTAATTAAGTTTTTTGCCGATGCCGAAGTATCAAGCAACAGGTATGCCAGAGCGAAAAAAAGTTTATCTGAATTTTGTCCGGAGCTTATAGGCTTGGAAGGCGGTTTTTACAGCTATAAAAAAGTTGACGGCGCCACTCTCTATAGCGTTCTTAACACGAAAATCGCAAATGACTTTTTCAATTGGGCATACCATAATCTGTGGCAACGAGTCGAGTTACCCTCTGCGGAAAAAAAGGAATTTTTATCAACTTGTCAGAGGTTTTACTATGATAAAACCGAGAAAAGATTGCAGGATTTTTATAATAAGACGGGCTTGCAGGATACCCCAAACAATATAAACGGGACGGAAACCCCGTCATTGAAAGAGCTGTTGTCTCAAATAGACTGGAAATATATTACCGACGGCATTCCAACCAATTTTCACGGGGACCTTCAGTTTGACAATATTTTGGTTGCCAACAATTCCGGTCCCGATGCCAAGTTTGTTTTATTGGACTGGCGGCATGATTTCGGGGGACTTACGCATGCGGGGGATATTTATTATGACTTGGCCAAGCTTTACGGAGGTACCATAGTGTCCTACCAGCTGATGAAGGACGGGATGTTTTCTTTTAACATGAGCGGTTCGGACGTTTATTACGATTTTTATACTAAAAGCAATCTTAACGATGCCCGAGACGAATACGAATTATTTCTAAAAAGTCATGATTTTGACTTAAATAAAATCAAGATCATTACCGCACTTATTTTTTTGAATATGTCTCCATTGCACAATGACCCTTTTGACCACATGGTGTACTATCTCGGCAAAAACATGCTTTATAAGACCCTTAGGACCGTCAATTATGGAAAAAGAGCATAAAATAGATTCAACATTGGGTATCGGTCCTATGAGCTCAGAGGTGATTGAGGCCGTGTTTAGGTACTCTAACTACTACCGCAAGCCGCTCATGCTCATTGCATCTAAAAATCAAATTGACTGGCGGGGCGGGTATGTTAATGGCTGGAAGACCGAAAATTACAAGTCTTTTATAGACCAGATGAGACAACAGTACGGTTTGGCCAAGGTTTATATTTGCAGAGATCACTGCGGTCCCGGATTTAACGGCGTATATGATCTTGACGATACCTATAAAACTATCGAAGACGATATCAAAAACGGCTTCGATCTTATTCATATCGATTTTTGCCATTTTCGAGGAAGCAAAGATGAGCAGTTCGAAGCATCAAAAAAGGCAATCGAGCATTGCCTTTCCCTAAAACCAGATATTTTCCTGGAAGTAGGCACTGATGAAAATGCCGGCGTTAGTTATAATCTTTCAAACGCCGAAGAGATTGAAAGAGAGATGGATTTTTTTAAAAGTTTTTGTTCCCCCGATTTTTACGTGGTGCAAACCGGAAGCCTGACAAAAGAGATAAACCAGGTTGGAAAATTCAACAAACAATTCGTGGAAAAAATATCCAGGATTTGTTCTGACAAGGGGATGAGCCTGAAAGAACATAACGGAGATTATCTGGACAAAGATCAGCTGGCATTGCGCAAGGGGATTGTCAACGCCATTAACATAGCTCCGCAACTCGGCGTAGTGCAGACAAACTTTGTTTTGAGCAGATGTTTAATGTACGGAATAGATTTCGGAGACTTTATCAAGGAGGCTTATCATGGCAAGAAATGGCAGAAGTGGCTTCATGGCAGCGACGACAGCAACAAATTTTTATGCTCTTTAATTTCCGGCCATTACCACTTTACATCCGATTCTTATAAGAGAATAATAGAACAATTAGGCCGAGTCGAAGATATCAGGGAATTAATAATCAATGAATTGATGAGCGTAATAGATCATTATGAAATATAAGTTTCCAAAAATTGTCAATAAACCGTGGGGCAGGGAGGTCTGGTTAGAGTTAAATAAAAATTATTGCTACAAAAGGATTTACATCAACAGAGGCTTTAGAACCAGTTTTCAGTTTCACCGGAAGAAGATGGAAACCAACTATATCATCAAGGGTAGGGCTGAAATTTGGCTTGAAAACGATCGCGGCGTTGTTTTGAAAAAAAATATGAAAAGCGACGATTTTTTTACAGTTAAACCGCCCCGAAAGCACAGAGTGGCTGCAATAACCAATCTGGTTCTTCAGGAGGTTTCTACCCCTGAAGTCGACGATGTTGTCAGAATCAACGATGATACCAATAGGCCCGATGGTAAAATTAAAAGCGAGCACAAAAATAAATGAATCCCGTTAGAGCCAAAATGTACTACCATGTCTATGTATTACAAAGCACAAAGGATAGGCACTGGTATACAGGCTTTACGGTGGATTTACGGAAGCGCTTGAAAGAACACAATGAAGGAAAGTATGAGTCGTGGACAAAAGGCAGAGGACCATTTGAATTAATATATTATGAAGCGTCTAAAAACAAACAAGATGCTAAAAATAGAGAAAAATATCTTAAAACTGGCATGGGCAAGCGCTACCTCAAAAACAGGCTTAAGCGCTTCCTGGCTCTAACGGGATGAATCCAAATCTTTCTAAAATCTGCGTACGGCCGGATGACAGCATCAAGGCGGTGCTGGATAAATTAGTTTTGCATAAGCCAGCCCAAACCAAGCTTCCCGGGGGGATTGTCTTGATTACCGAAAAGGATGGTAAGTTAGTCGGTATTGCTACTGATGGCGACATTCGAAGAGGACTTGCTGGAGGAGCAAAAATGGAAGATCGGATTTCCGCTCTGATGAACGGTAAGCCCTTTGTCGTTCAGGGTCCGACAACGAGCGAAGCGATACTCTCATTGGCTTCGGAGAAAATAAGAAAAGAAGGGCTCCATCGCGACCGCTTAAGCAAAATTATCATCGTCGATAAAGATAAAAAGGTTTTAGATTTAGTCTCTTTTTATGATTTATGGAGGAAAAGCGATGTAAGGTTCAGGCAGATCGGAGTTGTCGGTTTGGGATATGTGGGCTTGACGCTCGGTGTTACCTTGGCCGATTTAGGGTTCAAGGTCATTGGTTTTGATATTGCTCCCGCGGTTAGGAAATCTTTGCAGAGAGGCAAGCCTCACTTCTACGAAAACGGCCTGGAAAGAATGCTTAAAGACAACTTAAGCAAGAATTTAAGGATTGCAAGTAATTTCAAAGGAGCCAATAATTGCGATGTATATTTTGTTTCTGTCGGCACTCCCTTAGACGGTAATAAAAAACCGAACCTCAAATATTTGCGTAATGCCTCAGAAAGGATCGGGAAGGTGCTGAAGGAGGGAGATTGCGTGATTTTACGCTCGACTGTTCCGGTCGGCGCGACCAGAAATTTTGTAGTGCCGATTTTAGAGAAACTTTCCGGACTTAAGGCCGGTGACGGGTTTTTCGTCTCATTTGCCCCTGAAAGAACCATAGAGGGCAAGGCTCTTGAGGAATTGAGAAACCTTCCTCAGGTAGTTGGAGGAATTAATCGCGTAAGCGCCGATTTGACGGCGACCCTTTTCGGCCATATGACCCATTCGACGGTCTTGGTGGACTCTCTGGAAGAGGCAGAGACGGTTAAGCTTATCAACAATACTTATCGAGATGTTACCTTCTCCTTTGCCAACGAACTGTCCCTGATTTGCCATCGTTTGGGCATCGATACTCACCGGGTGATCGAGGCTGCTAATCGTGGATATGCAAGAAGCAATGTCCCTTTGCCTGGGCCAGGAGTCGGAGGAGCGTGCCTTGAAAAGGATCCATTTATTTTTATCGAAAGCGCCAAAACCAAAGACTACGATCCGTTGCTGGTAAGGCACGCCCGATCGGTAAGCGACTTGATGCTCGATTTTATTACCCGGGAGATCAAAAGGTTCTTGGCCGGAAAACCAAATCTGCGCAACCCCAAGGTATTTATGATGGGCTTTGCGTTCAAGGGTCAGCCTGTTACCTCCGATATCAGGGGTTCGTATTCGGTTAAGCTCGCAGATCAACTGAAGAAGAATATTCCGAATATCCATGTTTATGATCCTGCGGTTAGGCGGGAAGATATTCTGAATCATGGGCTCAGGTATGCCGGCGACCTTAAAACAGGATTTACCGGAGCGGACGTGGTCGTGGTTATGAATAACAATCCGGCGTTTGGAGAAATAGACATAAGAAGCGCTCTCCAGTTGACTAATAAGCCGGCATTTCTATTTGATACTTGGGGAATATATAATAGAGAAGACGTGGCCAAAGTCAAAGGAGTGGAGTATAAGAGGTTGTAAAAAAACTCGAATAACGAAATTCGAAACTCGAAACAAAACCAGAAAATTAGAAATAAAATCATGAACGAAGCTAAAAAACCTTATGATTTGGAAGAGCGGTCTTTACTGTTTGCTAAACGAGTTAACGGTTATGTGCGTAAATTGCCGAAGGATACTCCTAATTTTGAAAACGGAAAGCAATTGGTCCGTTCTGGTGGTTCAATCGGAGCTAATTATATCGAAGCTAACGAGGCTATGAGTAAGAAAGATTTTAGAATGAGAATCAAGATATCTAAGAAAGAGGCCAAGGAAACTGTCTTCTGGTTAAAGTTGACTCAACCGACTTCAGAACAAATAAACGAAAAAGACGATTTAGTAAAAGAAGCTGGCGAGTTGATGAATATTTTAGGCGCTATCTTGGTTAAATCTTAGTTTAGGAATTTATAATTTCGATATTCGACATTGTTTCGGATTTCGATATTAGGATTTCGAATTTACATAAATTGTATAAACAGTATAAAGTATTGGGTCTTATTCTTGCTCGCGGAGGTTCCAAGTCTATTCCTAAGAAAAATATTAAACTGCTTGGAGGCAAGCCTTTGCTTGCCCATACGGTTGAAAAAGCCAAAGCCGCCAAGTACATTGACCGGCTCATCCTTTCCACTGACGATAAAGAGATTGCCGATGTCGGCAGAAAATACGGAGCCGAAGTTCCTTTTACGCGACCGGCAGAATTAGCCGAAGACAGCACGACCGACTATCCGGTTTTCGTTCATGCGGTTGAGTGGCTTGAAAAGAACGAGAATTGGAAGCCCGATTTTGTCGTTCACTTACGGCCGACTCATCCTTTTCGTAAAACTTCAGATATCGATAAAGCCGTAGAAATGCTCGCCGGTAATCCGGAAGCCGATTCTGTTTGGACCGTTGGGCTGCCTCCGGTGACGCCGTACAAGATGTTTTTGGCCGAAGAAGGCCAATTTATTAAACCAGTCGTTACTATCCCCGGAGTAGATGAGGCGTATAATCTTCCTCGTCAGAAACTTCCCAAAGCCTACAACCACTATGGCCAAGTTGATGTTATGAGGCACAATACGTTGATGAAAAAGAAATCAATGTGTGGGAAAAATATCTTACCTCTTTTCCTTGAAGGAGAATTAGTTGATTTAGATACTCTATTCGATTGGGAGTTCGCGGAGTTTCTAATGAAAAAAGGGAAGATCAGATAATTTTTTACTTTTTAATTTTCAATTTTATAATCAATTTTTAAAATTAAAAATTCTAAAATTAAAAATTTAACTTCTTTATAGCATGATTATTCTAATTGCCGAATCAAATTATTCTCCGGAAGCGGTAAAAGTCTATAAAACCTTAGGGGAGGTTTACTTTTGGTTTCCCGGTAGTAGAAGTTCCGATGGTGACAAAGTCGCTAAAAGCGTGTCGGAACTTTCACAACCGGACAGGGACCGATTCTTAAGCAAGATAGATATAATAGTTATTCGGCTTATGCTCAATGTCAGAAAAGATTTGATTGACCGGATGTCGAATTTGAAAATAATCGCTACTTCCACGACCGGCCTTAATCATATAGACGTGGATTATGCCGAAAAGAGAGGAGTCAAGGTCATATCTTTAAGGGGCGAAACGTTGTTTTTGAGAAATATTCCCTCTACCGCCGAAGAAACCTGGGGTTTACTATTGGCTTTGGTCAGGAATCTTCCCTGGGCTTTTGATGATGTAAAAAACGGAAACTGGACGCCGAATAAATGGGTGGGCCATCAGCTTATGGGTAAAACAATCGGCTTGTTAGGCCTTGGTCGTTTAGGCAAGATTGTGGCCGAATATGCCGTCGCTTTTAAAATGAATGTGATTTCCTACGATCCGGCCGTAAGCCAAAAGGAAATGAAGAAATACGGCGCCAAAAAGGTTGCGATGGACTATTTATTTAAAAATTCAGATATTGTTTCTTTGCATGTGTTGTTGAATGATGAAACTTACGGTTTGGTTAAAGACGATCATTTAAAAATGATGAAGCCGACGGCTTATCTGATCAATACTGCCCGGGGCGAGCTGATTGAAAAAGGAGGACTGGAATCTGCCCTTGAAAAGAAATGGATTGCCGGAGCGGCCATTGATGTCATGTGGGACGAAAAGGACGATAGCGGGCATTTAAAAGATAATAAATTAATGGAATATGCCAAGAAAAATACCAATCTCATCATCGTTCCCCATATCGGCGGAACGACCTATGATGCCACCCGCATTACTCAGGATTTTATTGCGGAATTAGTCAGGAAAAACTGCAAGAAGAGCGGCTAAAATACTTCGATGGAAAAAAAATCAATACAGGAAATACTCCAGCCACAATACAGTTACCGTACCGTTGAGGACAAAATATTTTTTATTGATCCGCCGTCCGATGTAAAAATACATTATCGTCCCAAAGAACGCTGGTCAAGCTGGCGAAAGGCGAACTTTGCTTTTTATGAGGAATATTTAAAAAATGTTCCCTCGGGAAAACTACTTGACATCGGAGCCGGTCAGACAGAATTCAAAGACCTCTTGCTCAAATATGATTATATCGGTCTTGATTTTTATCCTCATGAACATGTTCAGATAATTACCGATATTACGAAACAGCTTCCTGTAAAGGACGGATCCGTGGATATTATTATTCTGTCCAACGTTTTAGAACACACCCCCGAGCCGGAATTATTGGTTAAAGAATGTCTTAGAACGTTGAAAGCGGGCGGACTGTTGCTTGGAACTGTCCCATTTCTGGGCGTAGTTCATCAAGGACCCTATGATTTTTACAGGTATACAAACTATATGTTGGAAAGGTTTTTAAGCAACTTCAGTTCTTATAAGGTCATGCCTTTAGGGAAAATGTTTGATGTAAATAAAACTTTTACAACCGTCTTTTTTAATAATATTTATCGTATACAGCCGTCTTTAGGCAGAAAACTACTTTTTAAAGTTATTTGGAAAATAATAAGGCTTTTGAATTCTTTAGCCTTTTCCATATCTCCCTTTTCTTCAACAAACGAATATACCGAAGGATATGGATTCAGGGCGGTTAAATAATCGGGTATTCCCGCATTGACATCTCAAATTTTCTCGATACCATTGATCAAGAACATAAACAGGGCGAGGTAAAATTATGGCATTGGATTCAAATAAATTCGTACATATTAAGAGGGCAGAGATAGATAAGGCTCTTTCCGTTGATTCCGTTGCAGGCAAAAGAATGATTCCGCCCTTCAATGGGTTTTCTGAGCGCCCCTTTGGGATTTTAGAAGATCATCAAGTTAAGGATGGTCTCCCCGAGATCCACACTCACGAAGAGGATCTTTGGATTGGCCTTGAGGGCGAGGCGATTTTTACTCTCGGGGGCGAGCTTGTCGAACCATATTTCAAGAAGCTTGCTGACGGCAGCGAGGATGAGCGGGAGATTAAGGGGAAGAGTATCGCGGGCGGTACTGAAGTGATAGTCGGTACTGGCGATGTTTTGTGGATTCCGGCCGGTGTTCCCCATATGCACACCGCATCAGGAACGGCCCGACTTCTCATCTATAAAAATCCAAAAAGATAGCCAATAAGCGAAGGCCGCCGGAAAATCGGCGGCTTTTTAGTTGTGACGGTTTACGTTTGACAGAACTCAAAAATATTGATATCATCTGGACACTTTGATCGTTTAAAACGAAGGAGAGGTTATGCAGGTTGGCGAGAGGTGGATGCGCTGGACATTAGCAGAGGCCGGAACCAAGACTTCTACGAAGCTTCTGCAGAAAGTTGTCGGAGTAACGGCGAGCAGTTGGATCAATGCTGTCTTTGCAACGACAGTCATTTCGATTGTGCAGGTGTTAGTAGGCTTGTCGGTGGTGACAAGGCAGGGCAAATCCTTGTTTCCCGGTGTTTCTCAGGTTACGCTTTCGTGCGCTTTTGGTTTTGTCGCTTTCGTGATGACGACTCTATCTTTCGTGGTCTTTGTTTTTAACGGGGATATTGGAGTTAATACTTTTATCATCACTCTTTCCATTGTTCCGGGAGCGATCATTGATCGGGTCTTTTTCGGTCACAAGCTCAATTTCAGGCAATGGATGGGAGTGCTGATGGCTATCTTTGCCGGCTATGCCGTTCTGGATTTCCCGTCTCTATCGCAAGCGTTCAAAAGTCCGACTTGGGTTTGGCTGTCTCTTGCCACTGCGCTTTTAGCGGCCGTTAATCAGGGAATCACCCAGAAAAACAAAGCCGTAGATCCTTTTGTGAAAAACTTTTGGGGCGGATTGACCACCTTAATCTCGGGAGTCGTGAGCTTGCTGATCGTCGGATCCCTGAGTGTTTTCACTGATTTTTCCGTCAGTATGCAGAAGATTTGGTTGATTTCCGCTCTGATGGGCTTTATCATCGTCGGCATGTGGAGTTTCAACCTCCTGAGCTATAAGGGCGGAGCCAGTATCGCTCTAAAGAAATTAGTCATGAACGGGTCTTATCTTGTTACGGCAATGCTTGGCGGAGTACTGATTTTCAACGAATCATTGACTGCGGGCAAAGTTTCTGGAATCTTGTTTTTCTTTATTGCCTTTACCTTGATGGACAAAGGAACCTGGGAATTTGTTAGGAAATCCTTGGGAAGAAAAAACGAGCCCGCCAACGTCGTTTAATGATTTGAATCCTCTATCAAGAGGATTTTTGTTCTCTTTACATGCACGATTATTTGTTGTATTTATAAAGACAGCGAAGTTTTAAAAGGACGAAAATGAAGTTGAAAGATTTTGCCATCACCAATTTTGCTTATGGAAACGGGCCGTATCTAAGGACTACTGAACTGGCTCTGTCTTTTAACGACAGGCTTGAAGAGGCCGGAGAAAAAAGATTCGGTATTATTGTTCCCTTGGTTTACGGTGATAAGCAAAAAAGGATTATGTCTGAAGATTTCGGGACCCGCATGGACGAAATAGTGCTTGATCCGGAGCTGGGAGCGATCCTGAAGGGCGTTTTCTACGATGGGGGCTCTTATTTGGAATCTCTCGGGGGGTGGGTTGATAATTTTGAAAAAACTTCGGAATCAATACATAGGTATCTTAAAAATAAATATGGCGATAGCATTGTCGTGGAACTCAATCGTTCGCCCCGGGTCCGGTATGATATTGCGCCTTCGTATTTCACGTCTTTTGGTTTCATCGGGGAGATATTGGAGAGAATCGGAGAGATCAAGGGTTTGGCGATTCCCGAGGGGCTTCTGAATGCCGGTATAAAAACCGCCGGATTGGCCGAGAGCGGCCATAGAATTCACTGCCTCGCTTATCCGGCAACATTCGCACATCTCAAAGACAGAAGTCCTCGTTGCAAAACCGAAGTCGAAGTTCCGCCCATCATGCTTCCGCCCGCAGTTAATAACGATAACGTCGAGAGAGGCATATACATAACGGTAAGCGGAATTGCCGGATTAGGCGATCTTTATGCGAATGCCGGTAAATTCGGTGCGAAAATTTATACCAACAATCCCGATCTTATTCCCGGTAGTATAAAGGCCTCGCCCCGCATTATCCCGAACAAAAACATTCTGTTTCAATTTGCCCGTTCCGGCTGGGGCTCAGTTTGGCTATCAATGATTTCCGGGACGCCTTTAGTCGTTCCCGCTTTTGACTTGAACGACGATCCGGAAATATATTTCAACAATAAGACGATAGAACAACTTGGCATCGGAATAATTTATCGGGGTCAGCCAATCGAGGAAATACTGGAAGGATGCGCGGAAGTGAAGAAAAACAGCGTTAAGGTTTGCGAGGAGGTCAAGAAACGCTGGGGAACCTTGGATGGCAATCGGTATTGCGCCGGATTGTTTGTTAAGGACCTTCTCGGGAAGTAAATATTACAAATTCATTATGCGGGCCGTGTCAAGATTGATACGGCTCTTTTTTTATTGTATTGATATATGGTGGCCAACGAATTATTTGAACAAAAGTGGAGCGAGGCTTTGAAGGGAAAAAAGGGAGAGGAATTCTCCATCTTCGTTCCCAAAGGAAAAAAACCGCAGACCCAGCGTCAGTTTAATTTATATTATTACTACCGCCTTATAGAGCGGCTGATTAAAGGCCGGAATTATAAGAATAGCATCGAATTCGGATGCGGCAGGGGAACCATCTCTCTTTATCTAAATCTCTACGGAGGTCTCGACGTTACTCTTTTCGATGTGGATCAGGGCGGGGTTGATTTAGCCCGGGCTAATTTTGACCTTCACAGAGCCAAGGGTTCTTTTTTTGTGGCCGATAGCGCCAAAGTTCCCATTGCTGATGACAGTTTCGATATTGTGGTGACCATGGGCTTGCTTGAGCACCTCACCAACTATATTGATAGTCTGAAGGAAATGTACAGAGTCCTTAAGCCGGGAGGAATCATGATATCGATGAATGTACCTAAGAAAACATCCATTCAGATTTTGAACAAAATTTATAGAAAGATTCTCGGCGCAGTTAATAAGAAAATAGAGCTGAAGCTGGACTATTTCCGCATAGAAGAAACCCCGGCCGGGTTCCAGCGTACTGCCGAATTTGTGGGGTTCAAAAATTGTTCAATAATTCACGCCGATCCTCTTCCGCTTTTTACTCCCGTTGCAAAGCCCATCGAAAGAACCTTGGCCGTTCTTTATAGAAATTTTATGGAGTTTCGCAAGCTATTTAAGTCTGAGCCGATGGAAACGGGAAGGAGATTGTCGAGGTGCCATTTTCTTATAGGCTATAAGTAAAATTTTTAATTTAGAATTTTTAATTTTCAAAATTGGCCGTTAAAAACCGATTATAAAATTCCTGCCTGCCGGTAGGCAGGTTAAAGTAAAAAGTAAAAATTGATATCAAGCATGAATGGTTTTAATATTAAAACCCCTTATAGTAGTAGGAGGATAGGCGATAACGCCCCTACTTTTGTTATAGCCGAAATAGGTAAGAATTTTATCCAGACCAAAAAGGAGAAATCGGTTAAAGAATATCTGAGGAACGCCAAAGAACTGGTAATTTTAGCCAAAAAATCCGGAGCTGATGCGGTTAAATTCCAAACCCATAATGTCGAGGATGAACAGCTCAATTTAAAAATAAGAGCCCCGCACTTTAAGGGCGATAGGTACGAATGGGTTTCGAGGAATACCAAGGCTACACCGGTTAAAGAGTTTTGGATTCCGCTCAAAGAATTCTGCGATAAGGAAGGAATCACATTTTTCTCTACGCCCTGCAGTTTAGGAGCCGCAAAGATATTGTCCTCCCTGGATGTGGCTCTGTGGAAAGTCGCCTCTTGGGATATTTTGGATTTTGTTATGCTCGACCATATCAGAAAAAGCGGCAAACCGGTTATTATTTCCGGCGGAGCCAGTACGGCCGAAGAGATAGACAGATCAATCTCTTATATCCAGGAGAAAAACAAAAATCTTGCCTTGCTTCATTGTGTTTCCAAGTATCCCTGTCCACCCGAAGAGTTGAATTTGGGTACGATCGGTTTTTTTAAGAAAAGATACGATGTCCCCATAGGTTTTTCCGATCATTCTTTAGGCATCGAGTCTACCCTGGCCGCCGTTGCCCTGGGAGCTAAGGTGATAGAAAAACATTTCTCCCTGTCCCGAAGCTTATGGGGGGCCGATCATAGATTTTCCATGACTTCGGCATCGTTTGGTAAAATGGTTACAGAGATAAGGAAAATAGAGGCTAATCCCGGTGCGGCTCAGAAATATTTAAATCATGAGAAAGTAAAGCCGAGCCTGAATTTTTCCGGCAAGGTTATCAGAGACGAAGAGAAAAGCATGAAGGCCGTATTTGCCAAGGCTCTTTTTGCCGGACGGGATATTCCGGCCGGACAAGTTATAAAATCTGATATGTTATACTCAATGAGACCCGGATTGGCGGTCGGAGGACTTCAGCCACTCCACTTCCATATGGTAGTCGGTCAAAAATCAGCAAAAGATTTGAAGAAGTTCGAACCGATAACGTT
The DNA here is from genome assembly GCA_001794215.1 of Candidatus Yanofskybacteria bacterium RIFCSPHIGHO2_01_FULL_44_24. GTDB lineage: Bacteria > Patescibacteriota > Minisyncoccia > 2-02-FULL-40-12 > GWA2-44-9 > GWA2-44-9. The sequence goes on from MGJK01000012.1 coordinate 59,284, forward strand.
AGAAGTTGTAAAATCCGAAATCTGAAATCCGAAATTCTAAACAAAGCCCGAAAATCAGAAATCCTAAATCTGAGATGGTTTGATAGTTTTCTTTAGTTTCAATATTCGATATTGTTTCGTTTTTCAACATTCGATATTCGAATTTAAATTTCTTAGGCATGAAGATCCTCATAAGTATCCCAAGTCCCGAATATTACAGGAACTATATTACTTCGCCGGCGCTTTCGGAAATAATCGAAAGCTGTTATTTTATTGTGCCCAAGAAAATGGCGGATAAGGATTTCGGAGTGCCTAAATCGAGGGTTGCGGTCTATGATTATCCTGCCGACAAAGAAGTTCTGCACAAACATTTATTTCATATCAATACAGGAAAGTTTGAATCTCGAAGCACTTCCCTGAAGTTCAGATTTATGAGACTAAGCAAAAGGAGCCAGGTTCTCTATCGTATTCTTGGATTGCCGGTTATTTATGAACTGACGCGATTTTTCATCCTCTCCCGAGCGGACGATAGACGGTTATTCTCTGTAATTAAAAGCATTCAGCCGGATGTAATTTTAATGCCTTCAAGCGGGTACGAGGGGATTACTTTTGAAATTATAAAGACAGCCAAGAAGCAGGGGGTACCGACTTTGATGCTGGTAGATAACTGGGATAATTTAGTGAGCAAGACCATTTTTACCTATAAGCCTGATTTTCTTTCGGTCTGGGGACCGCAGGCGGTTAAAGATGCCGTTGAAATTCATGGAATACCCAAAGAAAGGATCTTTCCGATCGGAACGCCGAGGTTTTTCAATTATTTCAAGAACAGATCAGAGTATCCGTCACCTTACCCCTTTAAGTATGCACTTTTTGCCGGAAATTCAACGGGTTTTGATGAGCTGTCTGCGCTTAAAAAACTCGAAGAATATATCGAGAAAAATAATTTAGATCTCAAGATCGTTTATCGGCCCCACCCAATGAGGCAGAAAAGGAAATGTCCGGATAATTTTGTTGAGAGCGAATTCAAACATGTTGTACTGGATCTCCAGGCCAAGGAATATTATAACCGGGAAAAATCCAAAACCCCTTCTGATCTTCCTGATCTGGATTATTATCCCCGGGCCTTGGCTAATATGGAGTTTATGATCTGTCCGTTATCAACCATGTTGATTGAGTGTCTTCTTTTTGATAAGCCAGTTTTTGTTTTGGCTTATGATGACGGGATACATTTCGTAAATCCTAAGAACTTGTATAAATATTGCCGACACTTTGAGGGGATCGAATATCTTAGAAATCTCGAAATCATTCACGAGTTCGAAGATCTAACCAGGGTGTTTACGGTTGATTTTTCCAAGAAAAGAATGGAGAAAGAAATTCCTTTGAGTTATTATCTTTCAGAAAAAACACGGCACTATCCGCACCATGTGAAATTACTGGTTGAGGATATCAATGCAAAATTCAAAAATAACCTGCGGGTCGGCCCGCAGGAATGAAAAATTATCGTAACCCGCAAAACATAGTTAGCTTTGCGAGTGTCATTAATTTTTAACTTTCATCTCTACGCTTTAATTTTCCGTACTATGAATCCGCAACTTCTTCAAAAGTCAGATAACAACGAGAATGTCTTTAGAGTTACGCTACCTTACGACTTCCTTATGCCGAATATCAACCATGACGAGCCGGCTTTAAAAAGGAAGGTAATTTTCTGGGGGACGTGTTTCGGACAACTGCCGAAAGATCTGGATATCGAGCGCTACGTCACGATGGTTAATAAATGTCTGGATTATGTTCGGCAAGAATGTCGCGGTTTCGAGCTTTATTACAAACCGCATCCTGCCGAAAAAGACGAGTTCAAGCTGCTAAATTTAGAATCTTTTACGTTGCTTAGCGATCCTGCCGTTGGAGAGGTTTTTTTGTGGAAAAATTGGGATCAGATAGCTTATTCGTTCTCAGTTATGTCCAATGCCACCATATCAGCTTATGATTTCGGGATAAATTCCTATGTTTTTTACAAACTTTTTGATTCGGTTTTGGGTAGAGCTTCTTTTGAGTCTTGTGAATGGTTTTTTCAAAGTATGCCAGAAGATTTTTTTATTAAAGATTTAGGCCAGGGACTTAAAGGAAACAGGTCTCTTCTCGGAAAGGACGATTTCTTAGAGAATAAAATGAAAAATATGTTAAACAACAACAAAGAGGGCAGAATCTGGTTTATTATAGTTGAACCAGCGCTGATTACTGCCATGGTATCGCTTGTAAGCTTGATTAAACAACTGGATCCGGCCAGAAAAACTGGACTGATTATTTCGAAGCAGAAACGGTGGAGAGCGGTAAGCATCGATGAATTCAAAAAATATTTCGATATAATCGCGGTATTTCCAAAAATTTCCTATACTCTTAAGCTGAGTCGATTATTCGAGGCCATAAAAACAGCCCTTCAAATTAGAAGATTTGATATTAAGCCGGAAGACATCTTTATGGGGCTATCTCATAATTCTTTGGTCGAAAACTGCTTTATTTCTTATTTTTCGGAAAACAAAAAAATCGCTTTTTTTTCGGATATTTATTTCGATATGATGTATAATTTAAGGTATGCCACCTTTTTTGCTAATAGTGATTTTAAAACAAAATTGGCGAGCAAACTTTGGGGCTTGGTTTTCGAGCCGTTGTTGGGATTGTACCGGACCATTTATCTTCAATATGGTGACGGTCGGGTTTTGAACATAACCAGATATCGAAAGCCGATGGATAGAATATACGATGAAATATATTTGGCTCATCTGCAAAGAGGATAGTGTGTAACTTATCAATATTCGTATGTATACGAGCTATACAAACAAAATCGCCCACGGAATAATGTTTCATCACTTTCACGGACGGAAGCATTATAAAGGGCAAGGTTCTTTATCGAGGGAGGGTTTCGAAAGTATTTTGAACTTTATAGGAATTGACCGGATACTTAGTCCGGCCGAATGGCTAAGGCGGCTTGATAGCAATCGTTTACAGCCCTCGGATATCTGCATCACATTCGACGATTCTTTAATGTGCCAGTTTGATGTTGCTTTGCCAATTCTGGAGAGGTATAAGCTTAAGGCTTTTTGGTTTATTTATTCCAATGTCTTTGAAGGGCAGATAAACAAACTCGAGGTTTATCGAGCCTTTCGTTTAAAGAATTTTAAGCATGTTGACGAGTTTTATGATGTTTTTTTAGAGAAGGTTTTTGTCTCTGAATTCGGAGAAAAAGCTAAAAAAGCAATAAGCCCAAGCGATTTACGGCGCTACCAAAAAACCTTTCCGTTTTATTCACCGAACGACATCAAGTTCAGGTTTATCAGGGACAGGGTATTGCAACCAAGCGACTACGAGTATATAATGGACGGCATAATAAAAGATCGTGGTGTCAAAATCGGAGCATTAACCCGAAACTTGTGGATGTCGAACGAGAATTTAAAATACTTAAGTGACAAAGGCCATGGTATCGGACTTCATTCTTATTCTCATCCGACCAGGTTAGCCGGACTGGCATATAAAGATCAGCGGATGGAGTACGGTAAAAATTACGAGCACATAGAAAGCATTACGAGCAGACCGCCATTGGTCGCGGCTCATCCGGTAAATTCTTATGATCTGAACACCTTCCGAATTCTTGAAAAGTTAAATATTCGTTGCGGCTTTAGATCCAATATGTTTCCAGGAGAGATAACGGGGAAAATAAACGGCCATAAATACGAAATGGCCAGGGAAGACAGCGCCAATATTATTAGGATGATGGAAAAAAGTAAATGAAATCGAAATCGCAATATCCATGAAAATAAACAGTCATAATGAATGGGATAAGCTGAAAGAAATAATAGTCGGGCGGGCAGAAGGCCATGCCCCGCTTGTTTTTCCGCACGGCTTAGTTTCTCCCGAGTTATTGGAAAAATCTGTCAAATTGGCTCGCCAAGCTTATCCCCAGTGGCTAGTTGATGAAATTAGCGAGGACTTGGAGGGGCTTTGTGATGTTTTGAAATCTTTCGGCGCCAAGGTTTATAGGCCCGACCTTTCTCATAATAATAAATTGTTTACAACTCCATACTTTTCTGCGGTAGGCGACCATGTTTATAATATGAGAGATCTTCACTTGGTAGTCGGCGATAATGTCATTGAGTCGCCTTCGCAGGAGCAACACAGGTATTTTGAGGCCATGGGCCTGTATCCTATTTGGTATGAGTACTTCAAAGCAGGGGGATTTAAATGGATCGCCGGTCCTAAGCCGCGCATTCCCGGAAATCATATGGAAGTCTATACCGTTCAAGGTAAATCTCAGTACGATGATGGCCAGAAATATACTCGGCTTACCGAAGAGGAGATCTTATTCGAGGCCGCTAATACTTTGAGAATGGGCCGGGATCTTTTATACCTTGTTTCAAGATCCGGCAATTACCTTGGCGCCAAATGGCTTCAGAGCGTTTTAGGGAGCGATTATCGGGTCCATACGACCAGTGAAATTTACCGTTCAAGCCATATAGATTCTACCGCCATGGCATTGCGTCCCGGTTTGGTTATGCTCAATGCCACTCGAGTTGATTCAGAAACGTGTCCTGCGGTTTTTAAAAAGTGGGATAAAATCTATTTTTCTGACATTGTTCCCACGCCGCAAAGAACACTCGATATTCATGAGAAAGTCAGGAAACCGGTTCATATTGAATTAGAAAAATTGGGAGTAAAATCAGGCCTGGGATCTATCAGTTCTCCGTGGATAGGCATGAACTTTTTGTCCATAGACCCCAATCACGTAGTAGTTGACAAGATTCAGGTGCCTTTGATGAAAATTCTTGAACAGCACGGTATCACGCCGGTACCCATATCTTTCAGACACTCTTACTTTATGGGCGGTATTCATTGCAGTACGCTCGATACGGTTAGAGAAAGCAAACTTGAAAGTTATGGCGATTAAATTCAATATAAAAATATGAGTACAAAATACAAAAAAATTAAACGAGTTGAGGCGGCTACCCAGAAAACATTTAGGGAAGAAATCCCCTCTATTTATTTTTCTGATAAATCCGAAAAAGAATTTCAAAGATATTCGAATAACGCGTTGTACACCTATCGAGATTTATTTAAATTTCCACCGAAAATGTTTTCCAATGCGGATCTTATTGATTTTGGCGGGGGTACGGGAGAAAATACCGTCACATTAGCCAGATGGGGTGCGAATTGCACGCTTGTAGACATGAACGACAAATCGTTGGCCATAGCCAGACAGGTGTTTAAGCGTTATGCCAAAACAGGCAAACATAAATTTCAGCTCTCATCAATATTTGATTATAAATCATCTGCTAAGTATGACATTGTCCATTGTAGGGGAGTTCTAAGCCATACTGCCGATAAAGAAGGGGCGTTTAAAAAAATTGCAGGATTTCTTAAGCCCGGCGGATTTCTGATTTTCGGAGATCCCAATAAGGCCGGAGGGTTTCAAAATATGCTTCAGCGTTTCGCCGTCTATTATCATTCCAAATCAAAGGATGATATGGTTCGGGTAAGTGAAAAACTATTCAAAGAAGATATTGATCGAAGCCAGTCATTTATCCCTCGGACTCGAAGGTCAATAATATTTGACCGGTGGGTCATTCAAAACCAAGACGATCCATCCGTCGACGAGGTTATGAGCTGGCTGGGGGCTAATGGTTTGACCTTGTATTCAGGTTATCCGCCGTTCTCCTTCCCTTTGATCGGAGATTCCGTTCATCACCAACCCAAATTCGACATTTCGCAGGTTCAGGGGTTAGCTACTATTGCCGAAACTACCTGGTTATTGCAAAGGTACGGCGATCAGGAGAATATCAAGGACTTAAAAGAAGGTTGCTCGGAATACGCCAAGAGGTTTTCTGATTTAACCAGCTATGTAGCAAATTTCAATTCTAAGTCTGCGCTTGATAAGGCTATGTTTAATAAGTTGATTGACGCCGTCGATGCTTCTTTTAGCAACGTATCGGTTTTAAATCCGCTGAAGGTTCGATTGTCAGAATTTACTATTGAAGCAAAACGGTTTGTACATTTAGTCCAGGCGTCTAATCTGGATGAAATCAGGAAATATATACTCTCCTGCAAGCACCTGTTTAAGGGTGCCTGTGGCGTTCGGCACGTAGATTTCATTGCTTATAAGAACGAATAGATATCCACGGCCTAACGGCCGTGATACCCCATGTCTTCGATTTATTCTCGGGATTTGCTTTGGAAAAGAAATTCGGGGTCTATATAATTGCTTCCTCCGCCAACTGGGCGGATCCGGGTCTGACTTCATCCTCGTGCTAACGCCCGAGGTTTTCGTCGGATCAATTATAAAAAGATGAACCTATGGCGCCCCATAGGGAGCGTACTTCATATTTTTTTACCATCTATGGCGTCCTATGTCAATATAGCCATAAGCTTAAATATATTGTACATTAGTTTAGTTAATTTAACTCACGATGCCATATAGATCTCAAAAGATCTTAGTGATTATTCCGGCGCGGGGAGGATCAAAAAGGTTACCCGGTAAGAATATAAAGAAGATCGGCGGAAAGCCGATGATTGCCCATGCGATCGAAGCGGCCAGGAAATCAAAATATGTCGACAGGGTAGTCGTTTCGACTGATGATAAGGCAATAGCCAGTATTGCGAAAAAATATAAAGCCGAAGTGCCATTTGTGCGTCCGGCCGAACTTGCCTCTGATACGGCGCCAACCCTCCCTGTTTTACAGCACGTTGTTAAATATGTTGAGGAAAATGATAAATTCAAGCCGGATTTAGTTGTTCTGATTCAGCCGACAAATCCGCTTGTCAGATCTGAAGATGTGGACGGAACTATAGAAACTTTATTCAAAACCAACACTAATTCCTGCTTTTCTGTTACTGAAATAAGTCAGAGGCCGGAATGGATGTATAGGATGGATAATAATCCCGCAGAACTTTTTCTAAAAGAAGAATCTGGCCCGACGAAAAGATCACAGGAACTTCCCCGACTGGCTATCATAAATGGCACGGTTTATGTAATGAAATACGAAACTCTTATGACAAAAAATAAAATACGGGATGGCAATACGAGTATTTATGTGATGCCCCGGGAAAGATCGGTGGATATTGATGATAAGTTTGATTTCGAGTTGGCAAAGTTTTTGTTCCAGAGAAATAAATGAAAAAAATTATAAAAATTGGAGATAAATTTATTGGAAAAGGTTATCCGGTTTTTGTGATGGCTGAGGCCGGAGTCAACCATAACGGCAAATTAGATCTGGCGCTTAAACTTGTCGATGCGGCGGCCGATGCCGGAGCCGATGCGATAAAATTCCAAACATTCAGGGCGGAAGAGGTTGTTATAGCCGAGGGTGAGATGGCCGAATATCAAAAGAAAAATACGGGCAAGAATCAAAGTCAGCTCGCAATGCTTAAGAAATTGGAATTTCAGGAAGAATGGTATCCCAAAGTTATAAAAAGGTGTAAAGAAAGAGGCATAATATTCCTATCAACTCCTCATGGCGGTTTTGCTTCCGTCGATCTTCTTAATAAGTTTAAAGTCCCAGCCCTTAAATTCGGTTCAGGAGATTTAAATAATCTGCCGGTATTAGAATACGCAGCTCGTCTGAATAAGCCGATAATTTTGAGTACGGGGATGGGGAATATGGAAGAAATTAAAGAAGCCGTTAAAACCATAAGCAAAAAGGGGAACGATAATCTGATAGTTTTACACTGTACTACGAATTACCCCTGCCCTTTGGAAGAGGTGAATCTAAATGCCATGAAAACCATAGAAAAAGAAGTTGGTGTTATGACCGGATATTCTGATCATACGGCCGGGTATGATACGGCGGTCATGGCTGTGGTTATGGGTGCACCGCTTATAGAGAAGCATCTTACTCTTGATAAAAAAATGAATGGGCCGGACCATAAAGCATCGGCGGATCCGAAAGAATTCAAAGAGATGGTGATGAAAATAAGAAATGTCGGTATTGTCATGGGTCAAGGTAAAAAAGAGCCAACTGTATCCGAACTCAAAATGTTGCCATTAGTCAGAAAGAGCGTGGTGACACTGTCTGATATTAAGAAAGGGGATCTGTTCACCGCTCTTAACATAGGGATCAAAAGACCTGGAACCGGTCTTGCACCTAAATATCATACAGAACTGATCGGCTCAAAATCTAAGAAAGATATTAAAGCCGGCACCCTCCTTGACTAATCAGCATTTTTATATTACTCTAAGCGGCAGCAAATTGAAAACGGGAGAAATAAAATGAAAAAAATAGCATATATTTCAGGTACTCGAGCGGATTTCGGGTTGATGACACCCGTTCTATGGGCTATTGAAAAGAGCTCAAGATTGAATCTTCAAGTTTACGCTACGGGCATCCATCTGATGAAAGATTTTGGTTTTACCTTTAATGAAGTCAGGAAAGAATTTCCTAGAGTGAAAAAAATAGAGGCAACCTTTAAATCGGACGACAGAATTGGAACTGCCGGTTTCACCGGGGAGTTTATGGGCAGATTTGTGGAGACTCTGGCTGAAGACAAGCCTGATTTTCTCTTGGTTCTTGGCGATAGGATCGAGATGCTGTGCGCCGCTGTTGCCTGTCTTTACCTCAGGATCCCGGTCGGCCAACTTCACGGAGGAGATAGGAGCAGTACCGTTGATGAATTGGCTCGCCATGCAATCACTAAGCTTTCGCATATTCACTTTCCGGCGACCGTAGATGCTGGTGAAAGAATAAAGAAGATGGGTGAGGATGATTGGCGGGTACATGTTGTCGGCGCCCCGGCTTTAGACATTATTTTGAACAAGCAGTTGCCTACGCGGGAGGAACTATTTAAAAAACTCGGGCTGGATCCGAAAAACAACGTCATTTTAGTCACCCAACATCCGGTGAGCGAGGAAATAGAAGATGCCGGATTCCAAATGGAGGAGACTCTATCGGCGGTGAAGACATTCAATCTGCCCGTGGTTGTGACTTACCCTCATGCCGATGCCGGCGGAAGAAAGATTATCGAGGTTATAGATCGAGAAAAGGGCAATTCTCAATTCCGAATTTTTCCTAGCCTGACTTATAAAGATTTCTTAGCTCTTGAAAGAGAGTGTGCGGTTTGGGTCGGAAATTCCAGCGGGACGATGATCGAGTCATCTTCTTTTCAAACCCCCGTAGTTGAGGTGGGTGAGCGTCAGAAGGATAGGGAACATGGCGATAATTTGATAAAGGTCGGATATGACCGCAGAGCGATATCGGCTGCGATAGATAAGTCGCTGAACGACAGAGAATACCTGCTCAAATTAACCAAGATAAAGAATCCTTGGGGCGACGGAAAGACCGGTCCGAGAGTCGTTCAAGTGCTCGAAGATTTAAAAATCGATTCCAGATTGTTGAATAAGCAGATCAGCTATTAGCAAATTAAAAGGAGCCTATAGGCTCCTTTGTCGTTATTGGGCGACCGATACGATGAACTCGGCGGCTCTTTGGGCATTCTTGCCGTCGAGCTTGAAGTTATTTTCCTGATTTTCTCTCAGGCCTAAGTTGTTCTGGAATGACTGCTCGAGAAATTTCCTGAGTTGGTTCCGATCGGTTGCCTTAGCCGTACATTTTAGGGAAGCAAGCGGGAACTCGTCAATTAGGGTTGTGCCTTTGCGAAGTTCCTTCATTCCGAAGTCTTTGTAAAGGATAGAGATATTCTGTTTTCTCAGAACGGCCGCTTCAACAAGCATTGTCGAATACATGGAGACAGTAACCGTAGAGGCGGCGATCAAAGAAGAAGTGTCGCAGGTGGAAGAATCGATGATCGTTCCTGCCTTGAAAGATTCAAGAGCCTTTTGCCATGGTTCGTATTCGTGGGCGTAATCGTTTTGCATTCTCGGATGAGGGTGGGGGATTAATTGAACCGGTTGGCCTAACTCATTTAACGCTGTTACTAATTCCTGAAGGGCGTGGGATGTGAGATTGCCCTGTCCCCCATAAAGGACTATCGGCATATCTGTTCTTAGGTTCAGTTTTTGCATGGCCTGACGGGATGCCTCATCGGCATTGTAGGTGGCATATTTGTCCATGGCTGGAAAGCCGGTAATAGCGATATTGGCCCTATTGTAGCCTGGCCAAGCTTTTTGTACGATGTCGGCGCCTATTTCATCGTTTACTACGATAAATTCAGGGTAGCCTTCTTTGTTAGCCCAGGATGTAACCATTTCGCCGCCCCAAAAATCCTGAAGAGCGATGGTAGGAATGAAATCAAAATAACGACCAAGCTTGTTCTGGACTGTCAGATAAGAAAGATCTCGACCTATGCCGCCCTTTGAACACATGCTTGTTATTACGGCATCGGGTTTTGGAAGCTTTCTCAGATCCAAATCCATAACAATTTCTACCGCCGATTGATAGTGCTTGAGCACGCTCGGATCATCTTTGAAAATCTCCACCGCCTTGCCGTTGGCGAATTGAACTACCTCATGGCCCAATTGGCGCAAAGCCTTAACTACTGCGACAACTCCGGCCGTTCCGCCGGGATCCTTGGAAACCGCCCAGATCACCATCAATAGCCTCCGTTTTCTTGTTAAGATGCTATCCTAAGCCTCATTATATTAAAGCAAAATAGATATTATGTCAATATTTACACGGCCACGATTCTTTTATATATTAATTCGAGCGTTTTATCGGAGCAAATCGATGAAAAAAACAAAAAGAAAGACTTCTAAAAAGAGCCATCAGAGATTCAAGAGCTGGAAGCTACCCAAGATAAAAGACGGACAAATGACGAAGTGGCACTGGGTGGTCAAGGGCGTCCATAATTTCAAATTGGGCCAGAATACCGATATTGGTGCATTTACTTATATCCAGGCTCAGGCCGGCGTGACCATTGAGGATCATGTGGAGATAGGCGGAGGATGTCGAGTATATTCCGTCTCGACCATCGATAATAAAACCGGACATGTTCATTTGAAAAAGAATTGCCGAATCGGAGCCGGTTCAACTGTTTTACCCGGCGTCACTGTCGGCGAGAACTCCATAGTCGGTGCCCATAGCTTGGTTACGAAGGATATACCGGCTAATGTCATTGCTTTCGGCTGTCCGGCCAAGGTGATCCGAAAAATTTAACGCCGAGGTCCCGCTCGGGACCTCTTTTATATAAACTACCAATGGTTGAGTATAAAATTGCAAAACCACACATAACTAAATCAGACGAGCAGGCGGTGCTCGAAGTTTTGCGTTCTGGCGATTTAAGCCTTGGCCCCAAGCATAAAGAATTTGAAAAAAAGTTCGCCAATAAAATCGGAACCAAATACGCCTGTTCAGTATCGAGCGGAACAGCCGGGCTTCACTTAGCCATGATTGCTTCCGGTATCGGGTTAGGAGATGAAGTGATAACAACGCCTTTTTCATTCGTTGCTTCGGCCAACTGTATTTTATACGTAGGAGCCAAGCCTGTTTTTGTGGATATCGATCCTCGGACATACAATATGGATCCGAAGAAAATTGAAGCTAAGATAAATAAAAAAACAAAGGCGATCCTCGTTGTCCATATTTTCGGCCATCCGGCGGATATGAGCTCTATTTCAAAATTAGCTAAGAAGTATAATCTCAAAATCATAGAGGATGCTTGTGAGTCTGTTCGTGCTTCTCATAAATCAAAACAGGTTGGAACTTTTGGCGAGTCGGCAGTCTTTGCTTTCTACCCGAACAAACAAATGACTACCGGAGAGGGCGGGATGATTGTGACTGACGATGAAAAGATTTATAAACTCTGCGCAAGCTTAAGGAACCAAGGGCGATCTGATAATATGCAGTGGCTCGATCATAATAAGTTAGGCTATAACTACCGAATGGATGAATTGAGCGCGGCTTTGGGGCTGACCCAATTGGCAAAGTTAGATTTCATGATAGGCCAAAGGAGAAAGATAGCCGGCTGGTATAATAAATATTTGGAGGAATATGCGAATCTTGTTCGGGTTCCGGTGACTGAAAAAGGAAATACCCATAGCTGGTTCGTTTATGTTATAGTGATTAAGAATCCGAAGATCAATAGGAATGAAGTAATAAGTAAGCTCAATGCAATCGGCATAAGTTCAAAGCCGTATCTTCCATCGATTCATCTCTTCGATTTCTACAGAAAAGATTTTGGCTATACAGAGGGCAATTTCCCTGTTTCGGAAAAAATAAGCGCATCTTCTTTAGCCTTGCCGTTCCATTTGGATTTGAAAGAAAAAGATATTAAGTATATATCTAATAAGGTCGTAGACGTTATAAAAAATACCCAGTAATACAGCCTCCAGCGGGCTTTGGTTATTACGGGATAAATTTTCATAAAGAGCACGGTAAGTCGCATATAATAAATCAATAAAAATCGGCGGGCCAGGTATAATATCTGGAGGCTGATATACTGGGATGCCCAATACTAAAAATACAACCAATGCGGTTAGCGAGTTCAAGGATAAGGTGATTTTAGTTACCGGAGGAACCGGCAGTATTGGGAGCGAATTAGTGGCCCAGCTCCTTGGGTGTCAACCCAGATCAATCAGGGTTTTTTCGAGAAACGAGAACAGCCAGTATCATTTATTGGAAAAACTTGGGCATCCCAAAAACGTTCGAATGCTCATAGGAGATATCAGGGATAAAGAAAGATTGTCCATGGCTTTGTATGGAGTCGATCTTGTTTTTCATGCCGCGGCCTTAAAGCACGTCCCGTTTTGCGAGTATAATCCTTACGAGGTGGTAAAAACGAATATTATCGGATCACAGAACCTTATCGAAGGGGCCGTACAAAATGGAGTGAAAAAGGTAATAGCCATATCGACAGATAAAGTCGCCAATCCTTTTAATGTTCTTGGCATATCCAAGTTAATGATGGAAAGACTGTTTGTGAATCAAAGCCACTTTTTGGGACGAGACACTAAATTTACTTGTGTAAGGTTCGGTAACGTGGCTTGGTCAAAGGGTTCTGTTCTTCCTCTCTGGCAGAGACAAGCCGAAAAGCATGGGGCCATTAATATTACCGATAAAAAGATGACCCGGTTTCTAATGTCAACTGATCAGGCGGTAAATTTAACGTTAAAGGCGGCTGAATTGTGCCAGGGAGGGGAAGTCTTTATATTGAAGATGCCGGCTATTAAGTTGCCCACCTTGGCAAGTGTTTTTCTGAACAAATATTTTCCCGGTAAAAAAATAAAAATTAAAGAAACGGGCAATAGAGGAGGAGAAAAAACGCACGAGCATCTTTTGGGCCAGAATGACTGGACGAGGGAAATTTTGCATAATAAAGAAATGTTTGTTTTGCTTCCGGCGACTCACATTCACAACATAGAATATGTTGTGAATACCTACCCCGGCTTTAAGAAGGTTTCATCGGGTGGGGAGTACTCTTCAAAGGATAATATCGATACCGATGCGGTTAAAAAGTTTATTTGAATTTTCACAACATAGGTTTGTGAAAAGTGTGGCGACCCTTCAGGTCGGGAGTTTTGCCGGTACCGTTTTTCAGGCGGGCGTCGGCGTATTAATTGCTCGGATTCTTCAGCCCGAGCTTTTTGGTGTTTATTCCCTTGTTTTCGGTTTGGCAGGTTTGGGCGGCTTGTTATTGGGTGCCGGCACTCAGGAGGCGGTAGCCACTATTTTGGGCTCGGCCTATGCCAAACAAGATCGCCAGGAAGTAAGCGAAGCTCTGTCTTTTTTGCTCAAGATTACTCTTTATGCGGGAGCTGTTACTCTGGTGTTGGTTTTTTTTCTTCCCTATGCAGCTTCTTACTTTTACGGTAATCCTCTTATCGGCTGGTACGCGAGCCTCGTTATCTTAGGAGTCTTTCTTTCGAGTTCCATCACGGCAGTCGTCCAGCTAAGCCTTCAGGTCGTAGGAAGGATTAAGATCCTGACTCTGATAGTTTTTGGAGATCAGTTTTTAAGATTCGGTTCGGCTTTAATTTTGGTTTTTTTAGGGTTTGGTGTTTTGGGAGCTGTAGGCGGTCAGCTTATCGGAGCTATCATCACATTTTTGGCTTCGGTTTTGGTTTGGGAAAATATAAAAAACAATCATCCGCTTTTCCCGCCGCTGAGGAAGCTTTTGGGCCAGGTATCTAAAATTCCGATTAAAAAATATTTCGGTTTCAGTTTCTGGGTAGCCGTAGATAGGAATATGGGCAATCTTTTCATGGTTTTACCGGTAGTTTTAACCGGTATCTATGTTTCAGCCGGGGAGGTCTCGTTTTTTAAGCTTGCCTTCGGTTTTATTAACTTGGCTCTTAGCCTTCTTGGCCCGATATCAACCCTTCTTAACGTGGAGTTTACGAGGATGCAGGTAGAGGATCCGAAAAAACTTTATTATAACCTTGTTAAGGTCTCTCTTTACGGAGTATTGTTTTCTTCCGTATTGACGGTAGGAATGATTGCTCTTTCTCCAATAGCCTTCAAGCTTCTTTATGGTGCAAGTTTCGTTCCGGGCGTGAAATATGTTTTTGGCCTGTTGTTTTACGGAGCGCTATTCGGAGTCGGGATAGGTTTGGGTCCAATGTGGAGGGCGCTTAATGCGGTAAAAACTTCGATTATAATTAATCTTTTCGTATTAGGATTCGGAATCCCGTCCGGCCTCTACATGATCAGGTCTTGGGGTTTGTGGGGGGCGGTTGCAATGGTTACTCTCTGGTTTACGGTTTCTCACCTCATCTCATTCTTTTATTTGGCAAGAAGATTAGGCCGATTGCCTAAAAGTTAGTTTTTGCTAAAATTAAAAGACCGTCCATGAAAGAGCATATATTAGCCAAAATACTGCGGTTCCTGATCTATATTACGGCTTTCGTGCCGTTGATTATTTTTTCTAACTATATTTCGCCGTTTCATTTCGGCAAGGTCGTTATTTTCAGAAGTCTTGTCGAAGCTATGCTTGTTCTCTACTTGTTCCTGATTTGGCGAGACAGGTCCTATCTTCTCAAGATGACCCGGGTTGGGTGGGCCTTTTTGTTTTTTGCCCTTGCCTTTACCGTCGCAACAATTTTCAGCGTTATTCCTTATGCCAGTTTTTGGGGTTCTCTTGAAAGGATGGGCGGATTATTCACTTTCTGGCATTACTTTATCTATTTCATAATCCTAACTTCTCTTTTTAAAACAGGATCGCAATGGCTGAATCTTTTTAAGGTCGCTATCTTCGTCGGTGTTCTTTCGGCATTATACGGTTTTGGCCAGAGGACAAATATAGAGTTTTTCGTGGGTTCCGGCGGCCGTTTCAGGATATTCGGAACCATAGGAAACCCCGCCTTATTCGCCGGCTATCAGATTTTGACGATGTTTCTTGCTCTGACGCTGTGGTTTTATAAGCGAGACAGAACTTATGAAAAGATTTTGTACGGTTCGGCTATAATTCTTAATACTATCGCTATCTTCATGACGGCCGTGCGAGGATCTCTTTTGGCCGTTGTTGTGGGGTTTTTACTTTTCGCCTTGCTATACTCCGTGATCTACCGGTCCAGAACGGGGAAAAATCTCTTATTGGGCTTTATCGTTTTAATTATTTTGTTTATATTCAGCGCTCTTTTATTGAAAAATTCATCTTTCGTCAAGAACTCTCCTTATCTGACAAGGGTTACCGAATTTTCGCTGACTAACTATACCGTTCAGACCAGGTTTTGGGCTTGGGAAGCCGGAATAAAGGGCTGGAAGGAAAATGCCAAGACTGTTCTTCTGGGCTGGGGGCCGGAAAATTTTAATATTCCGTTTGCCAAGTATTTTAATCCCAAATTCTTTCAGGGACCTGGCTCGGAAACTCTCTTTGACCGAGCCCATAATATGTTCGTTGAAATTTTAGTAACCATGGGTTTGGCGGGACTCTTGTCGTATCTCTACATATTCGCGACGTCGCTTAAGTCCTTGTGGAGTAAATTGAAAGACCGTGCTACGGCCGCATTTGGAGTGGGTCTCATACCTCTCGTTATTGCTTACGCTATCCACAATTCTTTTATTTTTGACACTTCGGCTAATTTTTTGATGTTTTTTACAATTCTCGGCTTTATCTCATTTATTTCTAACGGAAGTAAATCGGAACCAGCCGCGGCAAAAAATAAAAAAAGATTCAACGGCGGATTATGGTTTTTCTCGCTTTTAATTGCAATTGTCGTCTCAGCGATTTTCATTTATCGGGTGAATGTGGTTCCGTCAATGGCCAACTATGCTACCACCAGGGGTATAGTAGCCGGCTGGTCGAGCGATTTTGCCGGGGCGATCAGCAAGTATAGGGAAGCTATCGAGTACGATGCTCCGGGGAAGTATGAATACCGGCATCGTCTCGCTCAGTACTTGCTTGAGAAGGGCAGTAGCGGGAAATTATCGCCGGAATACGTCGATGCCCTCCAGTATGGCATAAAAGAATTAGAGAAAAATGTCGAAGAGAATAAGGTAGATTATCTGCCGTATCTTTATTTATCTCGATCTTATATAATTCTTGGAAAAGAGGATCCGAACTCTGAATATAATGACAAATCCCTTGAATATTCGTTAAAGGCTTTGGATCTGGCACCCACGTTCGTCAGGACTTATTATGAGATAGCCCAGGCCTACCTGAATAAAAAGGATTTAGATAAGGCTACGGAATATTTCAAAAAAGCGGCCGAATTAAATCCTGACGTGGGCTTGTCTTCGTGGTATTGGGGGGTTGTTGAGATAGAACGGGGCAACAATGCTCTCGGCCTCAGTATTATTGAAAATGTGCTCAGATCCAACAAGTATACTCCCAGCGAGAATGAGGTGGGTCGATTGATAAACATCTATTTAAAAATTGGCGATATAGATAAGGTTATCTGGGCGGCTGAATTACTGGTAAAAACAAAGCCAGACAATCCTCAGTACCGCGCCTCCTTGGCTACCGCCTATGCTCAGGCCGGCAGGATAGATGATGCGGTTGAACAGGCCCGTGAAGCAGCCCGGCTTGATTCAAAATACGAATCCGAAGCCATTTCCTTTATTCGAAGCCTGGGCAGGGAATGGTAGCGAGAGATTGCTTGTTCGTTAAACTAATTAAAATCCGGCTTTTAAATCGAGATTTAATACTCCTATCTTCCCGCTTGACGCAGCATTATATTAGCGGTCTTCAAAATAATGCCTAGATCTAAAACGAATGACCGGTTTTTAACGTAGTAAAGATCGTACTGGAGTTTTTCTGCCGAGTCAGCTACCGATGAACTGTATCGGTAGTTGATCTGAGCCCAGCCCGTTAACCCCGGCTTGATGATATATCGCTCTTCGTAAAACGGGATCTCCTGGCGCAAGCTATTATGAAACTCCGGCCGTTCGGCTCGCGGACCGACGAAAGACATCTCTCCGCGGATTATATTCCAAAGCTGGGGCAACTCGTCAAATCTTGTTTTTCGGAGGAAATTTCCTATCTTTGTGATCCGCGGGTCGCCCTCAACCGTCCATACGGCGCCGGTCAGTCTTTCCGCATCTTTGTCCATTGTTCGAAATTTTAATATATCGAATATCTTGCCGTTTTGACCGAGTCTTTTCTGCTTGTAAAAAACTGGTCCGGCTGAAGTTTTGACCGCCAAGATAATAAATGGATAAAGAAGCAGCGATAGCAGTCCCAAAGTTATTCCAAATACAATATCTAATGACCGCTTCAGCAGTTCATAAGAGCTTTTTCCGCCCTCGCTCAAGTTTTCCAAAAACCATATTTGATTTATCGCTCCCAAGGGAACTCGACCGGTTGTGTTTTCGTAAAATGAGGACAAATTGCGGAAGGTGACTTTATTCTCGATCGATTTATAGAAAATATCTATTATTTCTGGTATCTGATATGCTTCCGGACTCACTATTACTGTGTTAATTCTTTGATTTTTGATGAGCTGGTTCAGGTTCCCGACCCCGTCCACTATATGAAATTTTTTGAATTCCTCGTCAATCCCATTCGAGACTGAAGATATGTTGGCTAATGAACGGATCTCGTAGCCTAACTGCGGGTTCTTTCTTATGAACCGTGACAACTCGAGAGTTTGGGGGTTCAATCCGACGATCAAGATGGGCTTTTTAAACTTTGCTCCGGCGATACCGTTGAAAAGTGAACGTACCACCGTCTCAAGGCCGATAAAAATTGCTATAAAGATAAAAAGGTTTGTTTTTGGAGTAATTATAAAAAATGGGACAAGATAGAAAACGGCGATCGATATTCCTGAAGCTACCAAAGAGGCCTGGTAAAGACTGGAGTAAAAATAAAGCCCGTTCCTGAGCGAGCGGACGTCGTAGAGGGTCGTTATGTAGAATACTATCAGCCACAGCGTGAAAATCAGGATAAAGGGCGGGAGGTGAAGGTAGTACTGATAGTCAAAATCTCCGCGATAGCGAATTGAGAGGGTGATGACGAGAGATATATAGAGGGCGGAAATGTCGAGGAGGAATAGGATGAATTTCTTGGCCATACCGGGTAGTGAATTTTCCGATTGGTTAGCATTGACGGGCAGTCGGAAAACGTACTGCCCGGCATATAGAGGTTAATAATATGGAAAAAAGTCCTTTATGTCAAAAGGTCGCTCCGCCTTATTCTGCGAAGAGGCACGATGTAAATTTTGCTCCATCTTGACCTATTCGGGGCACGCCATAAAAGTCTGCTGACTTTTTGTCTTTTGCTCAGCTCGGTCAGCTTCCGCAAATCCCCTCATAGGTCAAGATTCCGCCTTAGATTTTCTCGTCAGAGATGGGGTCTCAAATGCTTCAGAATGACAAGAGGCTTCGCTGCGGCTTTTCGTAAATCCATTCATTGGGTTAAGGCTACGCTTGATGTTTGAACAAAACATCTGCGCAAATCCTCTGGTTATTAAAGGCCTTGCTTAACCCAGGGTACTTTATTGTAATCTAAAACATCCCATTGCGAAAAATATCCCCGGTGTTATTATTCAGTTTATGATAAAGAAATCAGGGAAACTAAAAATCGGTATTGTAGGCTTGGGGATGGTAGGAGAGCCGATAAGAAAGTGGTTCGAGGAACTGAACGGCTACAAGAGGGGGCGCGATCTTTTCTGCTATGACGTTGATCCCAAAAAAGGATACTCTGACGATGTTAATAGGGCGGACATAGTTTTCGTATCCGTCCCGACGCCTCCGAATCCTGACGGGAGTTGCAACACTTCAATCGTGGAGAGCGTCGTTTCGCATCTCAAGGACGGGAAAATTATTGTCGTTAAATCCACAATCGCTCCGGGAACAGTCGAGAGGCTTCAGAATAAGTTTCCTAAAAAGAGATTAATATTCAATCCCGAATTTTTAACCGAATCTCAGGCTTGGGAGGATTTCGTTTCTCCGGATCGGCAGATAGTCGGCCACACCGCCAAGAGTCTTCATGATGCTTTCGAGGTCTTGAACCTTCTTCCCAAAAAGCACTTTATCCGGCCATGGACCTCCGATTATTCTAAAAAGTCAGTCAACGCCACCGAGGCTGAATTGGGCAAGTACGCTTCAAATGTTTTCGGCTACATCAAAGTGGTTTACGGGAATATTTTAGCCGATCTCTGCCACGCCATGAATGAGAAATATAAAACGGAAAAATCCGGAGTCAGGGTCAACTATGACAATATCAGGGACTTACTGGGGGCCGATCTGAGAATAGGCGCGGCATGGCTTAATGTCGAGCATGGAAACTACTGCGGGGCGGGCGGTTACTGCTTTCCCAAGGATATGAATGCTTTTATATCCTTTGTTGATTCTCTGACGGCCGAATTGGACAAAAAGAAGGCCGACAAGAGCTTTTTGAAGTTAATGAGGGCCGGCATCGGGGTTTTGAAATCGGTTCGGGATTACAACATCGAGTTGCTAAAACTCCAGGGCTTAACCTTGGAGGAGGTCTCTAAGCACAATAAGGAACTCATAGTCCGAAAGAGAAAAAAAATTCGAGCATAGATTCTATATCAGTCCGTCAGTATCTTTAGCTGGCGTTCTAAAAATGATATAATTTCGGAATGATGCTACGGTGGGAAAAAATTATCTTCACATTGGCGGTTTTTGCGCCTGTTTTTTTGTTTATTTCCGTCGCTCACGCCGCTTCGGTTGGTGACCAGAGGAGTTTTTTTGTAAACCCTAAATATGATAAATATGCGCGGACATCCCTGGCCGCGACCTTAAAATATACCTCAAATCACGCTTATTTTTACGTAGATAATAATTACTGGAGTACCTTGAGCGCAGGCCATCAAGGATTTTTGAACAATGCAATTTTAGATTTGGCAAAAGAGTTTGATGATAATATCTATCCGAAAGAAGTGAAGTTCTGGGGATCGGAGCCCAACCCGGGAGTTGATAATGATCCTCGTATTGTAATCTTGCTTGAGGAGATGACCCAGACCAGCGGGGGATACTTTGAAACGGCAAACGGTTACTCGAAGAAAGAGGCCTCAAGTTCCAATGAAGCTGAAATGATTGCCCTGAATGTCGAAGTTCTGGTTGCGAATGTAGCGTATATCAAGATTTTTATAGCTCATGAGTTTCAGCACTTAATCAGTTTTAATCATAAAGACCTTCTTCGGGGGCTTTTTGAGGATTTCTGGCTGAATGAATTGCGCTCCGAATATTCGGTTTCCCTTACCGGACTCAACGATAGTTACAGTAGCTCCAACCTTAAAAGAAGGGTAGACGTGTTTTTAGCCGAGCCGTCCGACAGTTTGACCGAGTGGCCTAATAAATCATTGGATTACGGTGTAGTCAATATGTTCGGCCAATATCTCGTTGATCAATACGGGCCGGAGATATTAAGCGAAACCCTGCAGGGTCCTTTGGTCGGCATAGCTTCCATAAATAAATTTTTGGAATCGAAAAACGCAGCAGAAAGGTTTGAGGACATTTTTGCCGACTGGATGGTTGCTCTGAATCTTAATGATCGTTCTGTCGGAAACAGATACGGCTATCTTCATCCGGAACTGCGCAACATCAAAGTCGGTCCGACCACCCGATCGTATTTTTACAACAATTACTCCGATTTTATCGGAGGAGTTTCCGTTAAAAACTGGCAGCCCGCATGGTCGGAGTTTGATATCGAAGCGCCCGCCGATAAAAGCGTAAAAATAGCCTTTTTCGGCGAATCGAACCAGAACTTCATCGTTTCTTATGTCGTTTACTATTCCAACGGTTCTCCGGAAGTCAGGAGGGTAAGGCTGATCGACGGGAGCGGCACTGTTTACATTGCCAATGGTAGCAAGAAAATAGATAGGATCGTTGTAGCCGCAACTAACGGGCGGCAGGTCGTCGGTTTTAACTCCATTGATCAGGCAAGGAGTCTTAGCATAAAGTTATCTTTCGTTGAAGCAAAGGATATCCGGGAGGCAACTCTTAAAGACGGTATGCTAATCAAGAGACCGAACGAAAAAGAGATCTATGTTATTTGGGGAAAATACAAGAGGTATTTGGTGCCGGGCATTTTCAGTCTATACGGACATTTAAATCCGGCCGATGCGCTTGAGGTTGGACCGGAAGTGTTCGATTCCTATCAGACTTCTAATTACATCAAGTATGTTGACGATGAAAAGGTTTACGCGGTATGGCCGGACGGCACAAAGCACTGGCTGAATATAACCGCCAAGCAGTGGGATGCTTCAAGCCGTGATTGGGGCGCCATCTTTACAATTAATGATTTAGAGCGAAAATACTATATAACAGGATCGGATATAACAAGATAGCCATTCAAAGAGCAGATAAATGAATGATAGATCTAGGGGCCGGTTGAATCGATAGGCAAAATAGTGATACAAGGTCATGAGTGATACAAGGTCAGGCGAGGCGGGGAAGGAGTAACTGTTTTATAAACTTATCGTAAGATAACTTTATAAAACATCATATTTACATCATGAGAGCAGATTTCATACCTCAATTCATAGGCGCCCTTATAGAAATCGGCAAAGAAATCCGGGATATTTGGTCTTGGGAGTCTTTGTACTATAAGGGCATTAGGGTTAAGGGCTACGATCGTAGAAAGTTTTACAATGGTATTAAGAATTTAGAAAACCGCAAATTGTTATATAAACATTCAAATGGCCGGTACGGACTTACAAAAAAAGGACACGGATGGTTTTCTGGTCGTTTACTAAAATTCCATAAAATCAGTCATACCCAATGGGACGGCAAGTGGCGGATTTTGATTTTTGATATTCCGCAGGAGCTACATAATAAAAGAAATTTACTGAGAGCCAAGCTTAAATCCCTCGGATTTTATATGATTCAGAAGAGCGTATTTGCTTTTCCGTATCCTTGTGAAAAGGAGGTTTCAGCCTATGCCAATTACTTGGGTATCGCCGATTACTTAGATATTATTACCGCCTATAATTTAGGCATTGGGGAGCAAGCCGCTCGAAAGTTCTTTGCTTTATAATCTTATCGTACGCTATTTTATAAAGCATTAAATTTTTGATGATGTTTTGTATTTGATCTGGGGAATCCTTTTGGTATAATTGTAAAGTATGAAAATTGATATGTATGCAAAAAATATGAGTTTAGACGGGCCGCTTAGGGTCTTTATCGAAGATAGAATAGGCGGATTAGGAAAGTTTATCGGTAAAGGGCCGGTTGAGGCCCGGGTTGAGATAGGGCTTCCGTCAAAGCATCATCAGTCCGGCAAGATTTATTATGCCGAGGTTAATTTGAATATGGGCGGGAAACTGTTGCGGGCCACCTGTCAGCATGAAGATCTCCGCAACGCTATCGTTGATGTTAAGAATGAGCTGCAGAGACAGATCAAAAAGTTCAAAGACAAGAGGAAAGACTTATCAAGAACGCCCCATAAATGATGGGGCTGTTTAATATTCGGACCATGTCGATATTAGGTAAAATATTCGGTGATGCTAATGAGCGATACATCAAATCGCTTCAGCCGACAGTCGATCGGATCAATGAACTCGAAAAAGAATACGAGAAGCTTTCAGACGAAGAGCTAAAAGCCGAAAGCCTAAAGTTTAAAGCCAGATTGGCCGAAGGAGAAACTCTTGATGACATTCTTCCTAAAGCGTTTACGGCGGTTCGGGAAGCTTCAAAAAGAACTTTGGGCCAGAGGCATTTCGATGTTCAGTTAATGGGAGGGATCTCTTTGCATCGGGGGAAGATAGCCGAGATGCGCACCGGAGAAGGAAAGACCCTTGTAGCGACATTACCGGCGTATCTTAACGCTCTTACCGGAAAAGGAGTCCATTTGGTCACGGTTAATGATTATTTGGCTCGTCGTGATGGAGCCTGGATGGGTCAGATTTATAATGCCCTTGGCTTATCGGTAGGATGTATCAACCACGACTCGAGCTATCTCTATGACGAAAGCCATACAAAAAATCCTAAATCCAAAATCCTAAATCCTAAATCCAAAACAGCTTCCAATTCAGAGAGTTCGGATTTAGATATTAGTGCTTTGGATTTGGACCACGAGCGTGATACGCTTGGGTCCTTCCATGTCGTTCATGAATTTTTAAGGCCGGTATCAAGACGCGAAGCCTATAGCGCGGATATTACTTACGGGACAAACAATGAGTACGGTTTTGATTATCTGAGAGATAATATGGTTCACAGTTCGGAGCAGATGGTTCAGCGCCAGGGAGGACATAATTTTGCCATTGTCGATGAAGTGGACTCCATTTTAATTGATGAAGCCCGGACTCCTTTGATTATTTCCGCTCCCGATACAGATTCCACGAAATTGTACGAGACTTTTTCCAGGGTGGTGCCGAGATTGGTTGAAAATCAGGATTATAACGTCGATGAAAAGTTAAAGGCAGTTTCCATAACCGAAAGCGGGATCGAAAAGGTTGAAAAGATGTTAAACCTCTCAAATATCTATGAGGAAGGCGGCGTTCGCTATGTGCATCATTTAGAGCAAGCCCTAAAGGCCAATATATTATTTAAGCGTGACAAGGATTATGTGGTAAAGGACGGTGAAATTATCATTGTCGACGAATTCACCGGACGGTTAATGCCCGGCCGGAGGTGGTCAGAGGGTCTTCATCAGGCTGTCGAAGCCAAAGAAGGCGTAAGCGTTCAGAAAGAATCCCGCACATTGGCTACTATCACATTTCAGAATTATTTTCGTTTATATAAAAAGCTTGGAGGTATGACCGGAACCGGGCAGACGTCGGCCGAGGAATTTCATAAAGTTTACAACATCGATGTGGTGACCATCCCGACCAATAAGCCGATGATGCGTCAGGACCATCCGGATATGATTTACAAGAATGAAGTCGGAAAGTTCCGGGCTATTGTCAATGAAATTAAAGCGAGAAACCAAAAAGGCCAGCCTGTTCTTGTCGGCACCGTTTCCATAGATAAAAATGAAACTCTTTCCATGATGTTAAGGCGGGAAGGAATTGAGCATAATATTCTGAATGCAAAGAATCACGAGAAAGAGGCAGAAATTATCGCTCAGGCCGGGCGAGCCGGAGGAGTAACCGTCGCTACAAACATGGCCGGCCGGGGAGTGGACATAATTTTAGGAGGCAATCCTTCTGATCCGGAAGAAGCTAAAAGGGTGCGTGATCTTGGCGGTCTTCATGTCATTGGAACGGAGCGTCATGAGGCTCGAAGAATTGACGATCAGCTCAGGGGCAGGGCCGGCAGGCAGGGTGATCCCGGATCTTCCCAATTTTTCATTTCCACTGAAGACGAAGTCGCAAGGATATTCGGCGGAGACAGGATGAAGAACATCATGGAGACCCTGGGGGTGGGGGAGGATGATGTCATCCAGAATAGTTTTATTTCTCGGGCCATACAGCAGGCTCAGTCGAAAATTGAGGGGCACAATTTTGATATCAGAAAATATGTTCTTGAATACGATGATGTGATGAATAAGCATCGGGAGACGATTTATGGGTTAAGGAAGAGCGTCTTGTTTTCGGAAGATAATCGGGAAGTTGTCAGGGGATATCTGCGCAATCAGATCAATAACTTAGTGGATTTTCACTTGGCAGAATCACAGGTCAACTCTGATAACGGAATAAATGTTAAGGAAATAGCCGAGTCCGTTAAGTCGATGGCCGGAATTGAACTTTCTTCACAGCTAACTGAAGTCGTTGAAGAGAATGATCCTGAAAAAATAAAGGACCTGATAAATGAACAACTCGAAGCCGCGTACAATACGAAAGAAAAAGAAGTCGGAGCCGATAATATGAGGCGCCTTGAGAAGCTGGTTCTCTTAAGAACCGCGGACGAACTATGGGTTGATCATATTGATGCCATGGAATATTTGCGGGACTCGGTAAGATTGAGAGCCTACGGTCAGCGCGATCCGTTAGTGGAGTATAAGATTGAAGGCCAGAAGATGTTTGAACAACTCACTCAATCGTTAGAGTCACAGGTTGCCAACCTCATATTTAAAGTCGGATTTATCGAGAAGCCTCGTGAGGTTAAGGTGGAAGAAAGAAGGCCCAATATTCTGAATGATGAATTAAGAAGCAAGAATAATGATTCGGATAAACAAAATCATAGTTCTAAGACCCAATCTCATAATTCATCTTTAGGCCGGAATGATCCTTGTTTCTGTGGATCGGGGAAGAAGTATAAGAAATGCCATGGTAAGTAAAATAGTATGGTTAATAAAGAAAAATTAGGCGAGCCGATTGGGGTTGGCGGGGAGAAAAAAGTATACCAAGACCCGAAAAACCCTGATCGAGTAGTGGGAATTTTTAGAGAGCATATCGAAGAAACGCCCAATCAGATTAAAGCTCGATTTTATCTTACAAAAATCCTGCACCTCTTATTTCCCAAAAATATCCCCGACATGCATTGGGCCGGAAGTGAGCCTAATGCATATCAGGCAGATAGAAAAGAGCACGACGAAAGGCATGCCACATTACGAGATTATGTGTTGTCCGGGGAGGGCGATAAATATATAGGTATGTCCGTTGAGGTCAAGAAAGACTTAGAAAGAAAAGCGGACGACGCTTTCCAGGAGCATATAAAAGATAAGGATGTAAGAAGTTTCGTAGATAGGTTGGATGAATTAGGGATCAGGTCAACCGATATGGCATCAGTTAACTTTTCGAAAGACCCCGGGGGTAACGTCTTATATCTCGATACTTTTTATGTCTGGAAAAGGAACATGTATGACAGGCTCCAATTATTTTGTGATTTCGATAAATTAGAGAACGCATTTGCGCAGTTGCCAGAGGCCGATCGGGCGAAGGCCAAGAATTATTTATCACGATTGAAAAAACTTTATGAGGAAGAAAGTAATTCCAAATAATTTCTCTAATTATACAAAAGATGCCATGGGAAGTAATAAAATAAAAGTGGTTGTTACCGGCGGAGCCGGATTTATCGGCTCTAATTTAGTTGATGCCTTGGTAGGCGAAGGCTTTGATGTCCATGTGATTGATAATCTATCGAATGGAAAAAGGGGGAATGTAAATAAGAAGGCTCAACTGCATATTCAGGATATTGCTGATATTAAAAACATCCAGCCGATAATAAACGGCGCCGAATATGTTTTTCATTTAGCGGCACTGCCTCGGGTTCAGTATTCCATCGAGAACCCCATCGAAAGCGATACGGCTAATGTAAGGGGGACGTTGAATGTCCTGGTTGCCTCTAAGAATGCCGGCGTAAAAAGAGTTATATATTCGGCCTCAAGCTCTGCCTATGGCGACCAAAAGAAAATGCCACTCAAAGAGACAATGACCCCTTCTCCCAAAAGCCCCTACGGACTTCAAAAATATATTGGCGAATTATATTGTAAACTATGGAGCGAAATTTATGGCTTACCGACTGTTTGTTTGCGCTACTTTAACGTTTACGGTCCTCGCCAGAATTCAGAAGGAGCCTATGCGCTTGTGATTGCTAAGTTTTTTAAGCAGTTATCCGGCGGTAAACCGATGACGATAACGGGCGACGGAAAACAAACCAGGGACTTCACGAGCGTCCATGATATTGTTCGGGCAAATATTTTGGCTATGAAAAGCAATAAGGTGGGCAGGGGAGAGTCTATTAATATCGGGGCCGGCAGGAACCAGTCGATAGATGAAATAGCCCGGCTAATCGGCGGACCTAAGAAATATATTTCAGCCCGGCTGGAACCTCATGACACTTTAGCCGACAACTCTTTGGCCCAACAACTTTTAGGCTGGAGGCCGAAGGTTAGTATTGAAGATGGGATAGAAGAATTAAAGAGCCACCCCTGTCTGTGCGGTTCTATGGAAAAGTTTAAAGAGTGTCATGGGATATAAAAACATGGTTGGATTAAAACGAGGAATGGTAAAATTAGTACCGCATAATCCCGAATGGGACGAGTTGTTTCAGTCGGAGAGGATGAAGTTACTTAAAGTATTTGGTGATCTTGTTGTGGATATCCAACACATAGGCAGTACCGCAATTCCCACCATACCAGCGAAGCCCATAATTGATATTGCCATTTTGGTGAAATTGCTTAAAGAAGTTAATAATTATGTAGAAAAGATAGGGAGGTTAGGATATCAAAAAAAGCAGGAAAATAGACCAGAAAGATTGTTTTTTACGAAAGGGCCAGAAGACAATAGAATTGTTTACCTGCATGTTGGGGACGATAGTACGAATTACATTAAGGATATGATTCTATTTCGAGATTACCTGATACAGAATCCAAGGGAAGCTAAAAGATACGCAGATTTTAAACAGGAATTGGCAGAAAAATTTGCAGATAATCGTGAACCATATACTGCCGCGAAAGAAAAGTTCGTTCAGGAAGCGATTGATAGGGCGAAGGCGTCAAGGTAAATAAAAAAGCCCGAATTCATCGGTCTGGGAACAGGCGATCTTTGATGGGAGCAATGCGCTGGGCTCTTTCGCGTACGTCTTCTTCGTCCAGTTCATCGGTGGGCCGGCCATTCCATAATATTTCAATTTGTTGATCAGAATAATCGTATTCTTTCAGTATTTCTGCGAATCTTTCTCGAGTCATTCCATGTCTCCAGAAAATCTAAATTCGCATGAGGATTCTATCAGATCAAGTTCGGACGGTCAATAAATACCGAAATTAATAAATGTCATGGATTATCTAAAAGATCAAAAAGAAAAAGATGCCATCAAGTGGATGAATCAAGCGGCCAAGATGGCCGAGAAGGCTTTGTGTTTCAAGGCCAAGTGCGGAACGGTTATCGTGAAAGACGGCGAGGTTATCGGCGAGGGGTACAATGCGCCGCCATTGGATAGGGAAGAAAATAGAACATGCGATAAGGAGTTCGGTTTTGGCAAGCCTAAGTATGACCGAACTTGTTGTATGCATGCTGAGTGGAGAGCTATTATGGATGCCTTAAAGACTAATCCTGAGAAAATAATGGGATCGAAGCTTTACTTCACGAGAGTAGACAACGGCGGGAAGCTTAAAAAGTCCGGCAAGCCTTATTGTACTGTCTGCAGTCGCATGGCTTTGGATGCGGGGATTGATAAATTTATTTTGTGGCATGAAAAGGGGATATGCGAATATGACACCGAGGAATATAACAGGCTTTCCTACGGTTATGTTCATGAAAATCGAATATAAAGGCTAAGAAAAAATTATCTTGAGGGCACGGTGTAAAAGTCACTCAGCCTTGGCTTATTCGAGGTACGCCATAAAGACGCTTTGCTTCAACCTATTCAGGGCACGGCATAGATTTTTGCTAAAATCTTGCCTTTTACTCCCGCCAGTCGCGGTCCGTAAATCCCTTCATAGGTTGAAGCCTCGCTTAGGGTTTTAAATAAAGGTCAGCGCAAATCCTCTCATAAGCCAAGGCTTCGTTATTATTTTCCGCAAGTCCCTCTAAATAGCTCTTCTTTGCTATATAATAGTTGATATCAAGCCAATAAATATGAGGCCGATACTTTGGGGAATAATTGTTCTGGTTCTTAGCGCAATCGGATGGGTAATCTCCGTGGTTTTGAATGTGGTCACCTTGGGCAGTTTAAGGTGGGTCAGCAATATGTTCGGCATAATTGCTCTGTTCAGCATACCCGCGTCCGTAATATGGGAAATTATCAGAAAAAAGAGGGTTAGGCCGGGAGATTAGCCCGATGCATCAAGGCGTGGATAAGATCTTTGCCGTTAGCCGGCTCTTTTGATACAATGAGACCGTATGAAATCCCTGTGGACAATCACCGCTCTTGCGGGTTTCCTGTCCCTCTCTATTTTTGGGCTATGGTTAATGCCATATAGTCCGAACCACGATCATCGTTGTTTGGCGGCTTTTATTAATAACGCCAAGTCGCCATGTCCCGAGGAAGATCCTATGGGATTTGCCAATTTTCACGGCGGTGCTCTCAAGAAGATAAGCTTAAGCATAGCCGGCGGATTAGAGGATCTGGGTGCGGCGTTCTTTGCCATAGTCCTGATGCTTGGTTATCTTTTCTGGGCTGATGGAAAGACCGGACTCAAGTTTGCGGGGCCATATTGTTATCAATCCGTATCGGCCAATCCTTCGCCCCCTGCGGCAGAGTTAGTTTGGTTAGCCCTTCATGAAAACAGCGGTCCAGGGCCTGCATATTTTAGATAGCTTTCGATGGAGACGCGATCATCATTCGTTGGCTATCTAAAACTTGGAGGCCTTTTTGTTTTCAAAGACAGCCGTAAATGATCAAAAACATATTACAAAATCCGATAAAAACTCTTGCCCTTTCCGGAACTATAGTTGCCGGAATAGTGTTTTTGGCGGAGGTTATAATCATGTTCAGAAATCTATAAAATGAATTACAAAACCAGGCAGTTACTAAAAAGGGGCGGGTTCTTAGTGGGTTTTGGCCTGCTGATCTTCGTAATCTATTGGACAAGCCAGAGCCTGTCTAAGCTTCAAGATTCTACGTCAGGCGGCCTTATACCCAAGGAATCTGTGGCTACTTTGGTGGAGTACAGCGATTTTCAGTGTCCGGCATGCGGACTTTATTATCCTTTCGTGAAACAGCTTAAAGAAGAAATGGGTGATAAGTTGGCCGTAGTTTATAAGCACTTTCCTTTGCGGACAATACACAAAAATGCTGATTTGGCTGCCCGGGCTTCGGAAGCGGCCCGATTGCAGGGTAGGTTTTGGGAGATGCACAATATGATTTTTGAAAAACAAAAAGAATGGTCTGACTCCGATCAGGTTCTTTCCCTTATGACTGCTTATGCCGTTTCTTTGAGGATTGATCAGGACAGATTCTTGGCCGATATTAATTCCAATACGGCCAGAGACAGGATTGACAACGATTATCAGGAGGGGATGCGCTTGGGAGTCAGGGGTACTCCGACGTTCTTTCTGAACGGCAAAAAAATAATTAATCCGAGAAGCTATGATGAATTTAAATCAATCGTTGAACAATCAATCCGGCGGTAAGCTATGGCTTAGAGTTATTACCATTGTCGCGCTGATCGGGGTGGCCGATACGGTTTATCTAACCGCAGATCGTTACTTCGGGACAGGGGTTCAGTGTTTTCTTTTGGAGGGATGCGAGATCGTGCTGAAGAGTCCGTATTCCGAGATGTTCAGCATACCGCTATCTGTTTTCGGCCTCTTATTCTACGGTGCGATTTTTATCTTGGCCAATATAGCCGATATATACCGCCAGCGGATCCTTGTTCAGCTGTTATTCGGAGCCGGTGTAGTCGGATTTATTTTCTCACTTTACTTTCTTTATCTGCAATTGTTCATTATTAAGGCCCTATGTCCGTATTGCCTTGCGTCTCTTGCCTCGTCGACTGTTATTTTTGTCTCTGCTTTTGTCTTATGGAAGAGGGGCTTTGGCGGCGGATCGGCCGGCGTTCATAACTCATACCAGATAACACCATGAACATCGTCTATCGCATATTTAGAATTTCATTCTTCGTTTTCTTGGATGTAAGCGGTATTTTACTCGGGATATTTCTGATTATGCTGGGGTCGGCTATGATATTAGGCTTGGAGGTCGCAGGTTGGATAGGCTGGGTCGTGCTGATACTCGGAATTTGCGCTTTTTTGCTGCATGTCGGTCATTACTTCAGCTTAAGATATATGCGCTGGACCTTCGGAGAAGATTACTTTGTTCAAAAAATTAAGAAATAAAAATTAATTGTTCTGGGTCGAGGAACAGGCGAAGTTAAATAAAACATTATTAAAATAAAAAACAAATGAATAACAAATTGTTGGAATGGGTTTTGAGAATTTCCATTGCCGGTGAATTCATCGGCCATGGCGTTTTTGCCATTCAGGGCAAAAAGGACTGGATAGGTTGGTTTGCCAAGTTTGGAGTGGGGGATCCGGAGATGGCAAAAAATTTGCTTTTCTGGATCGGTATCACGGATTTAGCAGTTGCTTTATTGGTATTAGTTCGTCCGATCAGAGTTGCACTTTTGTGGGCCTTGGTCTGGGGATTCTGGACGGCATTGTTGAGACCGCTTGTCGGAATGCCGATTTGGGATTTTATCGAAAGGTGGGCTAATTGGGGAGCGCCCTTAGCGCTGCTACTTTACTACGGCTGGCCGAGGAGCTTGAAGAGCTGGTTCAAGGTTCGTGGCGAGTAGGTAAATTTTGTCTCGCAAAGCTATGAGAGTATCATATTTCAGAAACTTTATATTCGGGGTAGAGGATGGTTTAGTTTCGACGGTTGGTCTTTTGTCGGGCATAGCAATTGCTGATGTCCCAAGCGGTACGATACTTTTGACCGGCATAGTCTTAGTATTTGTGGAAGCTTTTTCAATGGCGGCCGGAAGCTTTTTATCTGAATATTCAGCCGAGGGATATGCGGAGAAGGTGGAGGAGCCCACAAAAAGGGATTTTGTCGCCGGGACGGTAATGTTTTTTTCCTATTTCATTTCGGGATTCATTCCTCTTTCGCCCTACATGATTATGTCTACAAATGACGCTCTCGGGCTTTCCGTAGTTTTATCGGTAGCGACTCTGTTCATTCTTGGCGTGGTCGGCGCCAAGATGTCTGGAACCGGTATAATGAGAAACGGTTTCAGGATGGCATTTGTCGGCGGTATAGCAATAACGGTTGGTATGATTGCGGGTAAATTCATTTCTAATTTATAAATTATGTTCGAACTTAAAGAGAAGGTCGCGGTAGTGACCGGTGGTCGAAGAGGTATGGGCAGGGCTCATGCCGTGGCTTTGGCCGCTCAAGGCGCTCATGTAGTCGTAACTGATGTCGATTCATCAGCGTGTCAGCCGGTAGTCGATGAGATACGGCTGTCCGGAAGCAGGGCATCCTGTTTCAAGATGGATGTGTCTGATAAGCGCGAAGTCGATCGGGTCTTTGACGAGGTAATTAAGGAATACGGGAAGATAGATATACTTGTAAATAATGCCGGAATTTTTGCCTCTAAGCCGGCGCTGGATATCAGCGAAGATGAGTGGGAGAAAATGATTCATATCAATTTGCGGGGCCAGTTTTTGTGCGCCCAAAGAGCCGCGAAAGAAATGGCGAAAAATAAGTGGGGGAGGATAATTAATATTTCTTCGATTGCCTCCGGCGGGGTTGGTGTCGGTTTTGCCGGCGCGGCTCATTACACTGCTTCCAAGGGGGGCATAATCGGCATGACCGAGACTCTGGCGGTGGAGCTGGCTTCATTGGGAATTAATGTCAATGCAATTGCTCCTGGAGCGATTGATACTCCGATGATCGATGCCGCTAAAATACCAAAGGAAGCGCTCGATGCCATGCTTCAGTCCATCCCTCTAAGAAGGATCGGCCGGCCCGAAGAGGTTTCAGCGGCGGTTATTTTCTTGGCATCGGAGGAAGTTAGCTATATTACTGGTGCTACTTTGTATGTTGACGGAGGCTGGTTAGCGGCTTAATCTGTGCTTAAATAAACAAACTTATGACAAAATATCAAAAAATTTCGATGTTCTTTCTACGGTTATCTATCGGTTGGCTGATGTTTTATGCTGGTATAACTAAGGTCATCAATCCCGATTGGTCGGCGGCCGGATATTTGAAGGGAGCCAAGATGCTCACGGGATTTTACGGATGGCTTATCAGTCCCGGAATTCTTCCCGGTTTGAATTTTGTAAACGAATGGGGACTGACCTTGCTTGGTGTATCCCTGATTTTAGGAGTCGGAGTGCGTTTAAGTTCGGTTTTGGGCGCAATCCTGATGTTACTTTATTACTTGCCCCTTGGACTTCCTTATCCTAATCCCCATTCACTTATAGTCGACGAGCATATCATTTACATGTTTGTTTTACTCATGTTTGCTACCTATCGTGTCGGGCGAGTCTGGGGATTGGATAGTAAACTCTCGAATTATTCAAGCTTTTTTGCTAAGCTTGGATAGTGAAAAAGAAAGTTTTAACACTCTGTCTGATTCATCAACATCCCAATCTTTTGCTTGGAATGAAGAAGAGGGGTTTTGGGGTGGGAAAATGGAATGGATTCGGGGGCAAAGTTGAGCCTGGCGAGGAGATAGAGGATGCCGTTTATAGGGAGGTCTGGGAAGAAGCCGGAGTGAAGATTGCCGGAGCCGAAAAGGTCGGTCATATTAATTTTAAATTCGCAGGAGAGCCCGAAGCGCTTGAGGTACATATTTTTAAAGCCGGCAGTTTCAGCGGAGAGCCTCGGGAGAGCGACGAGATGAAGCCTCAGTGGTTTCATATTGACGAAATACCCCTTGATCAAATGTGGTCGGATGACAAGATTTGGCTGCCGTTATTTTTGGCCGGTAAAAAATTCAAAGGCGAGTTTTTCTTTGAAGGACATGATAAAATTTTAGAACATAAATTGGAGTTGATTTAGTGAATAAGAATAAAAAGAAAATTGTTGTTGCTATATCCGGTGGGATGGACCCTATTCATATCGGGCATATTAGGCTTATTCAGGAAGCGAGAAGGCTTGGCGATAAATTAGTGGTGATTTTAAATAACGATAATTGGCTTAAAAAAAAGAAAAGACATATTTTCATGCACCAGAAAGAGAGAAAAGAAGTCCTTGAGTCAATCGAGGGGGTCGATCAGGTCGTCTTGACCAGTCATCCCCGGAACCCTAAGGATATGAGCGTGTCTCGGGAGCTACTGAAGATCAAACCGGATATTTTTGCCAATGGCGGAGACAGAAAGGGCGAGAACGATATACCGGAGGTCGGAGTATGCAACAGGATCGGCTGTACGATGGCTTTCAATGTTGGTCGGGGCGGGAAGATCCAGTCCAGTTCCTGGCTCTTAAGCAGGTACGTGAGCAAGCTTAAGCCGGTACGCAGGCTCAAGGTTAAAAAGATTCTTGAGGAACTGAAGATAGCTCTCGGTAAATCCAATGTAAAATTGTCATTAGTCCTGAAACTCAAAGCCGCCAAGATCATGCTTAAGCTTATGAATAAGAAAACTGGATTCGGCCTTTTTGTTATTTTGGGGTGGCAGAATAAGTGGCGAAGCCATACCGATTTGCCCGACTCGGTCCAGGATATTTACGTAGAACATCCGCATAATATTTTAAAAGCATATCGGACGGGCAAATATAATATAGAAACTACCATCAATTTTGACGGCGCTATTCTGATAGATGCAAGGGGGAATATCATTCATTCAGGGATAATCATCGAAGGTTTAAAGCCTCGGTCAGCGGCTGATAAAATAAATCCGGGAAAGTTCAAGGACTTATCTGAGCAGTTCGGTTTCAGAAAAAAGGTGCATTCACGCCACCTCTCGGCCATTACGGCCTCATATATTTTTAAAGGTACGACCGTTATGACCGTTTCCGAAGAAACAAACTCTTTTCATGTATTTGAAAACGGGCGCATAGCGTATAGAATGTATGATGAATAAATCAACGGAACAGAACCAGCAACCTAAGGTCGGCATCGGGGTAATGATATTCAAGGATGGCAAGGTGCTGTTGGGCAAAAGAAAAGGATCGCACGGAGCGGGGGAGTATTCTTTTCCCGGAGGGCATCTTGATTACATGGAATTTTTCGCCGAATGTGCAAGGCGGGAAACATTAGAGGAATGCGGGATAGAAATTCAAAATATCCGCTTTCAGTTTTTAGCGAATGAAAAACTTTATGCTCCCAAGCACTATACCCACATCGGCCTTACTGCCGATTGGAAAAGCGGCGAGCCGAAAGTCCTTGAGCCTAATAAGTGTGAATCCTGGAGCTGGTATGAGGTAGAAAAACTGCCGAGCCCCCTTTTTGATACTTGCCGTTTGGCCATCGACAGTTATTTAAATAATAAAAATTATTACGATGAATAGCCTATCTGAGGCCAAGAAAATAAAAATTGTTTGTTTTGGCGGAGGAACCGGGATGCCTTCGCTTCTTTCCGGCTTAAAACATAATCCATGGCTGGATATTGCGGCGGTCGTAAATATGTTTGATACCGGCGGGAGTTCGGGGGAGTTAAGGGATCGATTCGGCATTCTTCCTCCCGGTGATATCCTGAAATGCCTTTTAGCTTTATCTGAGGACGATGCCGTCGCCCGGAAAATTCTGCTTAAACGGATCAGTCACAATTCTTATCCCGGCCACACCGGAGGCAATCTTCTTTTGCTTGGCTTAGAGAAGGTCTACGCCAACTATCAGGAGGCGGTGGACTCATTAGCCCAGATTCTTTCGGTGAAGGGCCGCGTGCTACCGGTTACATTGGCTGATGCGACTTTGTGTGGAAAATTCAAGGACAAGACCGTCTATAAAGGCGAAACAAGTATTGATGTCGGGATATTCGAAGGCAGAGAGGTCGACGAGTTATTCTTAGAGCCTGCGGTGAAGGCATCGTCTCAGGCGTTGAAAGCAATACGCGACGCCGATGTTATGTGTATCGGGCCGGGCAGTTTCTATACCAGCGTCCTGCCGAATTTTCTTCCGGTCGGAATAAAAGAAGCCATCAAAAAATCTAAAGCGCCTATCATATTTACCTCTAATCTTTTGACCGAAGGCATGGGGATGCGCGGGTTTACATTGGACAAAATAGTCAAAGTCTTAGAACGGTATACGGGCCGGAGAATTAATGCGGCGATTGCAAACAAGAAATTGCCCAGCCGGGATGTGTTGGATAAATACGCCCAGGAAAGAAAGCATCCCATCGTCATTAAAAATAAAATTAAGGGTACGAAGCTTATTAGAGCCGACCTCTGGATTGATACGGCCATTGCCCGCCATGATTCTATGCGTTTGTCGAATCTGATATTCGGAACAATTCACCGGCTTCTCAAAAAATAAACCGTATATTATAATAGTTAACAATATGGATTCAGAAAATAACCAAAACCAACTCGACGCGGCAAAAGAAGCTTTTTCCCGCAGAGAACAGAAAAATAGGGAAGCCGCCGCCAGAAGGAGAAAGAAGACTTTGAAGAAAGCGGTTGTTTGGGCTGTTTTAATCTTAGCTATATTTCTGGTCGTCTTTATTTCTTCTAAGAATGAAACTACTCAAGAACCGACTAATTCCGCAGAGCAGTTTTTCGCGGCTCAAAATCGGGACCATATCAAGGTCGGGGAGTCTCATCCGGCATATAACTCCGATCCACCGACGGGCGGATGGCACTACGATCAGCCGGTCCAGTCGGGGATATATGATAAGGAATTTCCAGACGAACAGCTTATACATAACTTAGAGCATGGACACGTTTGGATTTCCTATCGGGCAGATTTGGATCAGGAAAGCATAGAGAAGCTTGCCGATATTGCGAAGGATTTCGGATCCAAAATCGTTATGACCCTAAGATCAAAGAACGATACCAAAATAGCATTAGCATCATGGGAATATCTTCTCAAAATGGATACGGTAGACGAGGCCGCGACAAATGAATTCATCAAAGATCACCGCGGGCGCGGCCCGGAGAATATAGTGGATTTCGGATTTAAGGATTTCCGAACCACGAAGTAATCGAGCTATCTCGGTGAACCTGTCAGACGCACCGTTTGACTAACGGTGCTTTTTGTAGTACCTTCTGGCCGAGAACCTTTACATTCGGGGTGGACAATGAAGAAGGTCAGTGTCGGTATCCTGAAGAACGGAATGCGTTTCTATACTCAGGGCGACCCCAGCTCAAACGTTTCGGGTATCGGCGTTAAGTGCGGTTCTATGCATGATCCGCCTGGCTGTGTCGGGCTTGCTCATCTTGTGGAACATATGCTCTGCAGAGAATCCAGGGATTTTCCGGGACTGTCAGTGGACTTAATGATGGAGAAATATATGGGCGGGCCCGATGCCGATATTAACGTCAGGATCGATCGTTCGAGCACTTTTTACGGCCACGATTCGATTCTGTACCGCCAGCATATGCTGGAGTGCTTCAATATGTATGCCAGTCTTCTCAAGGACAAGACAACCAATATGGAAGCTCTTCAGTTGGAATCCGCGGCGGTCCATCAGGAATATTATCTTTACGGCATAGATTACATCCCCAACTTGGTGGATGATCTGATTCACGAGGTGATGTACGATCGAAATCCGGCAAGAAACAGAGTTGATTGCAGGCCGGAAGATCTGTCTGCCATAAATCTTCAGCGGGTTTCTTCCTTTGTCAGGAAGTATTATGTGCCGTCAAATATGTTCATTGTGTTGCTCGGACCGAGCTTCCATGATTCCAAAAAGATGGTTGAACGGCTGTTCGGAAGATTGCCTCAAGTTGAAAGCCCCAAGCTTGATCTCGATTTGAGCGAAAGATTCCCAAACCTTACGCACACTCGGTCTTTGGAGATTGAAAGGCCCGGGATTCACCAATACCATCTTGGGATCGGTTTTCCGACCGAAACATACTTGAGTAAAGACGCTGAAGCGTTAGATACCTTATCCCGGATCCTTGCTTTCAGGGTAAAACTAAAGCTGCGCGAAGGTAATCGGGATTTCAATAAGGGTGTTTATCGAGCCCTCTCCTATACTCCAAGGACTTTTGCTCACGGCCTGATCTATGTGTCTGTCGCCACGACCAGCGCCGAATTTATCAGAGAAGCTGAAGAGACGATCATCTCTGAGTGTAAGAGATTAAGGGAAGAGCCTGTGAGCAGTGAAGAGCTCGAGGCTATGACCCGAAGCCTCCTGTACTCTTATCGCAACGCCTTTATTAAGTCTCCGGGAGTCTTGTCGGAACTTATTATCGAATCAGTTTGCAACGGCGATGAGGACCTGATTCACCTCCATTCTTTCAGGGATCGTTTGAGAAAAGTCACCCGAAGGAAAATCATGGAGGTTGCCAATAAATACTTCTGCCTGCCCAATTACGGCAGAGTATTGATAAAGCCCACATAGGGCTTTTTGTTTTGGTAAATTTTATTGTACTATATAACAGATGCCTAAACTCCAAAATACTCTTAAAATCTCGCGGAGCGGGTTGAAATTGTTTCTTGAATGTCCAAGATGTTTTTGGCTTGATGTAAGACACAAGATCAAACGGCCTCCCGGATATCCTTTCACACTTTCTATAGCCGTGGACTATTTGGTCAAAAAGGAATTCGACGTTTATCGAGAAAAGGGTCAGTTGCCTCCGGTTTTGAAAAAGTTCGGTATCAAAGATGCGGTACTTTATAATGGCGAGCACCTATCCGAGTGGCGCAATAATTTTAAGGGCGTTGCTTATTGGAACGAAGAACTGAACGCCATACTATACGGAGCGGTCGATGATGTCCTGGAGTTTTCGGATGGTTCTCTGGGTGTAATTGATTACAAATCTTCCGGGGCCCGGGAAATTACTATCTACGATGATTATCAGAAGCAGATGGATGTTTATAATTATATTTTGAATCAAAAAGGTTTTCAGACTTATCCTGAGGCATTCTTCGTTTTTTATAAAGTCATTAAGGAAGGGGAGTCCGGGTTTTACAACGCTCTCAAATTTACCGAGGAAGTCAGGCCGGTTAAGGTCAATTCCGGCTGGGTCGAGTCTGTTTTCGAACAGGCCGTTGCGACGGCCCGCTCTGAAACTTCTCCCGGGCCCGGCACGGGCGGGAAAAATGGCCACTGTGATCATTGTCATTTCGTAGAGATGGCCATGACGCACAAGATTAACCCTGATTCCAATGAGTAATCAAAAGACCGCCTAAGAGGCGGTCTGGTCTTTCTTTGCGTAAAGCCGGTCTATGGTTTCTTGGCTTATGTTTGTGAGCTTAAGGCGGTTGCTGAAGTTCATGATTGGCCGAGGAGCTATTATCGAGAGGATAGCGAGGGGTATTGAGAATAAGCCGACGAGCGTACAGATCGTGAAAATTGCCATAGCGGGAGCGAAATTCAGGAAGTCGGGAGAAACCTTGCCTATCAAGCCGGTTAAAATAAAAAATCCCATCATCGGCAAATAGCAGAGAAGTAGGTACGAAAGAAAGTTCCCAAAATAATTCAGGTCTTTCCTTACCCAGTCCCAACCGGGATTGCTCGGTCCTATCCATGTCGATAGTTCTGCCGCAACCAATTTGGGCAGGCGATTAGTTACGATTTTTCTCATCATCTGAATATAAAAAATTCCGATTATCAGGTATAGAACGTTCAGAAGGAATAGCATCCCGAGCCCTCGTTGTTAAAGAATCAATCTACCAGACTATATCAGATCATTCATGATTGTCCAGAGATCCGGCTTACGTTAGGGAGGGCTCGATCTATAGGGCACGGCATAAATTTCTGGTGAAATTTTGCCTTTTGCTCGCCTCGGCCAGTCTGCGCAAATCCCTATAAATCAGGCCCTCCCTAACGATCAGGTAGCCAAATCAATTATTATTTTAGGGATTTACGCAAAACTACATAGCGAGCCCCCTTGTCTATCTGAGGCATTTGAGACCCCGCCCCTTGCATGGTTCTGAAGGGGCGGGGCGAACATAGCTGAGTCCCGTCGTTGGCGGGACGGAGGCGTGCTGAAGATAGATAGGGGGTGAGTAAAATTTATGGCATGCCTCGAATAAGCCAAGGCTGAGAGGCTTTTATGTCGTGCTCGAAAGAGACTTGCTTATCGGCTTATTAGCATGATGTGTCTTGATTTTTCGGTACAAATTGGTTAGTATAATAACGCTTTTATCCCACAAGGAGTGAAGGCATGCGAAAGTCAGTTCTTTTACTGTCGTCTTTGTTTTTTGTTTTGTCGGTTTCCACTCTTGTTTATGCTAAGGCTCGAGATTATGAGTCTATTTTCTCTGCGGGATACGGCAGCGGTAATATTCAGGCTGTTCCGAGGCAGGATCCTCCTCCTCCTCCAAGAACGCTGCCTCCTTCAGGCGGATCATCCGGCGGTTCTGATCCCGATCGGGGTTCGGCCGGTAAGCGTACGGGCGAGAATAATAGAGGCAGGGATCGTGATAATTCACCCGTAAACGGCAGAGCGATTCCACGTTCTCAGCCGCCGCGAGTTTACATTCAGCGGGACCCGATATATTTCGGATATGGACAAAACTTGTGTTGGCCTCGGAGTTACTATGACCGCAATTATTATGGTTACGATCCAAGGTGTGATCCTTACTTTTGGCGTCATCCCCATAGTTCACCAAGAATCCGTTACGTCTATAGTCCCGGAAACAGCAGACCGGCCGTACCCGAAGCTCCTGTGATGGGTTCGATTCGTCTGAGGGTTAATCCCAAGACTGCTTCGGTCCTTATTAACGGAGTCCTTATGGGTATCGTCGATGAGTTTGACGGACTGACCAATCATTTGAAGCTTGAGCCGGGATTATATCAGCTTGAAATTCGAGCCGACGGCTATAAAGTTTTCAGCAAAGAGCTGAGAGTCGTTGGCGGAAAGACCGTCACTGAGCGCGCTACTCTCCAGAAGGTTCAGAAGAAATGATTTTTGAAAAACCGTCTTAGGGGCGGTTTTGTTTTGAGGTTTTCCATATTTTCAAAAGTATGATACTATACTGTAGCCTTTGCATCCATAAACAAAGGAGGCAGGAAGTGAGGAAGACAGTTCTTTTTATCGTTGTCGCTTTAATCGTTAGTATTCCTAATATCATTTTTGCCCAGGAGCGTACCAATCCGAATGATCAGAATCCTTCGTCCCAGGGCCAAGCCGTAAAGAGACCGCCCCAGAAACAGCCGGATAATCCTCCTCCGCCTCGGAGAGCAAATCCAAATCAACCTTCTTCTCGCCAGCGAACGGTTCAGAATCCACCGCCTCGGCAACACGCCGTTCCGCGGCCGCCTCAGAGGCCGCAACCTCCTCAGAACCAGCAGATTCGGCCTCAGCCTCAGCGCCGGGACAATCTGAGAGACAGTATTATGTGGGGATGGTACGGGGGCTGGAATCGGTACGATCCGCGCTACCGCAGACCATATCCGCCGAGACCTTCAATTTGGATCTGTGTTCCGGGCCACTGGGTTCTTGATCGCTACGGATACAGGGTCTGGGTTCACGGCCGATGTAATATCCCGAACCATCGGCACGATCTCTACTTTTATTACGGTTACCGCTAAAGTCCTATGACGGGGCTTTTTATTTTTCAGGAAGTAAATTTCTCGGCGGCTTTAAAGCATCATCTTCATCATCTTTCCAAGTGCAGAATTTTTATATACAATTGGCTTATGTCTAAACTTAAATTAACGGGTGACCATTTTTATAAATTTTTCCAGTGTCCTCATTGGATTTGGTACGATATCTACGGCGAAGCCAAAAAGAGGAGGGAAGCTCCGCCTCTGTTAGAGATGATTTATAAGGGCAAGGTTGCACAGGCTAATCAAACTCTGGGCCAGCATAAAAAATTCGAAGAGGTTAAGCCGGAACTTTTGCGTGATTTGGACGAGGGTTTTTTGGCTACCTTAGAGCTTATGAAAAAGGGAAAAAATATATATCACGGAGTTTTGATGAGCGAAAATTGGGTCGGGATGCCGGATCTTCTTGAGGCAAGGCCCGGTAAGTCGGATCTTGGCGATTGGTATTATGTTGTCTACGACGTTAAAAGCTCTCTCGATCTAAGCGATGAGTACAAGTTTCAGCTTATTTTTTACAGTTTGATACTTGAGCGTCTTCAGGGCGTGAGGCCGAAGGAGGCTTATGTCATAGATGCCGAAGGCACCGAAAGGGCGTTTGCGATTGATGATTATATCGATCAATTCCATCTGACTCGTCAGCAGATAGAGAAAATTCTTGACGGTGAAAAGCCCGCCCCATTTCTAAAGAGCGGCTGTAAAAGAACTCCTTGGTATTCTCTTTGTATTTCCGAGACTGAGGGCTGTGACGACGTTTCGCTTATATACAAGATCAGCCAAGCCGATCAGAGGCGTCTTTATGAGGTGGGAGTCAAAACAGCTCACGATATGGCCGATGCCGATGTCAACCAGCTTCAGGCTAAATTGGAAGACTGGCCTTTTGATAAAATTATCAGGTTCAGCAATCAGGCCAAGTGCCTGATAAGTCAGGAGCCCAAAATTTTAAGAAAGCCCAATTTTCCCGACGTAGCCCACGAAATTTATTTTGATATTGAGAGCGACCCCACTCGGGATATAGATTATTTGCTCGGTTTTGTTATAAAAAGTAAAACAAGCCCCGAGGAAGTTAAGTACGAGTATTTTTTTGCCAATGATAAAAGCGAAGAGCCGGAGATGTGGAGAAAGTTCTTAGATTTTTTGGCTGGCTTGGATAATTTCGTCATCTACCACTATGCGTTTTACGAAAGGCAGGTTTTCGATCGCTTAGCTCTTCGTTACGGTGCCCCCACTACATTAATAAATAAATTCAAAGATAATACGATCGACCTTCATCTCAAATTAGTTGATTCAGCCGTTCTGCCGCTGTACTTCTATGGTCTCAAAGATGTTGCCGGATACTTGGGGTATAAATGGGATAATCCCGAGGCGGGAGGAGCGGAGTCTGTTGTCTGGTATAATGACTGGCTTGATAAAAAGGACCTGCCTGACCGGCAGGCAGGCGATGCGATCCTCAAGAAGATTTTAAAATACAACGAAGACGATGTCCGGGCCACCTTGCTGATTAAAGAATGGCTCTCTTCTCAAAAACCATCCAAGCATAAGGAGAGCTTAGACGAGTAGCGTCTCAGGAATATTTTAAAACCCCTCGCCTATCGGGGTTTTAAAATACTTGAATTGATATTGGTGAATATGTTAAGCTCAATAACGTTGTGAAAAACAATCATTACCTACTTGCAGTTATAGCGCTGGCATCGATTTTTTTGTTTTGTTTCGTCTATCCCCAAGGAATCAATCGGGGGATAGATTTTTTGAATAATAAAACTAAGATAAGCATTCCTCATTGGCCCGGGTTTTTAGATATGCCATTCAGTCTGGGGCTTGATCTTTTGGGGGGCGCCCATCTTTTATACGAGGCGGACCTTACGCAGGTACCCGGCAGTGATAGATCGGATGCCATGCAGGGCGTTCGCGATGTAATTGAAAGAAGGGTTAATTTTTTTGGCGTAGCCGAGCCGGTTGTTCAGGTAAGCGGAAGCGATCGTTTGATAGTCGAATTAGCAGGAATAAAAGACATCAATCAGGCTATTCAGATGATAGGGGAGACTCCGTTTTTAGAATTCATGGAAGAAAAGCCGAATTTCGACGATATAGTAAATAATAAAGCCCAGTTCGAGGATCCTTTTCAGAGTACCGGCCTTGACGGGCAGCACCTGAAGAGAGCCCAACTGATCTTTGATCCTCAAACAGGCGTTCCCGAAGTCGGTTTGGAACTTAATGAAGAGGGTACAAGGCTTTTCGCAGAAATTACAAAGAGAAATTTGGGGAAGAGGGTGGCTATTTTCTTGGACGGCTTCCCGATCAGCATCCCCGTTGTTCAAACCGAAATTTCCGATGGCCAAGCGGTTATCAGCGGCAAATTTACTCCTCAGGAAGCAAAACTTTTAGTAACGCGGCTGAATTCAGGAGCCTTGCCGGTTCCCATCAGTTTAGTATCCCAGCAGACCATCGGCGCCTCTCTTGGCAGCGAGTCATTAGCCAAAAGCCTTAA
The DNA here is from genome assembly GCA_001794215.1 of Candidatus Yanofskybacteria bacterium RIFCSPHIGHO2_01_FULL_44_24. Lineage (GTDB taxonomy): Bacteria > Patescibacteriota > Minisyncoccia > 2-02-FULL-40-12 > GWA2-44-9 > GWA2-44-9. The sequence continues at coordinate 102,957 of MGJK01000012.1, forward strand.
AGCCGGCGTTTACGGGCTTGTTTTCGTAGCTTTATTCATGATTCTGTTTTATCGGTTGCCGGGAGCCGTTTCGGTCTTGGCTTTAGCCATATATACCCTGATCGTTCTCGGATTTTATAAGATCATACCCGTTACGTTGACCTTGGCCGGTATCGCGGGCTTTATTTTGTCTTTAGGCATGGCAGTAGACGCCAACGTTCTCATATTTGCCAGAATGAAAGAAGAACTGAAGCTCGGCCGTTCCGTTTCCCATGCTCTTAAAGAAGGATTTTCAAGGGCTTGGCTATCTATCAGAGACAGCCATGTGACTACGCTTATCGGTGCGGCGGTGTTATATATGTTTACAACCTCAATCGTTCGGGGGTTTGCCCTTACTTTGGGGATCGGAGTCTTAACGAGTTTACTTACCGCTATCGTGATTACGCGCTCATTCCTTACTTTATTTGCCGGTCCATTTTATGAAAAAAGAAAATGGCTGTTTTAATAATAGTTCTAAATATAAAAAATGCATCCGGTATATAAAATAATGTTCTTCTTATCTGCGGCGCTGACCCTCGCCGCTTTGGCCGTTGTTTTATTTTTCGGTCTGAATTTCGGAGTAGATTTCAGAGGCGGCAGCGTGATGGAGGTAGAGTTTGCGGGCGGCGCGCCCTCGATACGGTCATTTACCGATGCCGTGACTAAGGTAAGCGGAGGGGCCGAAATGAATATAAATTCAAGCGGTGACAGAGGATTTATTTTGAGAACCAAGGAGCTGAACGAAGCGGAACATCAGGATCTTTTCGGCAAAATAAAGGGTTCGTTTTCAGATAATGAACTTATCGAAAGAAGGTTCGACTCCGTGGGGCCGGTGATAGGCCAGGAGCTTAAGAGCAAAAGTATTACGGCGATTGTTTTAGTTCTTTTAGGCATAGTTTTGTATATTGCTTTAGTCTTCAGAAAACTTTCAAAAACTCTTTCACCGTGGATCATGAGCTTTTCTGTTATTGCCGCCCTTCTTCACGACATCATTATTCCGATAGGAGTTTTTTCCCTGCTTGGCAAATTTTATAATGTTGAGATAGGAGCCGTATTCGTTGCTGCGATTTTAACTATCCTTGGATATTCCGTATCGGATTCAGTCGTAATATTTGATCGCATCAGAGAAAATATCATAAGGGGCAGCGCGAAAGAAGGCTTCGTATCCACCGTTCATAAAAGTATCATGCAGACCCTGAGCCGTTCGCTGAATACCACCTTTACGACCCTGTTGTCGCTCGTAGCCATTTATTTATTCGGAGGGGAAAGCGTCAGATATTTTGCCTTGGCGCTTATAATCGGTATATTCTTGGGAGCCTACTCATCGATCTTTGTTGCATCGCCGTTGTTGGTATGGTTTAATAATAAGGCCAAGAAATAGACCCATTTGACTAATTTAGACGGATTTATTAATATATTGAAGTCGCATTGACTAAAAACTATTAAAATGCTATCGTATAAGGTGTAATTATTAGGAGGAATTACGCCTAAATAACATGCCCAACAACAACGCAGGCGCTATCGCCAAAACGGTCGTCGGTTTAGTTAAGAACCTGTCTACTCGAAACAGGGATATAATATCTCGTCGTTTTGGATTGAAAACAGGCAGAAAGGAGACTCTTGAGTCTATAGGCAAAAGCTACGGGATTACCCGGGAAAGAGTCCGGCAGATAGAGGAGTTTTCCATGAATCAGCTTGCCAAAACCGCTAACGTCAATCCGGATGTTGCCCGGTATGTCTCTGCGGCCGAAGGCATTCTTCGGGATAACGGCGGCGCAGCCAAAGAAAGAGATCTGTTTAAGGCTTTCAGCGGAAACGATAAAGACAGCGTTGCCAATGCTTCGCTGGTCTTTTTGCTGACCCTGAATAACGAACCCGTTCGTTTTCATGAAAATGATGATTTCCACTCTTTTTGGGCGCTTAATTCTAAATTCGTAGATTATCTCAGAAATACTTCCGCGTCGTTAGCTAACGCTATGAACAAGACCAAGAAGATAGTTCCGGCCGATCAATTCAAAGACTTTTTAAGATCAAACCATGTTTCAGGTCCTGATGGAGACGAGGTTTCCGATGGTCATGTTCAGATGCTTCTCTCTGTGAGTAAGAGCGTCTCCAAGAACATTTTCAACGAAGTCGGTCTGTCGGATTGGTCCGATATCAGGCCCAAGGGCGTCAGAGACAAGGCTTATTTGGTTTTAAAAAAAGAAAAATCACCCAAGCATTTCACCGATATCGCCAAGCTTATAAATGTCGCCACTTTCTCAAGCAAGAAAGCCAACATTCAGACCGTCCACAACGAGCTTATTAAAGACCAGAGATTTGTTCTGGTCGGCCGAGGCATGTATGGGTTGTCGGAATGGGGATACCAGCCGGGGACGGTTAAGGACGTTTTGGTTAGTGTTCTGAAAAATTCTTCCCAGCCTTTGCCCAGGGCCCAGCTCGTTTCCAGGGTTATGGATGCCAGGATGGTCAAAGAAAATACAGTGCTCTTAAATCTTCAAGATTCCAAAGTTTTCCTTAAAAAAGAAGACGGCACCTACGCTTTGCGTAAAGCGTAATAAAAGGTTAAAAGTTAAAAAATAAAATTTAATTAAGCTACGCGTGTCGGCTACCTGAATTTTTCATTTTTCATTTTTAATTTTTAATTTCTGTTGTGGTTTTCTCTCTTACTCTCGATATTTTAAAAGCAGCTTTTTCTCTACTCGCCTATTTTTGGTGGCTTTATCTGCCGATTCTTTTGTTGCTGGCCGTAATCGGTGTTTTTGAATTTCATAATCAACTCAGATATTTTCAGGGACTAAAATGGGTTCTCCTGGAAATGAAATTTCCGAAGGACCTGCACCGAAGTCCCAAAGCTTTTGAGCAGGTCTTTGCCGGTCTTCACGCGATCACCATACCTATTAAATGGTGGGAGAAGATTTTTGTAGGGAAAATACCGGACTGGTTTTCTTTTGAGCTGGTCGGAGTAAGCGGAGAATCTCATTTTTATGTAAGGACTCTGGAGCAGTTTAAAAATTTGGTTGAGGCTCAGGTTTATGCCCAGTATCCCGAAGCCGAGATTGTGGTAGCTTCGGATTACATGGACGAACTGCCGACATATCTGCCGGATCATAAGTATGATCTTTGGGGTTCTGAATTGATTCTTGAGAAAGAAGATGCCTATCCGATAAGAACCTATCCTGAGTTTGAAGAAAAAGCGGTTGCGAAGGAAGATATCAGGCGCATCGACCCCTTGGCTTCGATAGTGGAGCTAATGAGCATGCTCGAGTATGGCGAGAGGATTTTCGTTCAGTTTATCGTCCGGCCTTCCGGCGATGAGTGGGTAAAGAAGGCGGAGGCGGTAATTGACAAGATCATGGGTAAAAAGCCCAAGGCCTCCAAGGAGAGTTTGGCCTCTAAGATAGTTTTTGGCATTGATCGAGCGATAACCGGACCGGGAGGGGGAACGGAAACTCCCAAGGAAGAGAGGCGGGCGGATCTTAGTCCCGGCAAGCAGGAGGCGCTTAAGGCGATCGAAAAGAGCATCGCCAAGATCGGTTATTATACCGGTATCAGGTTTATGTATATAGCTCCCCGCGAATCTTATCATCGGGCTCATGTCGCGGGAATTTTGGGTACTTTCAAGCAGTTTTCTACTCATAATTTAAACGGATTCAAGATGAACAAGCCCACCCGAACAATGACAAAGGGTTTATTCAAAAAAAGCAGAGAGTATAGAAAGAAAATGTTTTTATTCAGGAACTATGCTACCAGGAAGAAGCCGCTCAAGGAGTTTGTTTTAAATATTGAAGAGTTAGCGACGATTTACCATTTTCCGGATGTTGGAGTGCGGGCGCCGTTATTGCCCCGCGTTGAAGCGAAAAAGGGAGAGCCGCCGGTTGGTTTGCCTACAATATAGGAAATGTAAAATGCAAAAATAAAAGTGCAAAATTAAGATTTTCGGAATTATTAATCTTAATCTTCGTACTTTTATGTTAACTTATGCCAGACAATGACGAACAATTAATAGTACTTGGTGAAACCAACTTCAGAAACCACAGGTCTCGTTTCGGAATAAAGACCGACGATCGGAGGCGCCATATGTATGTCGTCGGTTCAACCGGCATGGGCAAGTCGGAATTTTTGAAGAATATGGCCATTCAGGACATTGAAGCCGGCCATGGCGTGGCGTTTATCGATCCTCACGGCGATCCGTCCAACGACCTTCTCGATCATATACCCGCCCATAGAATCAAAGACGTTATTTATTTCGACCCCGGAGACTTAGAGTACCCGATTGCATTCAATGTGATGGAGGGCGTCGGTTTTGATTACCGTCATTTGGTAGCCAGCGGTTTGGTCGGAGTATTCAAAAAAATATGGGGAGTTGAGGCGTGGTCCGGAAGAATGGAATATATTCTTAACAATACCATCTTGGCTCTCTTGGAGTATCCGGATTCTACCTTATTAGGAATAAACCGGCTGATGTCGAATAAAGAATACCGCAAGAAAGTCGTTTCTTCGCTCAAGGACCCGATCGTAAAAGGGTTCTGGGTGGAGGAGTTCGCAAAGTATGCCGATAAGTTCGCCACAGAAGCTACGGCCGCCATTCAGAATAAAGTCGGTCAGTTCTCTTCCAACAATCTGATCAGGAACATCATTGGCCAGTCAAACTCCAAATTAGATATCAGGAAAATAATGGATGAGGGGAAAATCCTCATTGCCAACGTTTCGCGGGGTAAAATAGGAGAAGACGCCTCCCGTCTTTTAGGAGCCTTCTTGGTCACCAAGATCCAGTTAGCGGCTATGTCCCGGGTTGATATTCCTGAGAACAAAAGGCGCGACTTTTATCTTTATGTCGACGAATTTCAGCACTTTGCCACGGAATCATTCGCCAACATTCTTTCCGAGGCGAGAAAATTCCATTTAAGCCTGACCATGGCCCATCAGTATATCAAACAGATGGAAGAGCCGGTCAGGGATGCCGTTTTCGGCAACGTCGGAACCATCGTGACATTCAGAGTCGGAGCGGAGGACGCTGAATTTTTAGAAAAATGGTTTGCTCCGGATTTTATGATGGCGGATATAGTGAATCTTGGAAAATACAATATATATCTCAAGCTGATGATAGACGGAATTTCATCAAAGGGTTTTTCGGCTGCCACTCTGCCGCCTTTTCCCCCGATGGATAAGAGCAATCGGGAAGCAATCATTGATTATTCCCGAAAGAATTACGGAACGCCGCGGGCCGAGGTTGAGGCCGGTATCGCCGAATGGGCCGGGATGCTTGAGTCCAAAACCGAGCAGGCAAGAGACGACAGACCGCGCCAATTTCGCGACGACAACAGGTCGGCGCAGAGATTTGATGACAGACCGCGCGCTCCTCGCTCAAACTACGACGCAGGGAGCAGATATGATAATGGTCCCAGGGATTTTCGTCGCGACGACAGAAGCGGCGGAGGACAGGTCCGCGATATAAACAGAGATTTTTCTATTCAACAGCGGGCGCCGGCACCTCAGAAATTTCCGGATAGGCCTCCGGTTCAGCCAAGGCAGCCTATTGCACAGCCTATGCCCGAAAGAAAACCCGAGCCAAAATTAGAACTAAAACCGGATTTGCCCAAACCGAAACCATCCGGCCTCTCTTTGGACGAAACTTTAAAATCCGGGCCGGTTAATTTCAGGGGCCAAAAAATAGAACCTCGACAGCCCAAAGAAAAGAAAGAGGTTGATACGGGGGAATTGAGGAAGATCTTAGAGGGAATGGGCAAGAAGGAGGAACAGAGCGGATAATCCTTTCACCTTCGGCACGTCTCCGATTGCTCCTGCGGTAATCTCAACTATTTCTCACCCTGCCATTTCAGATCCGAGCAAATGGCAGGGTTTCGAATGTCTCAGGTAAAAAGATTATCCGCTTTGTGGCAAGGTAGAAGCTGAGAAGTTGACCATGGCATCGAAAAACTATTGTCGGAAACGGCGGGTTTGCCGGGGAGTGAATTTTTGAACTGTCTTGCGTCTATTGCACCTTGGGAGCCTTTCAAAAATCTACTCCTCGGTTTTAATTTTTACGGAACTGTGTTAAGTTAGGCTTATAATGCCGAGCAAATATTATAAAAAATATATAAGGATTCCGCCGGGCGACAGTATTGATATCAGGAATATTTTGCCGGTTATAAACCATCCGCTTTTCCAGCGGCTTTTGCATATATCACAGCTCGGGACGACGCTGATGGTTTTTCCGGGAGCGACCCATAACCGACTTGAGCATGCCTTGGGAGTTTACGCTAAGGCGACCCGATTTTGCCGTAAGATGGCCCGGGAAGGCTTTCTGACAAAGTTTGAATCAGTTAATGTCCCGTTATTCGGGTTGCTTCATGACATAGGCCATGGCCCGTTTTCTCATGTTATCGAAGAGCTTACGCCTTTGAGTGGAGATGAAAATGAGAACGGACTTAAAGTCGTCCAGTTTTTTAAAAAAGAAATTAAAAAGGCCGGCGGCGATTACGACTTTATAATTTCTCTGTTTAAGCATAAAAATCCTTTGTATAAGATAATAATGGATAAGAACGTCGGCATGGATAAGCTTGATTATCTGGAACGGGATACTTACCATACCGGTTTTGGCCAGAGACCCGACATCGAGAGTCTTTTTAACTATTTGATTTTCTTAAAGGGCAAATTGGTAATCGATAAGAAATCTCTTGAGGCGGCCAAACAGATGCAAAGGCTCTATATATACATGTACAAAGAAGTCTATCTTCATAAGTCGGCCCTGATAAGCCAGAGGTTTTTGCAGAAGATGATTTCTTTATTCATAAAATTAGAAAAGGTTAACCCAAGAGATCTTTGGCTGATGAATGATGAGGAGCTGATGGCCAAGATCTATATCCATAACGATAAGAGGATCCAATTTCTGTACCAGTCCTATAGAAACAGGAATCTCCCAAGAACAGGATTAGTTTTCAGGATGAAAACAAGAAAATTCAGCGAGCGGGTCGCGGGAAAATCCATTAAGGTCATGGAAGAAGATGGGTCGTTTTTCGGTAAATTTTTAGAGCATTCCGAACCGGAAGACCTTGAGAATCTGGAAGAATTAGTTGGGAAGGCGCTGAAAGTGCCGGTGCATAAGATAGTGATTGTCCCGACCCTCACCCCGTGGCGTTTTGCTCCGGAAGATATCTTGTATCATGACGACGGCAGTATTCTGTCTCTAAAGAAATATTATCCAGAATATTTTAATGCGTTAAAATCCGAGCTCGGAGACTATATGGCGGTCAGGGTCTGTATCGTCGGGAACAGGAGAGTGATCTATAAAAATGCCGCTAAGGTCCGTTCAATTATCAGGAGCTACCTTAAATCTAAATAGTCGAGATCTAATTTGTCGATCGCTTGGTTTTGTGATATAATTTTTTTGAATTTTTACTGATTTATATCCGCCCTTAGCCCCGGCTTCCTGTCGGCTTCGGTAGGAAATCAAATATATCCGCCCTTAGCCCTGCCTGCCGGCAGGCAGGTCAGTTGGTAGAGATCAATATGTATTTTGTATATATTTTAAAAAGCGGCAAAGACGGCAATTTGTACATAGGCCTTACTAATAACATAGAGAGAAGGTTGAACGAGCATAATCGGGGCAGAAATTTATCTACAAAACACAGGGTGCCGTTTAAGCTTTTGTATCAGGAGCGGGTAGGTAGTAGAATTGAAGCAAGAAAGCGAGAAAAGTATTTCAAATCAGGAACTGGTCGGGAATGGATCAAAAGTAGCTTAAGATAATTTGTATATCCGCCCTTAGCTCAGTTGGTAGAGCAGCTCCCTTTTAAGGAGACGGTCGTAGGTTCGACTCCTACAGGGCGGACAATATAAAAAGTCAGCATTTTTTGGAGTGTTGGCAATTCGGGAATATGCCTTTTTGTATTGTATTTCCTGAATCTCTTTGTTTTGGAACCAAACGTTCCAAAGTAGTGAATTTATCATTTGATACCTTTTTGAATCTTCGCCATTTAAAAAGTCATTTTTGGCGTTTTTAGCTTGTAAAAATACTTCTTTTGTCCGTTCCAAAGTAGATAAGGCGGTTTCCGGATTATCCTTTTTAGTCCGGCTTAACTGATTTTCTAATTCAACCCTCTGATTATTGAGTTCCCTTATCTTATCGTCATATAACTCAATTCTAAGGCTTCCAGAGGCCATAGCATCAGCCAGGCGGGATTCTCTTTCGTCTATCAGTTTCAATTCTTTTTGAATACCGGAAATGATAGTTTCAGACCTATCACTTGCCCCTATCTTCTGTTTGGCCGCCTCATACATGATTTCAATGGCCTCATCATCAAAAGCCAGATCGCCAAGCTTATCGGCAATCATCTTTGTAATAATTTCTTCCCGCATATATGCCTTGCCCTGTTCGCAAGAACCCTTTCCATTTGTGCAGTAATAATACCTATAACCCTTCTGCCACAGAGTGCTTTACTTAGTTCAAAAACCGTGCTATCGTATAGTGCGGTTTTTAGTTCGTTGAAAAGGAAGCGATATGTTCACGGAAGATACGCCTAAACATAGCGACCCATCAGTAGAGCAATTGCTCGTCGATTTCAAAAAACTCAGAAAGATCATTAATGCCGTGAGATCCGGCTCGGTAACAAAGGCCCAGGCAATGGAGTACGAAGTCTCGGTCAATAAATTATTAAATCATGCCGGGACAGTAGATAGGGTATGCAAAGAAAGAGTCGAGCTATTAGACGGTGCCGACAAGGCCGTAAAAAAATTGGAACAATTTGCAGAGAAGCGATTTCCGGCAGATGGAGAGTTCGGGTACCTTATGGTGGTCGAGCTGGACGAATCAATGCCTGGTGGCGAAAGAATATTCATCGGCGGGGGCAAGAGAAAGCCTGGAGAGGTCGGCGAGCCTTACGAGCCCGGGGTTTATGTGTATTGGGATGTGTATCTCTACGGTTATGCCGACGGCGGTCCGCACGACAGGCGGATCAATTCTTTGAGGGAAATCAAAGTTACAAATGAACAGTTAAGGAAATTTGTGGAGGCCGCAGAATCTTTGACGCGGTAGAGTTCTGAGCTATTCCCGGAGGAGAATCATAAGATTGTATCCAGCATTTTTTCTGATGGCTGAAAAGACGCCGACTAATAAGTCGGCTTTTATTTTTTTTAAATTCATGGTAGCTTGTTAAGACAATTTAGTTTTTTAAAAAGGAGAGTCATGAAGATTCCGTATACCCGTATCGAAGCAGGCGAAACAGATATTCCAACCCACCAAATCGTTAAGCGGATCAGAGATGAGTACTTAGCCAAACTTGGCGGGGAGTTTGTAAGAGAGGTAGGCGGTAAGTACATGTTAATGGAGGAAACACGCACATCTCATCGCTTTGAATTTGACGTGAGGGAACTGACCGAAGAAGAAGTAGCAAATTTTCAGGTTATTAATAGGCTCATTGTTTTCTTCATGAAATGACCCTGACAACAGATTCGAGCCGGCAGTTAGCCGGCTTTTTATGAGAATATTTACGTGCAGCTTACTGCGCGTTCAAGTTTAAGTTTAAGTTGACAATATATCGTGAGGATGATATCCTATTTAAAAGTTCGTTTCACAATAAGGAATAAAAATGTCCGGAAATCGCAAGACCCCCATTTACGTGACGGTAGGCAATTTTTGGAAAGAGGTCGAAGAGGCCGGACACAGGGTCGGAATGCCTCCGGAATTAATCAGCTGTCTCCGGGTTCTTATAGGATCGCACATCCATTCTCAAATGGGTCCTCGGGCGTCTCCTCATCTGATACGGCTGGCCAAAGAGTATGTTCTTGGCGGAGTTGTTATATCCGATTTTGTGAGAGAGGAAGAGCGTGTTCTTGAGGTGATGGTTTTTATACCGAAGTTTAATCCTGATCCGGAAAAAGTCGGGCATCCGTTTTTCAAGCTCGTACCTACTTATTCAAACGGAGTGCTTCGGCGCCTTCAAGATATTTTGCCCGAAGATTAGCTTAACCGACCGAGATCAGAGTTAGTCGGTTTTTGATTGGAAAATACTTTACAAACTTTGTTGGAAGTGATACCTTGACCCTGCCTTTTTAAGCAATCAAAACGAGGAGCCGATGAGGATTTACTGGGACGCCAAGAGCCGAGGAACCAAAGCCGAGATCGTTCAGGATATGGAAAATGATGCCGCCCGGCTGTTGGCGGAATCTGAGCCGGAATCGCACATTAGAGTAGGAGTTGAAAGGGTGTTCATTTATCCTTCCAGTTACGGCGTTAGCGGGTACTCTTTGACCCTTGAAGATTTAGAAAGACTTGCTCAGGCGCTTAGGGCAAACAGCACAGACAGTTTTGCTTAACCCCACAGAACGGGGTTTTTGTTTAGGCATGCTCTAACCAAAAAGCGGGCAATGCCCGCCGAAACAACAGCTACCTTTTTCGAGGCTTCGAGAAGCAGATTCTTGTCGAAGCTTTTTTATTGGAATTGACGTGAGGCGCAAATTCCGCGGCCGTATAGGTATCGACGTTAACGATTACGTGGCCGCGAGTCTCGTCTGAAACCAACGCGACAGCTCTGATCAGGTGCTCATCTCCAGAGATGGGTCGAAGAAAATGCGTAGTTAGGGTCTGAGCCGGAGTATGGAACTCTTCTTCCGAAACGGGGATGGTGCTCATCGCGGCATAGACTCCGGCGAAGTCTGCGATTACGTCAATGACGCCTCCTTGGACGATTCGCTTGCCGGCAATAAGAAATTCTGGCCGGATCAGGGCGGTTAAGACCGCATATCCTTTTCCGATCTTTTCAAGCTTTATGTCCATAAAGATTACCAGGGGCTCCGTATCGAACCTTTGTCTCAGCTGATCAATCCGCTCGTTCATGGACTTTCTCCTTTTTCGGCTTCAGCCTATGAGATCGTTGACCCGTAAGCTGATTTTATGTTCAACGGTGATTCCGCCGCAGTTAAGGAGCAAAACCCTTCTGAGGGAGGATTCTTTCGGGTCGGAGACTGAGATGCTGACTTCGTATCGAGGCTCGGGATAAAGTTTGGCGTAGGCATTTCTCAGTTCTTGGGCGAAGCCGTCTACAGTTCCTCCGCGATGGGCGACGAGCTCCGTTTCGCTGGTTCTTCTCAAGAAATTACGGGAGCTGTACCGGACTTCAACCAGAATGGGTTTGTCGTTCATTGTTTTCTCGGTTGTGTGAAAGAGCAAAGATAAATTACTATAACCATATCCGTCTGTCAACCCTTCAGTTGACACCATGATAACTTTTATCTATAATATGCGGTAGTTTCATTTACATCTTTAGAATAGGAAAACGAATGGATCAGACAGGTTTGGCTCTCAGTAACGACTTAGTCGGTCTGCTGGATAGTCTTAAGAACGAGGCTCTCAAAGTGATAGAAGTGCCCAAGTTTCGTATACCGTTTTGGCCAAAAGGCCTTATGTGCATCTCGGATCTTGGAAAGAGAGGGTACCGCGTTCCTTCCGAGGATTCAAACGGCTTGCTCTCCTGGAAAAAAGGCAAGCACAAGATCTCCTTTGTCGTAGGAGTAGACGGCGAGATAAGATTCGAGTTCCGCGGGATGTTTAAACAATGGAGAAAATTCCCCGTCTTTTCTTCGGTGCAGGTTAGTGACGGTTACCGCGGATATTATGACTCCCCGGTTTACCAGGCTTCTTCCGACCACGATAGTAGTAATATCTCACGGTTGGGAGCGTTAGAGCTGTTTGATCAATTCAAGGTGGAAATTCTTTCTCTTGCGCTTGAGACAATCCGAACTTCTGAACATAAAGAAGTGGCCGAATCGGTCAAGAAAGCTTTCGAACCCTTTGTGCCGTTTGTTGTGGCGGATATGCTGTTGAAGTGAGAATCAGATGATCGGCGTTCTTACCCTTGATAATTTAAGAAGTTACGCTCGTTGGGGCAAATTAGGGAAGATAGATTTTTTTCAGCATAATTTGAGCCGTCGCGCATACCCCAGTCTGTCGGATTTACACAAGCTGATTGTTCAAATGGCGGATCAGTATGGTTTAAGAGAGGAAAATGTTTTAGCCGTTGTTGCCATCGGTTCGGCTATTCATCCCTCGAAATTCAAGAACAGCTATAGTATAAGGCGGAGGTTCTTCCTGTTCGGGCCTCTACGGGCTAAGCATAGAATCGTCCAGATAGCCCCTAATGACTTTGATTTTTTGGTGTTAACGGACCGTGATTTAGAGGCGAAAGGGGCCTGGATGAGGAAAGGTAAAATCCACCTGATAAACCGGAGTATCGGACAGATTCTTAGGTGTCGCGAGAATGGAGATACGGTGAGTATCAATGCTCTGCGCCGGGGGGTTATGATTTTTCGGACTTTTCTTTTTGAAGATAATGATTGGGCCAATCTCGGCATCCGGGCAGGCGTTAAACGGGATGCATCGAGACCTCGGGCTTACTATTATAAGGGTCCTCACAAATATCTGGAGATCAGCGTAGGTTGAGAAGATCGAGGAGTTCAGAACGAACTCCTCTTTATTTTACTCCGTAATACGGCAAGATTGGCAAATCAGCCGTTCTGCCATAGCCTACACTCCATTCCCGGTATCATCCATAAAGCTCTTGACTTTATTAGTATTTTAATTTAAAATATGGCCACAAGTTCATTGTCAATTCAAAGAGAAAACAAACATGAGACCGAAAGAAGTCAGCGCGTTTTTGAAGTCTCTCACGCACTATTCTAAGGCCCCCGCGGTCTTTATCTGGGGTCCTCCCGGAGTAGGGAAGTCGAGAGTATGCGAGCAGGTGGCCCGGGAGGAGAACATGGGCTTTGTCGATTTGAGATTGGCTTTGATGGATCCGACCGATCTTCGGGGCATTCCTGTTCCGGAAAACGGTAAGGCCCAATGGTTGGCCCCCTCGGCATTACCCACGGAAGGCAGGTGGATCATCCTCCTGGATGAATTTAACCTTGCTCCTCCGCTTGTGCAGTCGTCCGCTTATCAGCTTGTGCTTGACCGTAAGCTTGGGGAATACACACTACCCAAGGAATGTCTTGTGATCGCCGCCGGGAACAAAACCGAACATGGCGCCAATACATTCAAGATGGCGATGCCTCTCCGCAACCGATTCGTCCACATTGATTTCGAAACCCATATTGACGACTGGAGAGAATGGGCGATCCGAAACGAAATAGAATCGGAAGTCGTAGAATTCATCAGTTTCCGGCCGGACCTTCTTTTTCAGTTTGATCCGCGAAGGCAAGAGAATGCTTTTCCTACGCCTCGAAGCTGGGAATTTACTTCGCAAATCATAAAGAGCAGAAATGGCTTGGGTGAAGAAATTGTCCAGAAAGTAATTGAAGGGACTGTCGGTGCGGGAGCGGCAACGGAGTTGAAAAGCTACCGTCAAATGAAGGCAAATCTGCCGTCCATCGACAGTATTCTTAAGGGTGAAGACTATGCTCCCGAACAGGCCGATCTCGCCTGTGCCGTTGCCACCGCTCTTGTTATCAGGGCCAATGCGGATCAATTCGACAGGGTACTGCGCTATTCCGAAAAGCTTCAGGCTGAAATCACCGTACTGATCGGCAAGCTTCTTGCCGTCAAAGACAAGCAATCTCTGATGAAGTGCTCCTACTGGGCTACCTGGTCTAAGAAGCATTACGGCCTTATAGGATAAGGGCTGATCATGAGTGGAAATAAGGCGGTCAGAGAAAGGATAATCAGGGAAAGGGTTCAGCTCCTGCTTCATCGTCCCTTTTTCGGGTATCTCACTCTAAGTCTTGATCTGAAAGAAGAGCTTGGAATACCTACTATGGCGACAGATGGAACTCGCCTTTACTATAATCCGGCTTTTGTGGATGGGCTTGATCCTAAAGTTCTTCAGATGATTCTTGCCCATGAAACGCTTCATTGCGCCTTGGGCCATCTCTGGAGGCTTGAAAAACGTAATCGTGAAAAGTGGAATTATGCCACCGACTATGCGATCAATTTGATGCTGAAAAAAGAAGGATTCACGGTGCCGGCCAATTGTTTATGCGACGATAAATTTGACGGTATGTCGGCTGAAGAGATATATCACAGACTGCCTGATCAAAAACCCAAGGGGTCTTTAGTCAGCTCTCACGATAAATGGCCGGGTAAGAATAAGTGTAAGGATAAAGAGAACAAGAAGGCGTCTCAGACTCCGCAAGATAAAAGCGGTGAAGGGGGAGATAAAAAGCCTGAGAATCAGGGCCAGCAGAGTAAAGACGATTCTAAAGAGGATGGGAGCGGGGGCGACAATAAAGACAGGATTGAAGGCGATCAGCCTCAGTCCGCCCCGCCCCAAATTTTAAGTGGCGACGATCAAGAGGAGCTTGTGAAAGAGTGGCAAGATAAACTGATCCGCGCCGCTAATGCGGCAAGAATGCAGGGTAAATTGCCCGGCAGGATGGGTCAGCTTATCCAGGATGTTCTTGAGCCTAAGCTCGACTGGAAGGTAATCCTGAAGGATTTAGTCACTTCTTTGGTCCGAAACGATTTTCGTTTATTTCCGGCCTCAAAGAAGCATCTTTGGCGTAATATCTATCTGCCTTCCCTTCACGGTGAGTTGATAGAATTAGCCGTAGGCATAGATACTTCCGGCTCAGTTTCTGATGAGCAATTCCAGGAGCTGATTGCCGAAGTGCGGGGCATTGCCGAGCAATTTGAGAATTTCACCCTTCACTTGTTTTTCTGCGATACAGAGATCCACGACCGGATGACCATCTCATCTAACGACGTATGGCCGGATAAATTTACCAAAAATGGAGGCGGTACGAGTTTTGTTCCGGTGATAGAGCTGATCGACAAAGAGCTTCCGCATATTGCCGGACTGGTCTACCTTACTGACGGGGATGGAGCGTATCCTAAGAATCCGCCGGACTATCCGGTGATCTGGGTGCTTAATAAAGATAAGGTCATGCCCTGGGGCGAGAGCATTAAGATGGAGGAGGCCCGATGACACCGACTCAAAATCTTTCCGAACTCAAAACATACCTTGATCAGTTTAAAGAGGAGATGGCTCAAATTGATATCCGGAATCTTCAGGAAATTCCCAAATTTCGTATCCCTAATTGGCCGGAAGAAGCAGGGTCTGTGGCGGTTGACTTCTGGTTCAGAGAGCTAATGTATCCTTGCCGGGGCGAGGCATCTTCCATGCTGAACGTTCGAAGAAAAAGGGTGCGTCATATGAGGGTTGAAATATATCATGGACTTATCTACATAACCAAGATGCATTTGAATTCAAGCAACCAGGCTTTTCAATCCGACAATCTTACCGGGCTTAATCGCACCAATTGTTTCATTATTTTCCATCAGCTTATCGACCCGATTTGCAGGGCAATAATCAAAAAGCTTAAGAAGAGATATCGTAAGTTCAAGGATGAAGCGGAGCAATATAACAGAGTCTGTGACGCCGTCAAAAAATCCTTCGAACCTCTGATCCCTTTCATTGTGGCGGATATTTTGGAAGGGGAGGAAGGATGACAAGTTCCATTTCGATAGTCCCGATGAGTAAGGCTAACATGGGCGAGGAATTTTCCGGGATTGAGTTTCAGGATATCAATGTTCCAAAGTTCAAAATTCCAAACTGGCCCAAAGGGGTAGGCATATCCCTTAAGTTAAGCAAGAGGCCGTATCATATTCCCGTGGAGTCTGACGGCAAGTACCTATGGTATAGGAATAAGCATAGGCTGTTCGTTGAGATAACGGGCGAGGGCTTCATCAGGTTTCAGTTCTTGCGCGCCGTCCTTGGATTAAGGCCGGCCCAATTTTGCGGTAGCTACGCATCCAACGGCTATACGGTAAGTTGGTTAGATGTCGGCCATTACTGGGTTGATTCCGGTGCGGACGACTTACCGAGAAGGCTACCCGCCCTGATGTTGTTTGACCAGTTCAAGGTCAACATTCTTCTGGAGCTGGTTTCGAAGCTGAAGAACGATTCTGCGATACATAATCAGGTTGTTGAAGAAGTCAAGAAAGCCTTCGAACCCTTTGTGCCGTTTGTTGTTATGGATCAGTTACTGTCATAGGACGAGAGCAAGATAATTTCTTGCTCTTTTTGTTTAGCTAAAAGCCCAAAAGAAGGATAAAATATCAGAGTATTTATCATTTTTGTCAAATTTTTTGTTCCTTGTGGAGGTTCTGCGGGAGTGGTATTTTTAATGTATACTGGTTAACAAAATCAAATCAGCCTGCTTACTATGAGCAACTCCAACAAAAGATTGAAATACGCCAAACACCATGCCGAGACAGTCTATGTGGGCGAATATATAGATCTCAAGAAAGTTCAGGAGGGCATCAGGCACTATGTTTATCTTAATCGCGATCATCCGCTGGTCATCCGGGTTTTAAAAGAGCAATATGTGGTTTTGACCAAATTCGGAGCTGTTACATTTTGGAACGTTTCCCAGCGTTTAAGGAAGGAATTTTTAAAAGAAATCATACCCTTTGTCAAGAATAAAAAGACCAACTATCCTTACGACGAAGAAACCAAGGTTTTTATAGGCGGCGAAGTTGAAAAAATAACTTTCGATACCGTCTATCTCACCAAACTCGAACCGAGCGAGATCAAGATCATCTCCTACGTCCTATCCCAGTCAGTCGCATTGGAGCGCTACGAGGATGAGATAGAAGCTAATCTTTCCGAGATCGGAGTTATCGTGGAAAATCTGAAATCGACCGGACGAGCCATGCTTAACGAACGAGGGCTCTTGAAGCAAATCGGCAATGTTCTGTCGGTAAAGCAAACGGCGGTTGCGCATTTGTCTCTGTTTGATAAGCCGGAAGAGGTTTGGGAGTCTCCCGGACTGGAGAGTCTCTACAACAGAATGAATTTCGAATATGAGCTACAAGATAGATTCGACATTCTTGATGAAAAAATTAAGTATCTTTCCGATATTTCCCAGATGCTTATGAATTTTTTGGCTGAAAAACGAAACGCTTTTTTGGAGACCATTATTATACTTTTATTTGTTGTTGATTTAGGCCTCTGGTTCTTGCCTCCTTTTCCGGAAGTATTGACCTACATTCGCTCGCTGTTTTAATCAGGATAAACTTGGGGGGTTGAATTGATAAAATCCCCCTTTGTGGTATAGTGGCTTTCGTGCCCAGTAATACAGCTTTTGGTCGGCTTCAGTTATTCCAGGGCAGTATAAGGATGCTGGGCTTTAATTCCTAAACAAATTACCTTAACCTCGGCGTGCCGGATGCATGAATATCCGGAAGCTGATATACTGGGCGTGCCCCGCAAGCTTCTAAAAATCGGCGTTTTAATGGGCGGGCCTTCGTCTGAGCACGAAGTCTCTTTGGCTACGGGAAAGAATATTATCGGCAACCTGGATAGTACGAAATACCAGCCGGTTGCGATAAAAATATCCAAAAAGGGGCAGTGGTCTTTAGGTGGTCAGATCGTTGATATGCCCGCGGCATTGAAATCGGTTGATATCGTCTTTAACGCTCTTCACGGTACTTTTGGCGAAGACGGAAGGGTCCAGGCTCTCATGGAATATTACAATACGCCGTATACAGGGTCAGGCATTACCGCTTCGGCTTTAGCCATGGATAAGCTAAGGAGCAGGGAGATTTTTAAATTAGCCGGTTTTTGCGTTCCCAAAACATTGAAACTGAAACGGGGTGAAAATTACGAAGCAAGACTGAACCTCTTTGTCAATAAAGTAGTCAAGTTTCCGGTGGTAGTTAAGCCCTGCTCAAACGGGTCGTCGGTAGGAGTCAAAATAGTCGACAGTCCGGCCGATTTAGAGCCAGCCATTCAGGAAGGTTTTAAGTTAGACAAGAAAGTGCTGGTTGAGGAGTACATTAAGGGCAGGGAGCTGACCTGCGGCGTGCTCGATAATTTTAACAATCAGCCCGTTGCCGCTTTGCCGGTGACCGAAATCACTCCGGTAAACGGCCACAGATTTTTTAATTATGACTCCAAATACAAAGACGGGCAGGCAAAGGAGATAACGCCGGCTTTCGTCGATAGTGTAATATATTCAAAAGCTCAGGAAATTGCTTTGACCGCGCATCAGATTTTAGGTTGCCGGGGATATTCAAGAACTGACATGATCTGGACCCCCGGAAATAATGATGTTTATATTCTTGAAGTAAATACGCTTCCAGGCCTCACTCCCAACTCATTGCTTCCCAAGGCGGCTCAATCTTCGGGTCTGTCGCTTGCACGGCTTCTCGATGCCATAATCGAAAGTTCGAGGGACTAAGCCGGCATTTAAGTTTAGAGAAACGGTCCGAGCCTCCTTAAGGGCTTTTTTGTTTGACGATTAAATTTTTGTCTGATAAGATTCGAGGGGCAATAGTTATGTTTTGAAGAGGTATGAATGATGGTGAAGCTACTCGCAGTCGGCTCAATTTTAATGGGAGTATTCAGGTTTATTGATTATCTTTATTACGGAAATAGTCATTTTCAATATGCCCTAACAAAGGCCATCGTCTCGATAGCCATGGGTCTATTGCTTCTTTATGTGAAAAATCGAGAAAATAGGTCGAGGTAAGAAGTTCGGGCAGAAGAGGCCTCTTGTCTATCATTTAAAATCGGATATTTATCCGATTTTGTTTTAAGGGGTTTTATGATAATATCTGATTATGACTCGGACAAATATCAGCGAAACAAAAGATCTTGTCGGAAAAGAGGTTGATCTCGCCGGTTGGATTAATGTACGACGAGACCACGGCAAAATAATTTTTATTGATTTACGGGACCGTTCGGGGATTGTCCAGATGGTTTTCGTGCCTTCGAATAAGGAGCTTTATGATAAGGCCAGCCAACTTCGCGCTGAATGGGTTGTACGCGTAAGAGGCAGGGTCAAGCAACGGCCTGATAGGATGGTAAATCCGGACATCGAAACCGGTAAAGTTGAGATCGAACCGTTAGGATTAGAAATACTCAACGAATCATTGGCCTTGCCCTTTCCGATCGACAGCGACGGTCATGACATCGACGAAGAGATCCGTTTGAAGCATCGTTATCTTGATCTGCGTCGTCCCCGATTGGCTAAAAATATTAAATTACGCTCTGAACTCGTTGATCGCGTCAGGCAGTTTTTGTTTAATAAAGGATTTTTAGAGATAGAAACACCGATTCTTTCAGCTCCGACTCCGGAAGGTTCGAGGGATTTTGTCGTGCCGTCCCGTCTCAATCCGGGCAAGTTTTTTGCACTTCCTCAGAGCCCGCAGCAATATAAGCAGCTCCTGATGGTCGGCGGGTTTGAAAAGTACTTCCAAATTGCCCGCTGTCTCAGAGACGAAGATTTAAGAGCCGATAGAGGTTTCGAGCATACCCAAGTTGATATAGAAATGAGTTTTGTTGATCAGAAGAGTTTTGTGGCTCTTGATGAAGAAATGATTACTACGGTTGTCGAGGGTATGGGATACAAGATCAAACAAAAACCCTTTCCGGTTTTTACATATCAAGAAGCTATGGATCGGTTTGGGGCGGATAAGCTTGACCTAAGAACCGAAGAAGATAAGAAAAATGGTGTTCTTGCTTTTGCCTGGGTGAAAGATTTTCCGTTTTTTGAGAAAGACGAAGAAGGCAATTGGACCTTTACCCATAATCCTTTTTCGCATGCCAAACCGGAACATGTTCCCTGGCTTTTAAAGGGCGAGCATATCGAAAAGATCTTAACGACCCAGTATGATATGGTTTGCAACGGATTTGAAGTCGGCGGAGGAAGCATCCGCGCCCACAAGCCTGAAATGCTCAAGGCCGTCTTCAAGATAATGGGTTACGAAGATAGTCAAATCGAGGAGCAGTTCGGACATATGCTCGAAGCGTTTAAATACGGAGCTCCGCCTCACGGAGGCATTGCCCATGGCATTGAGAGACTGATGATGACTCTGCTCGGCGAGGAGTATCTGAGGGAGACCCAGGCTTTTCCTCAGACCAGCTCGGGACGGACTTCAGTTATGAATGCGCCCGGTGAATTAAGCAAAAAACAGCTCAAAGAGCTGCATCTAAAAATAGAAAAGTAAGATGAAATTCAGCCTAAATTTAATCATCGGAGCCTTATGTATTCTGCTTTCCCTTAACCTTTTTTTTATTTTCAGTTCATTCGGCAGTGTAAATACGGAAAGCGGAACGGGAATAAATTTGCCCGATACCAAAGCCTATATTTTACCCGTTTCTCAGGCAAGCTACATACCCATTCTTGATTCGGATATCGTTAAGCCGGAAATAAGCGCCAAATCGGCTATTGTATACGATACGCGGTCGTCGAGGTTTTTATTCGAGAAAAATACCCAGCAGAAGCTTCCCGTAGCTTCTCTGACTAAGATTTTAAGCGCGGTGGTTGTATTGGAATCGATGAATTTGGATGACCTAGTTATTATTCCCAAAGAAGCTATCAGGGCGGACGGAGAAAAGCAAGATCTTTACTTGGGCGAAAGTTTGACTGTGGAAAACCTTTTAAAGCTGATGCTGATTCAGTCATCCAATGATGCCGCATACGCATTGGCCGCACATTCTAAAGATCAGGGCGTGGATTTCGTTTCGGCGATGAATCATAAAGCCGCGGTTCTTGGAATGAAAAATTCTTTCTTTCTTGATCCGGCCGGTCTGAATGATAATGCCTACTCAAGCGTTGAAGATCTGATACTCTTAATAGAGTACTCTTTAAATTACAGCCAAATCTGGGATATTTCCGCCGAAAAAAGCATAATCGTAGAATCGAGCGACAAGAAAATAAAGCATTATTCCGTCAGCACTAATCAGCTTCTGGGGGTTTTGCCTGATATTCTTGGCGGTAAAACCGGATACACGGACGGAGCGTTGGAGTGTCTGATACTGATAATCCGGCTTCCGGATTATCCGAGCAAGATAGTCAGTATCGTTTTAGGATCTCGCGATCGGTTCGGCGATACTCAAAAGCTGGTTGACTGGACTCGCCAGGCCTATCGATGGAAATAGGGCAGATTGTTAATTCAAATTTATGACCGAAGAAATTTTTACAATTTTTAATATAGTGCGCTTATTTACCGTGGCGACCTTGGCTTTTTTTGTTAACCTTATAATTACCTTTTTTTGGACAAAGGTTTTATATAAGTATTTCAGGCCGGGCAAGGAAATCGAAAAGCAAAACGCGCCCGTTTTTAACGCTTTGCATAAGAAAAAAGAGGGGACACCGACTATGGGCGGCCTGCCTATCTGGATAACGACTGCCGGACTGACGGTTTTTTTCTGGCTTCTCTCCAATACGATTGACGGTTTCTGGTCTCGGGTTAATTTCTTGTCGCGGGGCCAGACCCTGCTGCCTCTGGGCATTTTGATTTTTGCCGGTTTATTGGGTATGGCTGACGATATCTTGGGGATCTTTAAAAGGGGGGGGCTGAGGATGAATAAGCGCCTATTTCTTTATATTTTTGTAGCTATTGTCGGAGCCTGGTGGTTTTATTTTAAACTGGATAGAGACGTGATCAACATTCCTTTCTTGGGGGATTTTGTCATAGGCTGGTTATATATTCCCTACTTTATATTTATTGTCGTTGCGACGGCTTTTTCGATGAATGAAACGGATGGCCTTGACGGACTTTCCGGCGGAGTATTCTTGATTATTTTTGGAGCCCTGACCGTGATTGCCTTTGACCAGGGAAGGATGGATTTGGCCGTATTTTTAATGGCAATAATCGGAGCTCTTGTCGCATTTTTGTGGTTTAATATATATCCGGCACGCTTTTTCATGGGAGATACCGGCGTGATGTCTTTAGGCTTTACCGTCGGAGTCGTTTCATTGCTGACCAATACCGCTCTGCTCCTGCCCCTGATCGCGGTTATTCCGATGGTTGAGTCTTTGTCGGTAATAATCCAAATGGCATCCAAAAGACTTCGGGGCAAAAAAATATTTCTTTCCACTCCTATTCATCATCATTTTGAAGCTTTGGGCTGGCACGAAACTCAGGTGACTATGCGTTTCTGGATGGTCAGCGCTATCGGAGCGGTGATCGGCTTGATTATATTCTTGGTCGACTCCAAGATCCCTCCCTTATTCCAATAAAAAGGAGCCCCTATTGGACTCCGTCTATCTGCGCTATCTGGTGGTCAACTAATTTCTTATATGTCTCGCACGAGGCGTAGAGTTCTTTATGGGTTCCCTGGCCGACTATCCGGCCGTTATCCATTACGATAATTCTGTTGGCATATCGGATAGTCGAGAATCGATGAGCGATTATGACCGTTGTTCTGCCGCGGGAGGCTTCACGAATGGCATCTCTAATCTCTGCTTCTACTGCCGCGTCCAAACTGCTCGTTGCTTCGTCAAAAATCAGAATTGAGGGATTCTTGATCAGTGCCCGGGCTATACCGACTCTCTGGCGTTCTCCGCCGGAAAGCTTAATGCCTCTTTCCCCGATAAGGGTATCGAACCCGCTTTCTAATTTGTGAGTGAAGCGGTTGATCTGGGATATCTGGGCTATTTTTTCTATGTCCTGGTCGGATGCGCTGATTGATTCCTGGTCGATGCCGTAAAGTATGTTATCGCGGATACTCCGGTCGAATAGCGGAACGTCTTGTTCGACTATTCCGATTTGGGATCGGTAGGAATGAAGGTCGAGACTTCGAAGATCATGACCGTCGATCAGGATTTGACCGCTGGTAGGGTCGTTTGCCCTGATGAGTAGGCCGGCAAGGGTTGTTTTCCCGGAGCCCGATTCTCCTACTATGGCTATCATTTCGCCCGGTTGAATCGTCAGAGAAACATCTTCAAGGGCCGATTGTTCGCCGGCTTCTCTTTCGATCGGAGCAGGATCATCTTCTGTGTCGTAAGATACGAGCATCCGGCTTTGGTATCTGAAGGAGACATTTTTCAGCTCTATCAGACCCTTGACCGGTGCGAGCACTATCGGATTGGCGGGAATCTTGATATCCGACTCTATATTCATGAATTCGCAATACCTGACTATCGATGTCCACATTTTCATGATTTGCCTGTGGAGTCCTCCGATATGCCAAAGTCCGTCAAGGGCCATGTTTGACCATGCCCAGAATATGACTATGGTTCCGATTGAGTATTGTCCGCCGTAAACGTAATGAGCGCCCAAACCGAGAATCAGAACCTTGGCTAAGGTGATTATTGTTCCCTTTTCGTGGCCGAAAAGAATGAACTTGAGCCAGATGGGCTTGGCCATGGCGACTACTTCGCCGTACTTGGCGTCCGCCTCAGTCCTTGCCTTGTCTTCCTGGGCATTGGCCAAGACGTGGCTTACGTTGCAGAGTATCTCATTTCTGAATTTTGATTCCTGATTCCACATTCTTTCCGAGATTTTCAGCTTTTTTCTGGAAGCATGGTTGGTCAGGTAGGTCATTATCAGAAAAATCAGCAGAGCTCCGAGGACAATTAAACCGAGGGCCCGGATCAGCCAGATCATTGCTATCGTCATCAGGATTATCCGGGTGAACGTCGGGATTATGTCGTAGATGAACATGAACACTAAAGCATTCAGAGAATGCTGACCCCTGTTGATTACGCTTTGTTTCAATCCGGAATGCTGGGCATTGTGCTGGCCGATTGAGAGGCTGAGCACCTGGCCCATTGTCCGGTCGCCGATTCTCGAGTCTATATCGAAATCGACCCTTTTAACCTCATGGCGTTCTCTCAGGTAGCCCGTCAGCCAAAGGCTTGTAAGCCATATGCCCGCCGTCCAGTAGATCAGAATCAGCACCTCATCAAAACTTCTCTGCTGGGTCATTTTATCGATGATTTGGCCTTGGACGTAGGGGCCGACTAAGTTGAGGCCCTGATTAACGGCTATCAGTAAAAGCACTATGGCTATTCTCCACTTCAAAGGCCAAAATATAGCCCAGATCTGCTTAAAAACCTGCTTTCTTGTTGATGACAAGCGGTCCCTCCGCGCTGTAGGTTATTAAAGGACAATCTTGCATACTATATCATAAGATATTTATATGTCAAACAGGTCCTATGGATCGACTACATTTCAGAATGCGGGAAAATATATTAGAATTCGTATATGGCCAAATCTTTATTGGCGGTTGTCATTGTTATTTTGGTCTTCGGGTTGGTTGTTTTATCTTCGGCCGGAATTGTCGACGGGCAAAAGAAATTCGGGTCGGCTTACTACTATCTAATCCATCAGCTCTTATACGGCGTTTTGCCGGGCCTATTATTCATGTTCGGTTTATCCAGGACGGATTATAGGCGTTGGAAAAAACTTGCTCTTCCGATATTGGCCGGCGCTCTTTTCCTGATGGTGCTGGTCTTTGTTCCCAGCGTCGGTCAGGGCCTCAAGGGGGCGACGCGCTGGCTTAATTTGGGCATCTTTTCTTTTCAACCCTCGGAAGTGTTAAAGTTATCCCTTATTTTGTATTTTGCGGCTTGGTTCGGAAATCGGGACGAAAGGATTAGGGGCTGGACTTACGGCATGGCCCCCTTTTTTGTTGTTTTAGGCTTGGCCGGAGGGCTTTTGTTATATCAGCCGGACGTAGGCACCCTTATTGTTGTTGCCGGCATAATACTTTCAATGTATTTTTTCGGGGGAACAAATTTGAAAAGACTGGGAATAATTATTCTTGTGTTGATAGCTGTTATGGCGGCGGCTATTTACGCCGAGCCTTACCGCTTTGATCGGGTGAAAACATTTTTCGATCCATCAATTGATCCCCGCGGGATATCTTATCAGGTTAATCAGTCCTTAATTGCGATAGGTTCGGGCGGGTTGTTCGGAGTCGGATACGGTAACAGCACTCAAAAATTCGGTTTTCTTCCTGAGGTGGTTAACGATTCTATTTTCTCGGTGATTGCGGAAGAATTGGGTCTGATCGGCGCCTCGGCGACCATCGGATTATTTCTGATCTTGGCTTTTTTTCTGACCCGGATAGCCAAGGAAGCTCCTGATAAATTCGGACGGTTGGTAGTGATGGGAATGGCGGTTTGGATAACGGGCCAGGCCTTCTTAAATATAGCTGCGGTTTCCGGATTGGTTCCCTTGACCGGCATTACTTTGCCGTTTATCAGTTACGGCGGAACGGCTATAGCCTCTCTTTTAGCCGGCATGGGGATTGTAATCAATATTGCCAAGAGGACTTAGCTCTCGTAAATTAAAAGTTTAAAACTAAAAGTGAAAAATTTAGGAAATCAAAATCTGCCTTTTAGGCAGATTTTGATAACAATTTTGCGGCGGTGTTACTTCGATGAAATGATGCCTTGAGACAATAGCCGTGCCGCTGCGGATTTTAACCGGGCGGCTTTGTTCCCCGCACTACAACGGGCATATGCCAACGCATGCTTCCGCATGTGGCATAGAGAAGAGATGCCTGTTGAGTGTCGGGGCAAGCAGTGTTATTTCAACGCATCAGATTTTTTAGACAGCAACCGTGCTGCCGCTGATTTGAGTCTCGAGGCCTTGTTCTTTTTGATAACGCCGGTTTTGGCAGCCTTGTCTATCTTTTTATAAACCTTAGGAAGAAGTTTCTTGGCCGCTTCTTTGCCGGTGGCTGCAAGCTTCTTCAGTTCCTTCATTACGAGCTTGTAGGCGTTGCTTTTGGCTAAGTTACGGATTCGTCTGGTTTTCGATTGTCTTAGGGCCTTTTCGGCCGATTTTGTAATTGGCATGTAGATAAATTCAGAATGCAAATATCAAAATGCAAAGTGAAAGGTTAAGCGCTAAAATACCGTAATAGAATAACAAGTTTATTCTATTTACGCAATATATTGACACTTGTCAAATCCCGGTGTATTATTTGAAGGCCTTAGGAAAGTTCTTTCGGGCGGAGGGAGCAATGGAATATCTACTGATCGTCGGAGGATTGACTGTCGCAATTGCGGGTTGTCTGCCGAGCGTCAGGAAAAGATCCCTCGGCACCCTACTCAGGGTTTCGGGTGGATTCATGTTCGGATGGGGTATCGGCAGGTTATTCTTATAATTTAGCGGCGTTTCGCCGCTTTTTGTATTTCTGGCGCTTGACAGGATAGTAGTAAAAAGCTTATTATGCAAAAGCACCATTAGGGCGGGAGAATTATGTGATTGTATCGGCTTCATTGTTGATTGTTTGTGGTGTTTATTGGACGGTGCGTGGTGTTAAAAGTAATAGCTTGTGGTCATTTCCGATGCTTATGCTCGGCGGATATTGTTTAGGGTTTGGCATCAGGCTCCTGTTCTTCTCTTAAGCGGGATTTATCCCGCTTTTCGTTTTTCCGGAGCCTTGACTATTTATGTTCAGATTACTCAAGCGAAACCTTAACCCAACGAAGAGATTTACAAAAAGCTATATGGCGAAGCCCCTTGTCATTCTGCAGCATTTGAGACCCCGAAACCGCTCAAGCGAGGCCATAATCCATAAAGGGATTTACGGACCGCGACTGGCGGGAGTAAAAGGCAAGATTTTAGTAAAAATCTATGCCGTGCCCTGAATGGGTTATGGCCGAGCGTTTTTATGGTCTGCCTCGAATAAGCCAAGGCTGAGTAACTTTTACGCCGTGCCCTGAATGGGTTGAAGTAGAGCGTCTTTATGCCGTACCCTGATTAACCAAGGCGGAGGCCTTTTTATATTGAATCATTCTTTATCTTCCGTATCTGTTCCCGCAGAACCATCGCCCGGTCATAGTCGAATTTGCGGGCGGCCTTTTCCATCATTTTAGTCAGCTGCATGACTGCCCGTCTTTTGCTTGAATCGCCGAATATTATTATTTCATTTTCTTGTTCTTCCCGTCCGTATCTCCTGGATTTCGTAATGCCGTTATTGGATACGGGCATATCAAAACTGCCTATGTCTTTCTTGATAGACTGCGGAATGATGCCGAATTTTTTGTTGTGTTCTTCCTGTTTCTTTCGGCGCCTTAAGGTTTCTTTGACGGCCGAATCGATCGATCCGGTTATCTTGTCGGCATACATAACCACATGGCCGTTAAGGTGCCGGGCCGCTCTCCCCATTGTTTGGATGAGGGTGGTCGTATTTCGCAGGAAGCCCTCTTTGTCTGCATCTAAAATAGCGATCAAAGATACTTCAGGCAGGTCAAGGCCTTCGCGTAATAAATTGACGCCTACTATAACGTCATGATGGCCCATCCGGAAATCTTTAAGAATCTTAATCCGGTCGAGCGTCTTTATTTCTGAATGAAGATAGTTCACCTTAATTCCGTTATCGGCCAAGTGTTCAGAAAGATCCTCGGCCATTCTCTTGGTCAGGGTTGTAACGATTACCCGTTCTTTTTTGGCGATTCTTTCCTCGATTCTTTTTATTAGGTCGTCTATCTGGTTTTCGGTCGGATGCAGTTCTATCGTCGGATCAAGCAATCCGGTCGGGCGTATCAATTGTTCGGCTATACTATTTTTGCCGGCTTTTTCAATTTCATATTTTCCGGGCGTGGCGGAAACATAAACCATTTTTTGGATTCTCTTTTGAAACTCGGGAAATCTTAACGGCCTGTTATCTATAGCCGAAGGAAGCCGGAAGCCGTATTCGACCAGGGTGCTTTTTCTGGAAAAATCGCCGGTATACATGCTTCGAAGCTGGGGCAGAGAAATGTGGGATTCATCGATAATAGTAAGAAATTCTCCTTTCGAGATGAAGAAGTCGAGCAGGGTATAGGGCGGTTCGCCCGGTTTTCGAAAATCAAGGTGCCGGGAATAGTTCTCGATGCCGTGGCAGTATCCGGTTTGGCGCATCATCTCAATGTCTTGAAGCGTTTTTTCTTGGAGCCGAGCCGCTTCGCTGAATTTTTTTTGTTTTTTGAGAACTTTAACATGCCGCTGCAGCTCGCTCTTTATATTTTCTATAGCCACGCCTATTTTATCATCCGAAGTTATCCAGTATTTGGCAGGCAGGACAGTAGTCTCAACTATCCGTTCAAAACGGGGATCTTTGGTATTAAGTTCATCGGGGTCGGAAATGACGGCCTTGGTTATTTTGACTATTTTGTCATCTACGAATGCAATTTTTAAAATATTCTGGCCGTCGGGTCCCATGATCTCAATTTCATTGCTCGTTTTCCTGAAGCAACCTCTTTTTAATTCTATGTCCGGAGCGTACTGTAACCTTGAAAGGCTTCGGATTAGGTCGCCCGGTTTTATTTTCTGTTTTTCGAAAATATGGAGACCCATGCTCTTGTATTCTTCCGGAGATCCTAAGTTGTAGATGCACGAAACCGAAGCTACGATGATTACATCATCGCGCGACATCAGGGCCTGGGTCGTGGCGTGTCTTAAGCGATCGAGTTCCTCGTTTATCTTAGAGTCCTTTTCTATGTACGTATCAGTGTGGGGGATATATGCTTCCGGCTGGTAGTAATCGTAATAGCTGACGAAGTAATGGACGGCGTTTTTAGGGAAAAATTGCTTAAATTCTTTATACAGCTGGGCGGCCAGGGTTTTATTGTGAGAAATGATCAAAGTCGGTTTTTGGTAAGCCTCAATTACTTTGGCCATAGTGAAGGTTTTTCCGGAACCGGTTACGCCCAAAAGCACCTGGTGTTTTTTACCGGATTTCAGTCCTCGGGTCAGCTTTTCTATCGCCTCAGGTTGATCGCCCGTGGGCTTATATTTTGATGTTAGTTTAAACATTATATTTGACTAATTGGTTGGCTACTGTTACTATATTTTAACCATACTTCGATTGATAAAAGGGCGACGGATGAGAATAGTTCAGAACCAGTTCTTCCGTATTTTCTTTAGCGTTTTATCCGGTCTGTTCGTTAGATATTTTTTGGGATTTGGTTGGGGTCTGGTGGCTGCGTTAATAGTCGTTATGTTTCTCAACGTCCTTGCCGGGATTGACCGGGCTCGAGGCCGCTCTTAGCGGCCTTTTTTATTTCTTTTTTCAGTGGTAAGCTTAGATAGAAGTACCCGCCTATGCCCTTCAGGCTTCGGCGAGGTGCTGAATTTTCTAACAACTCGGCTTCGCAAGCATTCGCTTGCCTCGTTGAGGAAATTCGCATGATCTCATTCCTCGAAGGAACAATTGAACATTTGGGCGAAAAACATGCAATTTTGAATGCCGGCGGCATAGGCTATAAGGTGACTATGGTCCCTAAATTGATTAATATTCTATCAAAGTCAACATCCTCTGTCAAGGATCAGAAGGGCGGTTCTTCGGATAGGGTGAGGTTATTCGTGCATTCCCAGCTAAATCTTCGCGAAGGTACATTTGATATGTATGGGTTTGATAAGAGAGAGGATCTTGAATTGTTCAATCTGCTGACCTCCGTATCGGGCATAGGACCCAAGGGGGCAATGAATGTTCTGTCGGTAGTGGATCCGAAGCACCTAAAAGCCGCCGTGGTTAACGAAGATGCCGATTATCTTAAAAAAGTTTCCGGTTTAGGACCCAAAACTGCATCAAGGCTGATTCTTGAACTGAAAAATAAATTGGATCATATCGATATGGGAGATTTGGCCGGAGTCGATTTGGGCCAGGAGGGCCAGGCCATCGAGGCGTTGATGGCCTTGGGCTACAGCCAGTATCAGGCCAAAGAAACTCTTAAAGAGACTAAAGGAAAAACTCTCGAGGAGAGAGTTCGTGAAGCACTCAAAAGTTTAGGGAAAAAGTAGGCGCTCGGCTTTCAATCTACTAACGGCACGCCATAAAATGTTACTCGGGTTTAACCAATGAAGGGCACGATGTAAATTCCTGCCTGCCGGCAGGCAGGTCTACTGAAATTTCATCTTTTACTCGCTCCAGTCGAGCTCCGTAAATCCCTTCATTGGCTAAACCCTCGCCCTGAGCTTGGTCAGCCTGCACAAATCCCTTAAGAGATTAAAAGCCTCGCTTGAAAAGCTCGGGGTCTCAAATGCTTCAGATGGACAAGGGGCTTCACCTTAGTTTTTTCGTAAATCCCTTCATGGGTTAAGGATTCGCTTGATGCTTGAACAAACAACCTGCGCAAAGATATTGTGGCTCTGGTTTTCGAACGGCCCTGATGGGTCTTGACAAAAATTTTGGTTAGGTGTATTGTATCGTAAATCCATGAAGCAACGGTAGGTGGTAAGATGCCTGGGAAAATTCTGTGTGTCCTAGGTTTTCATAAGTTTGGCAAGGTGGAAGAGAGCTATTTCAAAGATACCGGTAAATATGGAGGCCCTTGGGGCAACGATGGCGTTTGGATTGTCCAGAAAGGCGTGAAGAGATGTACGAGAGAAGGCTGTAATTATGATAAGCTGGTTTGGCGTCAGGGGTGGCATAATCTCCCTAATCCTGAATTCGGGCGTTGGCGCCGATTAAGCCAGAAAAGAGAATCTTCTATTGATGCTTTGCCGGACTTTTATCTGATGGGTTGATAGGGTCCTTCGGGACCTTTTTGTTTTGGATTGACCTGTTCCGTTTAAAGTACTAATAATATAAGAGGCCGATCCTTAAAAGGAGAGTTTTGCTTGGAAGAGGCGGCGGTTTATGCGTCTTTGACGTTCATGATCTTGGCCGGGATTTTTTTCTTTAAATCCATGATATGCGCCCTCAGGGCATCTAAGGTTTCTTTTCCAAGCCGTGATCATGCCTGGTCCAGCATGTTTATGAGTCTCGGGTTGTTGTCTTTATACTCTTCAGGCATGGTCCTGTCTCTGTTCTACGGAGATCCGATTTGGTCAAAGCTAAGATGGACCATGTTTTTCTTCCTGATACTGGCTACGTTGTTTTACTTGGCTTTCAGGTTTACTCATGCCAAGTTAAGAGAAGACGAAGAAGATAAACAGGACTAAGAAGATTTTTTAGTAAGCAGAGAACCGTATATGGTGTCTTCGATTTCATAGCCCAGATTTTGTATCTGGGTTCTTATTTTGTCTGATTCTTTAAAATTCTTTTCTTCGCGGAATTTTTCGCGTTTTTCGACTAAAACTTCTATTGCGGGAGGGATTTCATCCTGAGTGTCCGGAACAATTCCGAGTATTGAGTTAATGTAGCTAAGCATCTGCGACGCTTCTTCTGCCCCTTTTTGTCCTATTGAATCGCTGGTCAGATCGGTGTTCATTCTTTTTATGAATTCAAATATAGCACCAAAGGCCTTGGGAGTATTAAAATCATCGGTCAAAGCTTCATCGAAGGCTTCTCTAAGGGCATAAGCAACGATTCCGTCGTTTTTGTTCCTTTCAATGTTCTCAAGTTTTTTTGTCAGCTCTTTTATTCTTTGAATACCTGCCCGCGCCTGTTTGAGCGCTTTATCGCTGAATTCAAGAGGCTGGCGGTAATGACCGCTCAAAAGATAAAATCGCAGAACCTCTTTCGGGTATTGTTTCAACAATTCGTGAACTGTCGTGAAGTTACCCTTGGATTTAGACATTTTCTCCTCTTTGTTTATCAGAAATGCCACGTGCATCCAGTATTTAACAAAAGGTTTTTTGCCCGAGGCTGATTCTTGCTGGGTGATCTCGGCTTCATGGTGAGGGAATATCAAATCTTGTCCGCCGCCGTGGATATCATACTGCGGACCGAAATAGTGCTCAGTGATGGCCGTATCCTCTATGTGCCAACCCGGCCGTCCCCAACCCAACGGTGTGGCCCAGGCAGGCTCACCGTCAGCAATTTCCAATTTCCAATTTCCAATTTCCAATTCTTTACCAACTTTTACTAATTTCCAAAGGCAGAAGTCGCCCTTATTTCTTTTTTTGTCATTTTCATCTATCCGGCTGACTGCATCGTCGGCCATCTGGGCTTTTCGTCCAGATAATTTCCCATAATCTTTGAATGTAGAAAGATCGAAATACCATCCGTCGCCTTCGATCAAGTAAGCATGTTTCCGGTCGATTAATGCTTTGACCTGTTTAACGACTTGCCCGATATGCTCCGTCGCCGGAACGTATTTGGGAGAGTCTATTCCGAGAGCCTTCATGTCTTCTTCGAATTTTTGGCGGTATTCTTTTGCCCACATTAGAGGGTCTTTTTTATTTTCCTTGGCTCGCTGGATGATCTTGTCGTCTATATCTGTAATATTCTGTATGTAATCAACTTGATAGCCTCGATATTTTAGATATTTGGCGACAACATCAAAAAAAACAAAAGTCCGGGCATTGCCGATATGAATATAGTCATAAACCGTCGGTCCGCAGACAAACATTTGTATTTTTTTATTCTCGCGCGGAACTATTTTTTCTTTAGTTTTAGTAAGGGTGTTGTGGATGATCATATCAATTAAAACCAGGAGCCGATGAGGGCTCCGGCTTTATCGGCGGGGAATTCGGTTATAAACAATACTACTATCGCCGCTATCATTACCACAAGAGTAGTATAGCCGAGGATATTTGATGTTCGGCCGTTTACATTGGGGCCGACGATGGCGGGATTATTGGACATATGCAGGATTATGGATATCAGAAATGGAGCAACGATGCCATGGATAATGGCCGTAAAGAATAAAGCTTGTATCGGGCTGATACCGGTATAGGTGATCATTAAACCGACAAGGGTTGAGAATATGATTACCATATAAAAAGCCTTAGCCTTAGAGAAGGGTCGGTCTAATCCGCCCTTCCAGTTGAATATCTCAGCCAAAACATAGGCTGATGATCCGGCTAATATCGGTATGGCAAGGAGTCCGGCGCCTATTACACCCAGAGAAAATAATATATACGCATAATCGCCGGCCAAGGGGCGTAAAGCTTCGGCTGCGTCTTTGACCGTTTCTATGTTGTGTATTCCGGCATTAAACAAAACGGAACTGGTGAGGGCGATTATAAAAAAACCGATTAGGTTCGAGAAAAACATTCCAAGCTTAGTATCTTTTGCGGCTCTTCTCAACTCGCTTCGTGTTACTATTTTGTATTCACAGATATAAGGACCGTCTTCGGACTTGTCTTTTATTCTTTTTTCTTCTGCCTCTTCACTGGCCTGCCAGAAAGCTAAGTAAGGAGAGATGGTAGTTCCGAACAGCGCTACTACGATAAGAAAGTTGTCTCTATTGATTTGAAACGAAGGAGCGATCATTTGCCAGGCCAATTTCGGCCATTCTTCGACAACTATGAAACCGGCCGCAATATATGCCAAAAGGGTCATCGAGAGCCACTTGAATATGACGACTATTTTTCTGTAGGGTAAAACTACGGTCAGGAAAAGAATTGCCACTACTATTATCCACGATAATAGTTGAGCTGACCCCGGCATTAAGAGCTCTATAGCTGAAGCCATACCGAAAATATCCGCGCCTATGTTAAAGGTATTAGCCAGTATAATCAGAGAAGATATTAGTATCAGGGTGATCTTGGAATAATGTTTTTTGATGTTTCCGGCCAATCCGCACTGAGAAGCCAGTCCTATTTTAGCGCTCATCTCTTGCACCACGGTCATCAGGGGCAGGGTATAAAGCATAGACCAAAGGGCGTGAGGCCCCATTTTTGCTCCTGCAACCGAATAAGTGATGATTCCCGAGGGGTCATCGTCCGAAGCCCCGGTAATTAAGCCGGGCCCAAGCGATTTCCATAGATTTTTTATTTTCTGCAGCATTATTGTGATTATATCATAAATTGAGCAATCGGCTTATCTGGCTGTTTGAATTTTTAGTATTTTATGCTATTATTTTGTTTTCGCATCACTATGGCTGAAATATCCATCAAGGCGGAACCTATTTTTCATATCGGTTCTTTTGTTTTCACCAATTCCTACCTTTTATCCGTAATCGTGGTAGGAATTTTTGTTTGTTTATCTTTGTGGTTGAAAGATCATTTGAAAACCATTCCCGGCAAGCTTCAAAGCGTATTCGAGCTTTTAACTGAAGAAATTTTCAAGATGATGGATACCGTATTGGGCTCTCGGAGCCTTTCTGAAAAGTATTTCCCGATCGTAACTACGGTTTTCCTTTTTGTATTACTGTCAAACTGGCTGGGCCTCCTCCCCGGAGCGGGTTCCCTGGGTATTCTGCATGAGATCCAGCATGAGGGAGAGTACCGGACTATCCTGGTGCCTTTTCTGAGGGCTCCTTCAGCCGACTTGAATTTTACCGTTGCCCTTGCCCTGGCAGTTATGTTTGCTATTAACTTCTTTGGCTTGACCGCCCTGGGCATCAAGCGCTATGCCGGAAAATTCTTCAACTTTAAAAACCCTATTTATACTTTTGTCGGCCTGCTTGAATTAATTTCAGAATTTGTTAAAATAATCTCGTTTTCGTTTCGTTTATTCGGTAATATATTTGCAGGCGAGGTACTGCTTATCATCATAGGATTCCTTGGCCCTTATTTTTTGCCGCTACCGTTCCTTTTTTTGGAAGTATTTGTAGGGTTTATTCAGGCGTTTATTTTCGCTATGCTCACGCTGGTATTCATAGGAATGTCCGTGAGTCATCACCCTGACACCCACCAAGCAGATATTTCTTAGCAGCTGTCGCATAGACGCGAATTTATTAAGTTCTTGCCAATAGCCTGATGAGTCCCGTCTGAACGCGGGAATAAAAGAAGCAACTGCTTGGTGGGTGTGAGGGATCGCGAAGAGGTCGAGCAACATTAAATAACTAATTTACAATTTACAATTTACAATTTACAAAGAATCTTCAATGACCCAATGAAACATCGAAGTATTTACTGAAAATTGAAAATTAAAAATTGAAAATTTATTAGAAACATGTCCGAAGAAGCAGCAAAACAGTTAGCGATAGGCTTGGTGATGGGTCTCGGTACTTTAGGTCCCGGTCTGGCCATCGGCTTTATTGCCGCTAAAGCGGCCGAAGCGATCGGCCGAAATCCCGAAGCTACGCCGAAGATACAGACCAATATGATCTTGGCGTTGGCTTTCGCGGAAGCGATTGCCATTTATTGTTTGGTCGTGGCCTTAATATTGAAATTTGTCTAATTGATCTAATTTCTGATTAACCTAAAAAATATCTAATTTCTGAATTTTAGACATGGGTAGTTGTGAATTATTTAGAGCAATTAGGCTGATCGGATTCATTAGGTCAATTTCCGGTATTGTCCGAACTCTTCTCCCAATTGGGGATAGAATGGAAGCTCCTCTTGGCTCAGGGGGTGAATTTTTTGATTTTGTTGGTTGTTTTAACCAAGCTTGTTTACAAGCCCTTGATGAGGATGGTGGAGGAGCGGAGGAAGAAGATAGAGCTTGGAGTTAAGGGAGGCGAGATGGCACAAAAGATCATCGAACGAGCCGAAGAAGAAAAGTCCGGGATAATTAGGGGAGCCGACAGTCGGGCAGTTGCTATTATTTCCGAAGCCGAGAAGGCAGCTAATAAAAAAGCGCAAGAGATTGCCCTCCAAGCCGATAAAAAAGCCCAGCAGACCCTGCGGGAAGTCCTCCTTTTGGCTGACAGGAAGCAGAAAGAAGAGATGGAAAAGGTTTCGGCCGAGGCTAAGAAGTTGGTTAAAGAGGCAATTATTAAAACCGTTGAATTAAAACCCGAACAGATTGATGATAAATTAATTGAGGATGCTATTAAGGGATTAGTGTAGAAAATAATATGCGCTATCCGTTAAACAATTATGTGGATGCGTTTATGGAGGCTTTGGAAAAGGCATCCCAGGAAAAGGCCATCAGCGGTTTCGTCAGACTACTTAAAAAAACTGGCGACATAAAGGCAGCCGACAAAATATTTACAGCCATCCATAAGAAAATGATTAATCTCGACGGAGGCAGATGGGTAAAGGTAGAAACGGCCAGAGAGATTTCAGAAAAGAAGCTCGAAGCACTGGAACATAAGTTTTCAAAAAAAGATCATGCTGTTTTCAGTATAAATCCTGATTTGGTGGCTGGGCTGAGGGTTACAGTTAACGGGGAAGAGGAGTTGGATAATTCTCTGCAGAATAAACTAAATAAGTTATTTAAATGAGCTACGAAATAATAGAAAAACTGAAGAAAGAGATCGCCGGCTATAAAGATGAAACGAAATTTGAAACAGTCGGTATCGTTACCGAGGTTGGTGATGGTATCGCCAAAATTTCTGGCTTATCCAAGGCGTTGAGCCAGGAATTATTAACCGTCGAGACTAATAGCGGTAATGTTTCTTCGATTGCTTTTAACCTTGAAGAGAATTTCGTCGGGGCCGTTATCTTAGGAGACGCCCAGACAGTCAAAGTAGGCGATAGAGTCCATCAGACGGGTAAAGTCGTTTCTATTCCCGTAGGAGATGAATTGATCGGCCGAGTCGTTGATCCTTTGGGCAATCCGCTGGACAATAAGGGAGTAATTTTTACTAAACCGGAAAAGGCTAAAAATTATCCTCTTGAACGTTCAGCTCCGTCGGTTGTGGCCCGCGAATCGGTAAATACCCCGGTTCATACGGGAATTAAGGCTATTGACGCCATGATTCCGATCGGCCGAGGCCAACGAGAGCTTATTATCGGGGATAGGCAGACCGGTAAAACCGCTATTGTTTTAGATACAATTTTAAATCAGGGACAAGATGCCGGCCGTCGACAAATGATTTGTATCTATGTTGCCGTTGGTCAGAAGAATTCCAAAGTTGCCAAAATCGTGAAAACCCTCGAGGAAAAAGGCGCCCTCAAATACACTATTGTCGTTTCAGCCCCGGCTTCTTCTCCGGCTTCAGTTCAGTATCTTGCTCCTTTCGCCGGGTGTGCAATCGGAGAGTATTTTATGGACAACGGACAGGATGCCCTTGTCATATATGATGATTTATCAAAGCACGCCGATTCCTACAGGCAACTGTCTTTGTTGCTGAGGAGGCCGCCGGGCCGGGAGGCTTATCCGGGAGATGTATTTTATCTTCATGCCCGGTTGCTTGAAAGAGCCGCTAAATTAAATCAAGAACTCGGCGGAGGTTCTCTTACGGCCTTGCCCATTATCGAGACCCAGCTTGGCGATGTTTCCGCTTATATTCCCACCAATGTTATTTCTATTACCGACGGTCAGATATATCTTGAATCCGACCTTTTCTACAAGGGGTTGAGGCCGGCGGTTAATGCCGGACTATCCGTCTCCCGTGTCGGATCTTCGGCTCAGACCAAAGCCATGAAAAAGGTTGCCGGTAAGTTAAGATTAGAGCTTGCTCAGTTCAGAGAATTGCAGGCATTCGTTCAGTTTGCTTCGGACTTGGATGAGAATACGAAAAAGCAGATTGCCCGTGGACAGCGTCTCACTGAGATCTTAAAGCAGGTTGACAGCGCGCCCATCTCATTTGAGAAAGAGGTCTTAGCTATATATATGGCGACGAATGGATACCTGGATGATGTAAAAGTTGAAGAGGTTCGGTCGGTTGCCGAAAAAATGATAGATAATCTTGAAAAACTGCACGGAGACATTCTGAAAAAAATCAGAGAGACCAATCAGATGGATGATAGTACCGAAACACAGATGAAGTCGGCGTTCGATGAATTGAAAAATGTTGGTTAGCAGTTTCTTGAGATAGTATAAAATTAAAAAATCAAAGTTCAAAATGACAATGCAAAATGAAAAGTTTTCCGATCATTTTAAATCCTAAACTGTCATTTTCCACTTTGATGTTTACATTTTAAATCAAAAAGCCCTTCTCGAATGAGTCGGGCCGTAGGAGATTAGTTTGATGAATCTTTTGTAAAAATAGTGCCTAATTTCAGAAACTGTAGAGATATAATGAGGGTGCCTAACATTATCAGAGAGGCACTGGTAAGATTGTTACACCATCCTAACGTCAGACTGAGACCCCCGATTACGGATACCGGGACCATCAGCAAAAAGAAATATCCCAGAACTTTAGTCTTTTTCATCCTAACCTCGTATTGTTAAATTTAAGCAGCTGGTCAGATAGTAGTTTATAAAATTAGCCATGTCAATAATTGAAGTCAAAAATAGAATAAAAGCCGTTAAGAATATCGGACAAATCACGAAAGCGATGGAAGTTGTGGCGGCGACGAAGATGAGAAAGAGCCAGGAAGTGGCTCTGCATTCGCGTCCCTACGCTTTTAAGGCGCTTTATTTGCTTTCGACCTTAGCTAAGCACGCAGAAGTTAAGACAAAACTGATGGAGGTTCGCCATATAAAAAAGACTCTCTTGGTTATCGTTACCTCCGACAGGGGACTTGCCGGTTCTTTTAATTCCCAGGTTTTCAGGATGGCCGATTCCTTTTTGAAATCATATCAGGATATCGGAAATGACGGACTGAAGGTTATCGCGGTTGGCAAGAAGGCTATTTCTTATGCCGGGAAAAAGAAACTCAACATGGTTGACGGTTTTTCGGGATTCGGAGATTTTGTAGAGCCGGCAGAGACCTATCATTTGTCGGATAAAATCACCTCAGCTTTTCTTTCGGGCGAGTGGGACAGAGTTATAACCATTTCGACTCATTTCCGTACGACTCTCAAGCAGGAGGTTTTAATGAGGCAGATTTTACCGGTTGATTTGGAAAAAATTCAGAAAACAATCGACGAAATTATTCCAGAATCAGGCCGATTTGCCGGATTGAGAGTAGAAAGTAGAAAGTTGAAGGTAGGAAATTCAGATTCAGAGCCACTTTCCACGCCCCACCTTTCACACTCTCCGGATTACATTTTTGAACCAAGTCCGGCGGAGTTAATTGAATCCCTCGTCGATCACTTGGTTAAAATGGAGGTTTATCATCTTGTTTTAGAGGCCAATGCCTCGGAACATTCGGCGCGGATGGTGGCAATGAAAACAGCCTCCGATAATGCCCAAGAACTTTCCGAAAATCTAAATTTAGAGTATAATAAGGCGCGTCAGGCTGGAATCACGAAAGAGTTAATTGAGATCACGTCTGCAGTGAATACACTGCA
This sequence comes from Candidatus Yanofskybacteria bacterium RIFCSPHIGHO2_01_FULL_44_24, assembly GCA_001794215.1. Classification (GTDB taxonomy): domain Bacteria; phylum Patescibacteriota; class Minisyncoccia; order 2-02-FULL-40-12; family GWA2-44-9; genus GWA2-44-9. The sequence goes on from MGJK01000012.1 coordinate 141,551, forward strand.
GTAAATCCGAAGTACGAAATTCTAAATCCTAAACAAAGACCGAAAATCCGAAATTCTAAATCTTCAAACGTTTGGAATTTGTTTAGAATTTAGATATTCGAATTTGTAATCTTATGCACAACGGTCGCATTGTTCAGATAACTGGTCCCGTAGTTGATGTCGAATTTTCGGAAAATCAGATGCCGGCGCTTTTGAATGCGCTGAATATCCAGACGGATCATGGGAAGCTGGTTCTCGAAGTAGCTAAGCATTTGGAGCCAGGAAGAGTCAGAGCGGTTTCACTTGCTTCGACCGACGGACTTTATCGAGGCCAGGAAGTTTCGGATACCGGAGCGCCGATCAGCGTACCGGTCGGACAAGAGGTTTTAGGAAAACTTTTTAATGTTTTGGGCGAGAGATTGGATTCGAAAGAGGCCGGGAAATTTCAAAAGCACTGGCCGATTCATCGTTCTGCTCCCACCCTGGATCAGCAGGCCACTAAAACGGAAATATTCGAAACCGGAATAAAGGTTATAGACCTGCTTGCCCCTTTTATCAAAGGAGGAAAGATAGGTTTATTCGGCGGTGCCGGGGTGGGTAAGACTGTTTTATTGATGGAGCTTATCCATAATGTTGCCGAAGTATCGGGTGGAGTTTCTGTTTTTGCCGGAGTCGGAGAAAGAACCAGAGAGGGAAATGATCTTTACCACGAAATGAAGGATTCGGGCGTTATCGATAAGACGGCATTGGTTTTCGGTCAAATGAACGAGGTTCCGGGATCGCGTCTTAGGGTCGCCCTCACCGGCTTAACAATGGCAGAATATTTCAGAGACGAAGAAAGGAAGGACACTCTTCTTTTCATAGACAATATTTTTCGTTTTTCACAGGCAGGTTCTGAGGTTTCTACTTTGTTAGGTCGTGTGCCATCGGCCGTGGGATACCAGCCGACATTGGCCAGCGAGATGGGTAATCTGCAGGAAAGAATTACCTCTACCAAAGACGGGTCCATTACTTCGGTGCAGGCAATTTATGTTCCGGCCGATGACATCACTGATCCTGCTCCGGCGGCGACATTTGCCCACCTCGATTCCACAATTGTTTTATCCCGGGCTTTGACTGAAATCGGTATTTATCCGGCCGTCGATCCTTTGTCCTCAACTTCGAGCGCTCTGGATCCGAAAATAGTCGGCGAGGAGCACTATCAAGTTGCCCGGCAGGTTCAACAGACTCTGCAGCGCTATAAGGAGCTACAGGATATTATAGCTATTTTGGGCTTGGAGGAATTATCCGATGAAGACAAATTAGTCGTGAATCGGGCTCGCCGAATTCAGAAATTTTTGTCTCAGCCCTTTTCAGTGGCTGCCCAATTTACCGGCAGGGAGGGTAAGTTCGTTTCCCGCACCCAGACCGTAAAAGACTTTCAGGCAATTATAGACGGCAAATACGACGATAAACCCGAGGAGTTTTTCTATCTGAAGGGGGATCTAGAAAGTGGAAAGTAGTAGGTAGAACGTAGCTATGGCTAAAAATTATGAAAACTTAAATATTTGGAAGAAGAGCATAGACTTTGCCTCTTTCATATATAGGACCACAAAGAACTTTCCCAGAGAAGAATTCTATGGACTCGTTTCCCAGATTAGGAGAGCCGTTGTATCGATATCTTCTAACATAGCAGAGGGCGCAGGGAGAGGTTCTAAGAAAGAATTCTCAAGATTTATTTCGATAGCATCCGGATCCCTCAATGAGGTTGAGGGTCAGCTCCATATAGCTAGTAATCTAGATTATATAAAGAAAGAAGACTTTGAGAAAGTCCTGGAACTTATTAAAGATCGGGGCAGTATGTTAGGTGGTTTTCAAAAATTTCTTAAGAAATAAACCACTTACTACATTCTACCTTCTACGCTCCAATGCGCTTAAGCATTATTTCATTGAAGGGTATTCAATTTGAAGGAGATGCCGCTTCGCTGAACCTAAAGACAAGAAGCGGAGAGATTACCGTTCTCGATCACCATCGTCCTTTGGTTGCTCAGTTATCTTCGGGGCAAGCCATAGTTACGAAGCCAGACGGTAATAAAATGGAATTTTATATCGCCTCCGGATTTTTAGAAGTAGGAGGAAATAATCAGGTCACCATACTTGCAGGGTAGTTCTTGTGGTGGTATAATATATCTCGGCACATTAAACCAAAAGGCGGGCATGAAAAAGACACAAACAAAAAAAGCGAAGAGGGAGTATGTCTACAGGGGCAAATCCCGCTTAGAGCACTATAAGGCAGGTGCTTTCGTTGTTCGATGTCTTGATAGCCGCTTTTGGAAGATCGCCAAGCGGTTTATAAAGAGCTTGGGCCTAAAGCATATTGATCCGGCTTTTCCTGCCGGCGGGTCCAAAGTTTTCTCTTCGCCGTTTGACGAGCATGAGACCGAACATTATCTGGGCCAGATAGCCAAATCAATCGGGCTACATCATACGGAAAGAGTAATGCTTTTTTCCCATCACGATTGCGGAGCGTATGGAGGATTTGTTCATTTTGGAAATGATCCGGCGAAGGAATTAGAGTTTCACCGGGGGGAGCACAGGAAAGCCGTCGCGGCAATCAAGAAAAGATTCCCTCGATTGAAGGTAGAGACCTACTTTATTGATCCGGACGGGATTATTGAGACAACGAGTTAATGATGAGGCCGAGCTTAGCTCGGCGTTTTCTTTTCGGGGCGGTTGATTAGCACTCTTGACTTGGGAGTGCTAATTTAATAAAATGTCCCTATGCTCGGTAACACAGCCTCCAAAGGTTTTTAGCCGATCGAATTGTAATACCGGGTAGATAGTATAACTTATTCAGTCTTTAGTTGTCTGGTTTTTCACAAAACCTTAAGGTGATTGGAGTCTGATATGCCGGGATGCTTACCGATAGACAGGAAAAACTGCTTAATATTCTGATCGACCGGTATATCAAAACAGCTGAGCCGGTCAGCTCAAAGTCCTTAGTCAATTCGAGGTTTTTTAACCTAAGTTCGGCCACTCTGAGAAACGAGATGAATGACCTTGAAAGCAGGGGCTATTTAACTCAGCTTCATACTTCGGGCGGGAGAATTCCGACTGACAGGGCCTATCGTTTCTATGTGGATAACTTGATAAGCTCTGAAGATTTAGATATTTATCCCAATTGTCAGAAAAGGATTGACGCCACTCTGTCCGGTGTCGGCGACGATCCTCGTGAAATCAATAAAATAATGGCACAGCTTTTATCGGATCTTTCCGACAACGTTGTTATTGCGGGCATAGCCGAAGAGGAGGATTTTTATAAAACAGGACTGGCCGGTTTATTTGAACTGCCGGAATTCAGGGAGATCAGCAAGGTTTTCAGGCTGACCAGCTTTTTTGACGAGTTTGACAGGGTTTTTGATCAGATAGAAAAAGAATTTTTCGGAGCAACTCAAAGTGCTGACGATTCAGAAGATATGAATATTTTTATCGGACACGAGAATCACCACCCTGCAATCAAAGACGAAACGGTCATGACTGCCAGATATAATTTACCGAATCGGTTAATCGGTTCGCTTACAATCATAGGACCGACCAGGATGGATTACAGGAAGAATATAGGATTAGTAAAATATACGACCGGCAGGATCAATAAACTAATAAAGGGTATATAAATCCTGAGCATTAAATACTAAACAAATCCAAAATTTAAAATTCGAATATTAAAACATTCTGAATTTTGAGAATTTGAGATTAGATATTGTTTAGAGTTTAGATATTAGGATTTAGAGTTTAAGGCATATGACTGAGGAACAAAACAAAGATGTCGAAGCGGGTGTTGATGAGTTAGAGAAATGTAAGCAGCGGGCCGAAGAGTATCTGAATAACTGGAAGAGGGAGCGGGCAGATTTTATAAATTATAAAAAGGATGAGGCTAAGCGGATAGAAGAATTTCTGAAATTTTCAACCGAAGGCCTGATCGTCCAGCTGATCGATGCTATAGACGGGATTGAGGTCGCTCGGAACAATCTGCCCGAGAGTGAAGAGCTGAAGGGGTGGATTAATGGTTTCGACGGTGCGCTTGATAAGGTTGCTAAATTTTTAAATAAATTCGGAGTAGAGAGGATAGGGGTTGATGGGGAAAAATTCGATCCGCTATTGCATGAAGCAGTCGAAGTAGCGGATAAGGACGGAGATAAAATACAAGAAATTCGGCCTGGATATACTATGCATGGTAAAGTCATCCGACCAGCCAGGGTAAGGATTATTAAATAATTTAAAACAAATCCGAAATTCTAAATTCTAAATCCGAAACAAAGCCCGAAAATCCGAAATTCTAAATCTTCAAACGTTCAGAATTTTGAGAGTTCGAGCTTCGAATTTGTTTCGTATTTCGATATTCTAATTTCGAGTTTATCAAAAGCTATGTCAAAAATATTAGGAATCGATTTAGGGACAACCAACTCGGCGATGGCGGTAGTCGAAATCGGCCAGCCGAGGATACTGGAAAATAAAGAAGGAGTCAGAACCACTCCTTCGGTGGTTGCCGTCGGAAAGAACGGTGAGCGTTATGTCGGCGTAACGGCCAAGAGGCAGGCCGTCACTAATCCGGCCAATACCATATTTTCAGTAAAACGGCTTATCGGGCGTCGTTTCGGCGATGCGGAGGTTCAGCGAGATAAGAAACTCCTGCCCTATGAGATCAAGGAGGGTGCTCATGGCGACGTGGAAGTTAAGATGGGCGAAAAATATCATAAGCCGGCGGAGATATCGGCTATGATTTTGCAGAAATTAAAACAAGATGCCGAAGATAAATTAGGTGAAAAGATAACTGAGGCCATAATCACGGTGCCGGCTTATTTTGACGATTCTCAGAGAAAAGCTACCAAAGATGCTGGGGAAATAGCCGGACTGACCGTTAAAAGGGTGATCAATGAGCCGACTGCGGCAGCTTTGGCTTACGGTCTCAATAAAAAGAAAGACGAGAAAATCGTTGTTTATGACTTTGGGGGCGGCACTTTTGATATCTCGGTTTTAGAAATTGGGGACGATACCATTGAAGTTAAGGGTACCGGCGGAGACACGCATTTGGGCGGAGATGATATCGATCAGAAGATAATTCAATATTTAATCGAAGAGTTCAAGAAGGAGCAGGGCGTTGACGTTTCTAAGGACCAATTAGCCGTACAACGCTTGAAGGATGCAGCCGAGAAGGCAAAGCATGAGCTCTCAAGTACAATGCAGACAGAGATCAACATACCTTTCTTAACTGCTGACGCCGGAGGTGCAAAGCATTTCAGTATGACGTTTACTCGGGCCAAGCTGGAAAGCCTGGTTAAGGACTTGGTCGACAAGTCAATTACTCTTACGAAGAAGACCGTAGAAGAGGCCGGTTTCAAAACCTCCGATATTAATGAGGTGGTGATGGTTGGCGGACAGACAAGGATGCCTCTGATTGTCGAAGAAGTCAAAAAACTATTCGGCAAAGAGCCCCATAAGGATATAAATCCTGACGAAGTTGTAGCTGTCGGAGCTGCTATTCAGGGCGGTATTATGCAGGGCCAGGTCAGAGACGTGCTTCTTTTGGATGTAACCCCGCTTTCTTTAGGCATTGAAACTCTCGGCCAGGTTTTTACCAAGATGATCGAGAAAAACACTACCGTTCCTGTCTCGAAGTCTCAGATATTTTCAACCGCTGCTGATAACCAGCCTTCGGTTGAAATACACGTTCTACAGGGTGAAAGAGCGATGGCTCATGACAACAAAACTCTCGGCCGATTTATTCTTGACGGTATTCCTCCGGCACCCCGTGGCGTTCCTCAGGTTGAGGTTTCCTTTGACATTGATGCCAATGGAATCTTGAATGTTAAAGCCAAAGACAAAGGAACCGGCAAGGAACAGTCTGTAAGAATCGAGGGCTCATCCGGTCTTACAGAAGAGGAGAAAAAGAGAATGATGGCTGATGCCGAAAAGCACGCCTCGGAAGATGCGAAGAAAAAGGAGCTGGCCGAAGTCCGTAATTTAGGAGAAACACTTATCTACACCGCCGAGAAGATGGTTAAGGATAATGATGGTAAAATAAAAGAGGAGGATAAGAAGGAATTAAACGAGAAAGCCGAATCCCTTAAAAATGCCTTGAAATCGGATAATGTCGAGGAGATCAAAAAGGCTACAGAAGAGCTTTCAAAGGTTGCCCAGAGGTTAGGTTCATCTCTTTACGAAGCTGGAAAGGCCAACCCTTCGACAAGCTCAGGGCAAGCAGATCAGGCAAAAGCTGGCGAGCCCCAGAAAGCGGAAGAGGCTAAGTCAGAGGATGGAAAAGAAGATCATAGGTAGGTTCTCGGAACTTCAATTTACCTTCAGCACGGTTCCGGTCCGCAGGCGATTCCCTGTAAGTTCCTCCGGTGAATCTTCGCCTTAACCAGCGCCGGACCTCACCTATGTGAGCCCCTCGCAATCAGAACCATGCATTGCTTCGGGGTCTCAAATGCTTCAGGTTAATTAAAGTTCCTCGCTTATGTTATCGTAGTCTTGGTCATTTATGGAATCTACCATTATTCGCGAATACAAAATGGAAGACAAGGATGGAGTTGAGGGGCGTATTTTTGAATTACAAGAAAACGAATATCGGCAGTACCCAGATTATTGGATTCCGGCATCAGATTCAGTAAAGCCTTATTTAGCCTTTCTACTAAAAAGACTAGAAACCGAAGACGGTAAACTATTTGTTGCAGATGTAGCTGGTAAGATCGCCGGTTTCGTAGCCGTTTTAGTGGATGAAGATAAGAAAGATAACCCATGCTATAAGATAAAACGGTTAGCCTACATTACCGACTTAGTCGTATCCAAAGAATACCGTAAGGGCGGTATAGGCGGTCAACTAATCCGGGCAGCTGAAGAATATGCCATGGGCATCGGTATTCAATATATAGCACTCGACGTTCAGGTTAAAAATCCGGCCGTTAATTTCTACCAAAAGCATGGCTATACAGAACGGAGTATATGGATGAATAAAAAACTTCATGACTAAAACTCACAAACTTGTTATCTGGCTCGTGATCACCGCCTTTTTAGCCGGATTCTTTTGGCTATGGGCCTATGAGTGGCTGCAGGGGTCTTTGTTCGAGTCAAACAATCTGCATCTTCGAATGTGGGCAGCGCTTACTGTTCTTGTCGGTTTTGTCTCGGCCGGCTTCATCTTGTTTCAGAGATATTTATTCGCGTTATTTGCAGGAATGTTGGCGGGGCTTTCTTTTATGTTTTTTTTCGGGATTAATCCGTTGAATTTCATAAGTTCAGCTGCGATTCTGCTCTTGTTTTTCCACGCTCAAGCCAATATCAAAGAAGAGCTGGCTCAGCGGACAAAGATAAATGCCCGAATGGCGATAAGAAGATCGGTTATGCCGCTTATTCTGTCTGTGTTTTTACTTGTATCTTTCGGAGCTTACCAAAGTCCGGCCATAAAAAGTTTCGAAAATATAAATCGGTTGCCGAGTTCAAGCGAGAAATTCATCAGCACAATCGTTGGGGCGGTAGTCCGGGATTTTGCAGGCGGAGCTTTGGATCCCTCCTTAGAAAGTCAGGCCACCGATCAGGTGAGCCGACAACTCATAGATCAGGCTAACGTCTTTCTGGAGCCTTATTTCCAATACGCTCCGCCGGCCATAGCTTTTGCTTTGTTTTTGATTCTGTGGGGGTTAAGCTGGATTTTCATGTGGCTATCGCTCGCCTCGGGAGTTATATTCTTTTATATGTTTAAAAAGATGAGATGGTTCAGGATAGAAGAAAAGGATGTTAAGGCGGAAGTTCTAACCGTATAAATCCGAAACACGAAATCTGAAATCCGAAACAAAGACTGAAAATCCGAAATTCTAAATCCGAAACCGTTTGGAATTTAGAAAATTCGAGTTTAGATATTGTTTCGTATTTCGATATTCGAATTTCGAGTTTTTTTGAGTAAAGATTACTACACAACTTTAGGGGTGCCCCGAACTGCTTCTCAGGACGAGATAAAAAGAGCTTACCGTAAATTAGCCCACGAACATCATCCTGATAAAAAAGGAGGAGACGAGAGCAAATTCAAGGAAGTCAACGAAGCCTATCAGGTTTTATCTGATCCTAAGAAGCGATCTAACTACGATAACTTCGGTTTCGCTTATAATGACGGCGGTTTTCAGGGCGGGGATTTTAATCAGGGAAACTTCTGGGATTATTTCGGAGGAGCCCGGGGCGGGGGACAGTCTCAGGCGGGGTTCGAAGATGTTTTTGATATTTTCTCAGGGATGTTCGGTGGTCATGCCCGGCCCCAGTATCAAGAAGATGTAAAAGGCGAGGATATCCATATCGAAGTTCATATCAGCAGGAAAGATCTTGGCACCATTAGACCTTTTGAGTATAAGGGATTTGACGTTTGCGAGGGTTGTCGAGGGAATGGAGTCGAGAAGGGATTCAAGATGGTGAACTGCGATACTTGCGGCGGCAGCGGCCAGATAAGGCAGACCACCAAAACAGCTTTTGGAACATTTGCCCGGATCATGCCCTGTACGAAATGCGGCGGGAAAAGAAAGCTGCCCGAGAAGGTCTGTTCTAATTGTGGCGGATCCGGCAGGGTGAAATCTTCAAGAAAATTTGAGGTACATCTACCCGGAGATATTAAAAATAACTATACTGTCATTGTTCCGAAGGGCGGAAATGCAGGCAGAGAGGGCGGAGCGCCCGGCGATCTTATAATGACCTTTAAAATAAAATAATGTTTTCAGCCGGGGCCTTTGCAAAATTTATGGAATATTTCATGGCCATACCAAATTATTTGGAAAACTTTTTTACTTCCAACCCTAACCTTATGTTCGGTTCTAATATTTGGGTTATGTTGCTCGGATTAGGGGCGAGTGTTTTATATGGCGTAAGCTTCGGCCGAGCCAAGGCTGTTATCTCGCTGATAAGTTTATATATCGCCTTCGCCCTCGAAAGGTTGTTTCCGTATTTTGACGAAGTCCAAGGCTGGGTCGGTGGTTCTTGGGAGGGTTACTTTATCCGGATCGGATTATTTTTAGCGGCTTATATCGCCATCTTTTTGATTCTCCAATATTCCTTTTTCAGTTACAGGCTGTCATCAAGAGATTTTCCGCTCGTCAGCGTTATCCTGATCAGCGCTTTACAGCTCGGGTTTCTTATAAGCATTATCGCTTCTTTTATGCCATCGGATTTAAGCCAGAAGTTGCTTGGTCCGGCGTATAATCTTTTTGTTTCCGGCCGAGCATTGTTCTATTGGGCGGTTGTTCCAATACCGGCCGTTCTTTTCTTACGAGCTTAGACGCTTCTCGCCATTATCCACAATTTCTGATTGTGGCTCTTTTTCTCTTGTGAGACAATGATATATTCAGCTGGTGCCTCGGGGTACCCTGCGGTCGAAAATTATAAAATAGCGTAAACTTTTAGCTTAATTTCTCCGGGCCCCGTTAGAAACACTCTACCCTACGAAATTGGTAGCTGGTGGCAGGAATATTTTAACGGGACGTCGAGAAAATTAATCAGGCACGGTTGTGGTTGAACTGACCGCAACCTGTCTCTAACGGGATGAACATCGCAAAGTGTCCAACCTGCGATAAGTGGATTTCCAATATTCACTACGAATCTCATAACCCGAGTGCCGTGAGCGGTTATCGGGGCTCCGCTTCATTTACGGCCGTGGCCTATCCCTGCGGTCATGCCATCGGTGCCGTACCGGAGACTTGGGAAGCTCGGCTTGATGAGATAGATCGTCTTAATAGGGAAATGCTCGAGAAGCTCGAATCTATCAGCAAGGAAATTACAAAAATCGCCAATCTTTTGCAGGGTGTAAAAAATAAGACAGTTTAAAAATGCCGTTTCTAAAACGGTATTTTTATTCGGCGATCCGGAGTTGACTTGACAGATATTATTAAAAGATTTAGAGTCTGGCCAGGTATTATCGGATCAGGAGCAGGCTGAATGGGCTCTTTAAAATTTATAGTTTCTGTATTTCTAATCTTTTTAGTCTGGCTTAGCATCGGGTTGGTGAAATTTGACTATCTTTTTAATTGTTTTGGTCCCGATCTTGAGCCTATTGGAGTATCTGACGCTAAAATTAGGGCAGCAAGAAAACTTTTTACACGAACTCCTCTGATAGGAGAGCCTATCTATTTCGTAAAGAAAACCCATTGCTATAATGGGTGGGCCGGGTCGTCCGATGCCTCAAGCGTTGTTGTTATTAGCCAAGCTGTTATGGACGAGTTCTCTATTGAGGAATTGGCCGGTCTTATCGGTCACGAGATTGCGCACTTGGAAAATCCCTTAAGCAATCGCGAGCATTGGGAAGTTGATTTGCGCGGAGCAGAGCTAACCACCAAAGAGCTCATGATTAAGAAGCTTGAAAAAATGGCCGCTGTTTATACCGATATCTATGATAAAAACATGATATTTGGATTACCAGCACTAAGAGCCCGCCTTATCGTAAGGGATTTTAGAGAGAGGCTCGAAAAGATAAAGACTTTTGCTAAATGAAAATGACCTCGCCATTGCGGGGTCATTTTGTGTGCGGGTATTAATAGGGTTTTGAGTTATTTATCCTTTCTCAACTCTTTCGACATATTCTCCGGTTCCGGTGTTGATTCTTACGATGTCATCTTGGTTAATGAAGAGGGGAACATTGAGGGAAGCACCCGTCTCTAATTTTACCTGCTTAACTCCGCCTTGAGCCGTGTCTCCGCGAATGGCCGGGGGAGCCTCGATAACCTTGAGATCAATTTTGACCGGGAGCTCTACGGTTATGATGTTTCCCTCAAAGGAAACCGCCTCTAAGACCGTATTAGCCTTCAGAAATTTAGTAGAATCACCGAGTATCTCTTTTGATAACTCAAAACGTTTTGACGGGTCGTTCTCGTAAGAAAACCAGTATTGGTCGCGATGGCCGTAAAGATATTTTACCTTTTGCTTTTCAACATCTGCTTCTTCAAATACGTCAGACTGGGCGAAATTCCGTTCCAAGATCTTTCCGTTAGCAAGATTGCGCATCCTTACCTGAACCGTGGGCCGGCGCTGCTGCATTTTTAAATGATGGGTCTCTAAAACAACGTAGGGCTGGTCCTCGTAGAGAAAGAATGTTTTCGGTTTTAGTTCGTTTACTCCCAGGCTCATAGTTTTATTATTTTATCAAAAAGTAATATTTTTGCAATCTCAAGTCATTACCTGATTTTTATTAGATTTATCACTTTTTACTTTCTTTTCAGGAAGAGCGTGGCCACGAATATGGCTCCGGCGGAGATGACTATTGTCGGACCGGGGGAGATGCCGAAGTATCGAGAGGCGAACAATCCAAGGATAGTTGAAAGAACGCCGAATATCATAGACAACTTAGTATACTGCGTCAGGTTTGTAGAAGTATTTTTTGCCGCCGCCGCAGGAATAATGACCAAGGAGCCCATGAGTAACGTTCCGACGACCTTTAAGCCCAAGGCCACTATGACCGCCACCAAAAACAAAAAAATAAAATTAAGCTTATGGATAGGTATTTTCATCGCCTGAGCCAGCTCTTTTGAGATTATTCCAAGCATAAGTTTTCCCGAGATGCGATGCATAACTACAAGGAGGATGACAACGGCGCCGGCGGTGATGGCAAGGTCGGTGGCGAAGATTTTAGTTATATCGCCGAACAGAGCTTCTAAAAGTTCCGGCTCCGGAGTAAGGAGCAGCCCCAAGGCCAAACTTAGCGTGAACATTATGCCGACTAAAGTTTCTGAAGGAAGTTCTGTTCTTTTTTCAAGAAACCAGATCAAAACTATTGCCAAGAATAAAGCGGCAAAGGCGCCGAAAAATGGATTTATGCTGAATAAAAGAGCGATGGCAATTCCGGGCAGGGCGACATGAGACAATGCATCTCCGACCAAAGACATTCTTCTCAGGACCATAAAAGAGCCCACATAGCCCGCGCCGAGGCCGATCAGTGATCCGGTAAGTAATTGTAGATATAAGGCATCCAAAATTAAAAGCCCAAAACTAAAAGCGTAAAACTTAGGTTGTCGCTGGAAGCGACTTCAATCATTTTTCTCTTTTCGTTTTTCATTTTATATTTATTCTAATGTTCGTGTTTATAAATCCCGGCCTCTCCGCCGTAAAGCTTGGTCAAAGATTCCGTATCTAACGCCGTTGACGGCGTTCCGTAGCAGATCATCTCCTTATTCAGGCAGAGGACGTTGTTTGCGTATTTATAGACGATATTGAGGTCGTGGGATATCAGAAGCATAGTCATATTTCTGCCGCCGTGCAGTTTTTTAAGCAAATTATAGATTGTTTCTTCGCCGCTTACATCTATTCCCGCGGTTGGTTCATCAAAAAGAAGTACGTCGGGGTTATCAAGGAGAGCCCAAGCTATAAGAACCCTCTGCATTTGTCCTCCCGAAAGCCAGCCCAATCTCTGGCTTAAAACATGCTGCTTAAGATGGCGCACATGATGTTCGGGGTTGTTTTTATGTTCGGAACCTATGCCGACTGACTTTAAGACGCTTATTATGCGGGCTTCGTCTTTTTCTTTGAACTTTAAAAACTCCTCCGTACTCAGAGGCAGCTCTCTGTCTATGGCTATTTTTTGAGGCACGTAGCCGACTCGCAATCCTTTAGCCCATTCTATTTTGCCGGAGTAGGGGATTAAGCCGAGGAGTGCTCTGAATAAAACTGACTTGCCGGCCCCATTGGGGCCGACTATCGCCAAGACGTCTCCTTTATTGACCGAAAAGCTGAGATTTTTAAGTATCTCTTCGCCGTCAAATCGAGCTTCCAAGTTCTTAACAGTGAGTATATTCTCTCCTTGGGTCATGGGCTTAATAATACTAATATTTCATAGCTAAAACAAGGGCATTCGCGCTTTTTTGACAAATTCTTTTCTTTGTGATATAATTACAGCATGATTAATCCCGTTAGAAGCACCATGGACAGCAAACATTGGTAATCGGTGGCATGGGCATCTTAACGGGAAATCAAGAAAGATAATAAGGCAAGGATGCGATAAGATCGCATCCTGTCTCTAACGGGATGAATAAAGCTATTACAATCAGTTTAGTATCTGCCCTGTCAGGAATCGGATTTTTATTTTTTCCGGTAGCTTCAGCATTCGCGCAAACCCCGGTCAGCTATAGCCAGGGGTCAGGCTTAAGTGATCCGAATGCGAGGGTTAATAATGCATTATGCCGGCTCAGTCTTATAGGAGGATGTTCCGGCACAACGACCGCTACCGCAACCGCCAACGGAACGACAGATTCTGGCACCCGTGAACCCGCCAAACAGTCAGGCGGATTATTCGCGGCGATTTTCGGTTCTTCGGCTTCAGGCAGCAATACGAAGAAAAGTTCGGCTCAAATTTCGATTACATTAGTCAGGGTTCCGGGCAAGGCCGAGGTTTACCAGATAATCGGCGGAAAAAAACATCTTGTCCCCACCAGTGAGATATTCGCGAGCTACGGTTTTACGGTAGAGATGGTTCAGGATATAAGCGCCAAGCAATTAGCCAAATATCCCCGGGTTAAGCTTTTCAACGTTGATGGCGACAAAAGCGGTATCGTTTATTACTTCACCGAAGCGGGAACGGTTCGTCCAGTTATGAATGAGAAGGTCTTGTCTTCATACGGCGATACGCGGGATGAAATCGTAACGATTAACCAGAAAGAGTTCAATTATTATCCTCGCAATCATTTCGTTTTTGTTGAGACTCCGGTTATAAGCAGAGATATATACCAGCTTGTCGAGGGCACTAAAAGGTATGTAACGCCGATGGCGCTTCGAAGGCTGAAGCTTAATCAGACTGAAATATCCCCGATCAACATCGCCGAGCTTGATGAATATGTTCCGGCTCAACCGATCATATTCTAAATTAAATATATTGATTCAGCACCATAAAGTCCCGCACTTAGCGGGACTTTATGGTGCTTTCAAAAAGAACAGAGAATGATATGATTTCTAACATAGGATCCGGTCTACGCATATGCTATCGAAACTCAGGCAGAATTTATTGGTGATTTTTATAGTGAGCGCTCTTTTATTGCTTGTCTTTCTTCTGTCCCTGCACAATTTTATCGGAATTGGCCAGGACATCGGGCTGCACCTTTCTTTAGGGAAAATTGCCTGGCAGGAGCACCGGATCGTTACCACCAATTTTTTCTCGTTTACGACTCCGGATTTTATCTGGCTCAACAATACCTGGCTAAGCAAGGCGGTCTTTTATCTTGTTTGGGCGTGGGTTGGCATGGAAGGCCTTATTGTTTTTAACGCCCTTATGCTGACCGTCGCGCTTTCTTTAGCTTTTTTTGCGTTTTATAAAAAAGAAACTCTCCTGCCCGTCAGCATAGTTACCGTGCTGTCTATTTTTATATTCGTCGAAAGATCTGCCGTTCGTCCGGAGATATTCAGCTATTTGTTTTTAGGCTGGTACCTCTTCGTGTTATTTAAAGAAGACGAGCGTTTGATATGGTCTCTGCCGCTTATTCAGATATTGTGGGTGAACAGCCACATTTATTTTATTTTAGGTCCGCTGCTTTACGGCCTATTTTTAGTGCATTACTTTATAAGACAAAAAAGCATGGATAAGCGGGGCAGGAGATTCCTATTGGTCGGGTTATTAATGTGCGTCGCAAACTTGATTAACCCTCTTGGCCTGAAAGAAGCTTTGTACCCCTTCTTTGTTTTTAAAAATTATGCCGTTCCCGTGCTGGAGAATCAATCGCCGGTTAAGCTTTTTATGCTTGGCTATTCCAGGTTTTCCTCATCCGCTTTATTCGCAGGAATTGTCTTAACTTTGATCGGGTTCTTCGCAAATTATAAAAAATTAAGGGATAATATTTTTAGCCTCGGTCTTTTTATCGCGACGTCGGCCCTGTCTTTAATTATGCTTCGCAATGTGGCTGTTTTTGCTCTGGCAATGATCCCGATTAACGCGAAAAATCTGCATGGATTGGGAATAAACTTTCGCAGGCGTAACTTATTGGTCACCATGGCAGTGCTGCTTCTATTGCTTTTGATTTCTGTCGTAGATAATGAATTCAACCAAGCTTTCTATCCCGATCGCAAATTCGGTACTTATGTTCCGGAAGGTCCTCAAAGAGCAGTGGACTTCATTAAGGATCACCGACTTCGCGGCCCCATGTTTAATAATTATAATATCGGAGGATTTTTAATATGGCAGCTGCCCGGAGAAAAAGTTTTTATCGATAGTCGGCCCGAGGCCTATCCCGCGGATTTTATTCGAGATGTTTACATTGGTATGCAGAAAGATTATCGGACTTGGAAAATATACTCAGAACAATATCATATCAATATGGCAGTTTTGGATTATTTCGATTCTAACGATTATTTTATTAATTTTTTGCAAAACATCTCTGAGGACGATGATTGGGCCCTTGTTTACAAAGACGGCTGGGCCGTTATTTTTCTTAAAAGAACCGCCGATAATGCCGACATTATAAAACAGTACGAGATCGGAATAAAATAGTTTAAGCGCGGATGCTCGCAGGGTGATATTGGGGCGCCGGCACAAACAAAAAGAGGCCTATTTGGCCTCTTTTCCTGTTTTATTTTTAGGACTCTTTTCGTTTAGTATCCAGTCGGAAATCTCTTTAAATCTTTCGGATGATTCAAGCTTAAAGCCGTCATTTGTATTCCAGGCCCAGAAAATTATACCGCCGTAGCCGTTTTCTTTGAGGGCTTTGAGATTTTTGACAATATCCTCGGGTTCGTATTCACCGGCGAATACGGGTCCCGATAGATCGACTTTTTCACGCCTTAAATCGATCGGATTCTGTTCGTGTTCCGCGGCCATGTAACGGTAGAAATGAAACTGCCAGGCGTCTATGTCCAAATCTTTCCACCATTTTTGCATGTCGACGATACTGTATGATCCGAGCGTTACCTTGAAGGACGTCTCATTGTGAATGATATTGATCAGGTCCTTCAGCCAATTTTTCAGAGCTTCAAAGTAACCGGGGATTATGAGCATTGCCATATTTTCGGGTTCGTTCATCAGCTCGACCGCGAATACCGGCTCGCCGTATTTCTCGTTCCAGGCATTCATGGCTTGCAGGGTTGATCTCATCAGGTAGGCTAAGAAGTTATGCTTGTCTTGGAAGAATAAAAGTTCAGGATGCTCTCCCGATCCGTTATCTTTGCCTTGGCCGTCGGCGACCCCGAAATCAAACAGAACGGGGATGATTTTCATGTCAGTTTTGTGTGCGGCGACGAAAATCGATTCAATGTCCCGCCAGACGTACTTGTCAAAAGCTAATAGTTTGCCGTCTTGATATGTCAGACCCGTTCTTAAATCAAAGAAGATATATATCCTGACAATATCTATTCCAGATTCTTTAAACATTTCAAAATCGGCAATGAGTTTTTCTTGATTTGCGCTCCAGCCCGCGTTTTCCGGCTGGCCGTAGGGGTTTTGCCCTACATCCATGCCGTAGTAGTGCCAGGGGTAGTTAATTCCCACAAAAAAGTTTTTTTTCTCGGTTTTCCACTTTAACTTCCGGTATTGATAAGTGAGGTTTATCGTGTCTTGGGTTACTCTTCGATTATCCGGCTTGGGGAGTAGGCTTGCTATCAGTTCGGTATTTGTTATGGCCAGTATGTCTTCAATATACAATCTGCCGTTGGCCGGGAATGAATTAACGCTGTTTCCAAGCGCGAATCTTAAACCGATTTTGACTACCCGGGTTAGGTCGAAATTATTTTGAAAAGACCCCGTCGGCATAGGTTCGGATACGGTAGGCCGCATTACGATATGGATTTTTTTGCCTTCTTGCGGAATCCGTATATGCGGACCGTACATTGCTTTTCCATTGGCGTCATGCAGCTCCAAGAATACTCTTGATCCCTGATGGCCCTGTCCGACAATTCCGCCGCGTACTTCAACTGAGGTGAATAAAAACATTCCGGCCATGTTTGTTTCTGAGTTGAGGTTGAAGTATACGACGCTGCTTCTTTTCTCCGGGTCGGGGCTATGGGATTTAAAGCTTAAAGCAACCGAAGCCGATCCGTTGATTCTTGATATTTTAGCCACTTTATCGTCGCCGTACAGGGCCGGATAATTTTCGGT
Source organism: Candidatus Yanofskybacteria bacterium RIFCSPHIGHO2_01_FULL_44_24 (assembly GCA_001794215.1). Lineage (GTDB taxonomy): Bacteria > Patescibacteriota > Minisyncoccia > 2-02-FULL-40-12 > GWA2-44-9 > GWA2-44-9. The sequence continues at coordinate 158,601 of MGJK01000012.1, forward strand.
TGAGAAAACCTTTTTCGTTATCGGAAGTTTTTTTATGATTTCCGGAAGTTCATTGTAATTGGCCGTGGTAATTCCTTCCGAGGCCAAGGACTGAAGGGCGGATATATAGCTTCGGTTTTTGAAGTAGATACACGTCGCAGCTGCCGCTAAAACTAAAAGCAAAATCAGCAGGACTTTCCTTTTCTTTTTCAGAGAGAACCTCGGTTTTTAAAGTTCTATTTCAGTCTCGAATTAAGGAAATCGGGATGGCCGTTGATGAAATCTCGGGTATCCATCGCTTTCCTGCCTTCAAGCTGAATTTGCTTGAGTATTAAATAGCATTTTTGAGTGGTAACGGCAACGTCGTTTCCTAAGTTTACTACCGTGCCTGATTGGGCTTCTATGTTTGGAGGTAAGACCTCCAAACATGAGGGGCGGGCTACTTTTATGTTCAGGGTTTTTTCTTGCCATAACGTCCATGTCCCCGGCTCGGGATTTAAGGCCCTGATTCGATTGTATATTTCTTCAGCCGGGCGGTCCCAGTTGATTTTGCCGTCGTGGCGGGTCAGTAATTTCGTGAACGTAGCTTGGTCGTGGTTTTGAGCCGTCAGTTTTGTTTTTCCGGCGGTATATTCGGGCAAGATCTCAAGAAGCAGCTTACCGCCTGCTTCAGACAGCTCTTTTTCTAAGGTTTTATAGTCTGAAAATTCATAATTACCTGCCTGCCGGCAAGGCAGGGAAATTGAAAATTCTTGTGAAGCGAGGATCGGTCCATGATCCATTTTCTCATCCACTTTTATTATTGTGACGCCGGTTTTATCGTCCCCGTTCATAATTGCCGCTTGGATAGGGGATGGGCCTCGGTACTTAGGCAAAAGCGAAGGGTGGATGTTTATAAAACCGTATTTGGGGATTGAAAGATATTCGGCCGGAATGATTTTTCCGTAAGCGGCTACGAGGGCTATATCGGGATTGATTTTTTTAAATTCTTTAAGGAAGCGGTCGTCCTTCAGATCGTGAGGTTCCAGTACCGGCACATGATATTCCGATGCCGCTTTTTTGATATGGCTGGGCATGGTTATTCTTTGCCGGCCGGCCAACTTTTCCGGCTGGGTTACGGCGGCAACTATGTTATATCCGCCACGAAGGAGGTATTTGAAGGCCGGAACGGCGAAAGCGGGTGTTCCGAAGAATACTGCATTTAAATCTTGACTTTTTAGCATAATTATGGTATTATTGTAAAGTAGAGAGGAGAGGGGGTATCCATGGAGCATCTGCGTACGCTCGTATTGATTGGTTTGGTCGGAGACCTGATGTTGCTCGCAGTTATTCTGGCTGAACTCTGGCCTCGGCCGATGCGTCAGGAAGCGAGAGTCCGGCGCGAACGTCTGGTTGCCCGGCTCATGGCTTTCGTGGCTCTTCCCATAATGATCCTGACCATAGCCAGCTTGGCAATGGTCGCGGTTATTATCTCGTCTTCGGCCCGCTAAATGCGGGCCTTCGTCATTCCAAACCTATTCTTGATTACCAATCCGTTCAGATGATCGGTTTCATGTTGAAGCACTCTGGCCGGAAATCCGCGGACTTTCAATTTTATTTTTTCTCCCGCCTCATTAACAAATTTAATTTTTATTTTCTTCGATCTTTTTATGGGCACGAAATACTCGGGTATTGAAAGACATCCCTCTTCTATCTCGTCGGCATCTTTAGAGTATTCTGTTATCTCCGGGTTGATGAAAACTTCAGGCAGGCCGGCTTCTTGAGCTATCCTTTCCTCGATGACGAAGATACTCAGGTCTTGGCCTATCTGATTGGCGGCCAAGCCAACCCCTTCATGGTCTTTCATGGCTTTCTTCATCTCCAAAAACAACTCCTTAAATGAGCCGCTTTTTATTTCTTCGAGGGGGATCTCCCTCATTTTCTTAGCCAATATTCTTTCTGGCACCTTAACTATATCCATGTACCCCCGGCAGGAATCGAACCTGCATCTAGAACTTAGAAGGTTCCTATTCTATCCATTGAACTACGGGGGCCTCACACCTACTTGGTTTAGGCAACACAACTCTTTATCCGTCTCTTCAGTTATAAATCTATTAAATTTTACATCAAAAATCGTTGAAAGTAAAGGAAAATCGTGATATTATGAGCTGTCATGAAAATATTTTTAGACGACCAAGCTTGGGGCGATGTCAGGGAAGCGAGGGTTCCCAGAGGCTGGCGGGTGGCCGTTAATTTTGCCGAATTCAAAGCACTGATTGAAGAATCTTACGAAACCGGCGATAAAGTCGAGGCGATCAGTTTTGATAATGATTTGGGCGAAGGGAGCGGAGAACTCATTGAGGGCGTGGAGATTATGAAATGGCTTTCCGAAAGGTATCCTGAGATTTTCAGACCGGAAGTTGAAATTACCGTTCATTCTGAGAATGTGGAAGCTAAAAGAAATATGCTTGGAAAAATTAAATTTTGGCAGGAGCGGGTCGATGAACTGATAGCTGCGAAAGACAGACCAGATCCGTGGAACGAATTAAAAGTTAAATAACCGATCTTAATAATGAAAAAAGTAAAACATTTATGGATATTTCTTTCGGCCTTTGGCGTATGCTTTGCTTTTCTGTCATGGATGCAAGAGGTTTTTTCTGATGGTTTCTGGTGGAAGGGAGTCGCAGCGGCTGCATTAGGATTTATTTTGTATAGGACGGTTATCAATGAAGTTTAAAATTAAATAGCTTGATATAACAGCGACTCCTGAAATTGCAATTTCGGGGCCCCTCGCTGCGACGGGATGGCGTATGACGGCGGTACCTACTAGTCTGCTCTATCGCTATTTTATTAGTCCTTAGGCGAATACCGCGGCCGCCTGCCCCGACTCGACGTCTTCGGCCTGGCGGGTAAGGCCGGGGAGAATCATTACTTGCCATATAGCAGATAAATGATAGGATGGATTTATGAAGTATAGTCTTAGACAAATAATCGGTCTGATTATCTGGTGGACTGAAGGAACAAAAGCTTATAAAAGAAAGGAGTATAAAAACACCTGGGTTTATAATATCGATGTTACAAATACAAACCCAGAAATAATAAAATTATTTTTAAATTTTTTACGAAACGACATTGGATTAGATGAGTCACGTCTCAGATTGCAATTACAGATACACGAGGGAGATAATCAAGAAGAAATAGAAAAGTTTTGGTCAAAATTAACAAAAATATCAAGAAATAGATTTACAAAAACAATAATTAGGCCTGCCGGTAATAAAACAGGTAAAAGTAGGGGCACATGTAAAATCAGATATTCCGATAAGAAAAAATATCTAGTTTTGGATTCCTTGTTAAAAGATTTACTGATTCAAGTTATCGGAGCGTAGTGTAACGGTAGCACGAGACGTTTGGGACGTTTTAGTCCGAGTTCAAATCTCGGCGCTCCGACAAATGGAAATAAAATAGAGCTCCTTGAGAAGCTCTATTTTATTTCCAATGATCAGGGATGCAGCGAGCCAACTGCTTGGCTCGAGTTGGGAGGAGAAAATCGCAACGATGTGCGACGAGCAATTGGCGAGGAGTACCGCGAGGGGTGGCCTGCGAGTTCTGAAGCGGAAGCCGAAGAAACTTGTAGGCGACTCCAGTTGAGGAGCGTAGGCGACGAAATGCCAAAGACAGCAGTCGTGGTGCATCCCGACTGAACGAAGTGAAGGAGGTCCTGAGCTAAAGGCGAAGGGCAAGACATAGATATTGACATAATTCAAAATAAGTACTATTATATGAGAGCTTATCGAAGGAGGTTTTCCGATGCAGGCAGTGAAGAATATCCAGGGCGGTTTAGACCTTACTCCGCGGGAGTGGGCCAGACTTGAAGGTAAGAAAGTTCATTTGGGTGTAGGGGTCGGCCAGATCACAAATGAAGCCGTATTCCGCGGCCTCGTATCGCGGGATCATTTGCTTGTTTTGGGGGCAGACGTCAGAGACGATAATCCGACAGTGCTCAATGCCGTGGAGAGTGCCAATAGAGTTCGGGTTCAGATAGGCGACAGAATTGAAGATCTCTATTGGGGAGACATCGTTGAATTCTGGCCTATTGAGGCTCCGGTAAGTTAACTGCTTATTCTCGCCGACTAATGTCGGCTTTTTAAATACGTAAAATCATTTCAACTCTCCCATAAAGCCGACAATCTGAAACAAGTCAAATTTTTTGTTGATGAGTCCCGCCGCCCTTTATGATATATCATAAAGGGCGGCGGAGTTGCTTCGGCAAAAATTTTTTCTCACATAAAATATAGCTTACTTTTCGGAGTATGATTTATCCACTCATCAGAGCAAAGCTCGATGCGGGATTCCGCAGGACTTCACTTTGGAGCTTTTTGATGGTTAAATAGATGTATGGAAAACTTAGAAAACAACACGGAACCTTTAGTTGATACTCTTGGCCCAGAGATGGTTGAAAGATGGAAAAACGAAGGTAAATTGTATCGTAGGAAAATAGAACCTATTTTGGGAGCAGAGAAAGTTACTGAAACACGAGTGGTAGAAACAAGGCTTCCAGATGGTACACTCGAGTCATCTCAAGAAGCTAAGCCGGGCGACTGGGTAATTACCGGCTCAAAAGGCGAAAAATTTGTAGTTACTCAAAAAAAGTTGATTCTTTATACGCGATAGATTCGAACGGTAAGTTTATACCCCGCGAACGTCAAATCATAGCTATCAAAAATCCTTTCGGAAAACCTATAAAAATCAATGCTCCATGGGGTACCCCAGAAAAACCTGATTATCAAAGCGGTAATGAAAATTGCATGCTGGTGGTTTCATTAAACGATAGTGGCGAGATGACTAACGATAGATATATTATTGGGAGCGAGGAGATGCTTCTCAATAATTATGAGTCAGTTGAGAATTAGTTGGCTCGTTCAATACCGTTTCAAACTCCTCTTTTAGTCCTCGCGCCGCCGGCATAGCCTCTGGCGACGCACGGCCGTAGTTTTAACGCAGGAGACCCATCCCGACAAAAAATACTATCTTATGAAAAATGTTGTTATTCTTCACGGTACATCAGAAACTAAAGAATCCTTTTGGTTTCCATGGCTCACGAAAGAACTTGAAAAAAGGGGCTACGCTGTTTCTCTCCCCCCACTTCCAAATCCAGATACTCCGGATTTAAAAGATTGGTTGCCAACCGCCTTAAAGGAAAATTATACCTCCAAAACTGTTTTAATTGGCCACTCTGCGGGCGGTCCTTTAGGGCTAAGTGTTTTAGAGAATATCGATGTAAAAATAAAACAAGCAATTATTGTTGCGGGATATGCGCGACCGAAAGGAAAGGATAAAGAACCAGAAAAAATTCTGCAGAATAGCTATGATTGGCAAAAGATAAAAAATAACGTTGAGGAGATTATATTTATAAATTCAGACAATGATCCTTGGGGATGTAATGATGAGGAGGGGAGATATATGCTAAATCAAATCGGGAAAGGAAAACTGGTAATTCCAAAAGGAGAAGGACATATGGGTTCAGATACATTTAATCAACCGTATAAAGAGTTCCCACTCCTTTTAAGGTTGATTGAATAGTATTACTTCGACTCCCTCTTTTAGTCTCCGCGCCGCCGGCATAGCCTCTGGCGACGCACGGCCGTAGTTTCAACTGAGGTCCTGAGCTAAAGGCGAAGGACAAGACATATTCAAAAACAGGTTCGATGCCTGTTTTTGAATTGGGGGATTTCGTATCAACAAAAAGCGGACTTGTGTCCGCCAAGGATTACTTTAATACGAAATAAACCGTTACCGTCAGGAGAATTTCTACCGGTTCTCCTTTCACGATAGTCGGTGTGTACTGCCACTGTTTTACCGCTTCAAGGGCGGCTCGGTCAAGCATCGGTACCGACTGTACGATCTTAACGTTTCTGATTTTACCGTCCTTGCCGATTATAGCATCAATTATTACCGTTCCCTCGATTCTTGCATCAGTAGCCGTTTTAGGATAATCCGGCTCAATGTATTTTATAAGTTTCGGTTTAGGAATACTTCCTCCGGGCCGGATCGGCCCTTCCGGTCCGCTTGCCGGTTCCCAGTCAGTAACGGTTATATTGGAGGATCCATCTGCGATCCTGTTGGGGGCGCCGGTTGGTTTTTCTTTACTCGGATTCAGAGTATTGCCTGGCGGGCCTGATGATGCCGGTTCGGGCTTTAATTCTTTCGGGGGCTCTGTCGGTACTGCAGATTCTCCCTGAGACGGTTTGGCCGAAGTCGGCTTTTCTTCGGAACCTTTGGGGGCATTATTACGGGTTTTAGGCGTTTGCTTAGACGGCGGCGCGGATGGCGCAGAAGCTATATCTACGAATACTGAAATCCGGTTGTTCGAGGGAGTCAGCCTGATCGGCTCATCATTTTTTAATTTTCTTGGGAAAGACGACAGACCGGCTATGATGACAATGTGGAATAAAATGGAAAAAGCCAAGATGAAATATTTTTTCCTTCGCCCATTCGGTAGCGGCGGAGAGGCATTATTTTCAAAGATCCCCATGTTCAGAACTTTCCCTCGATACTGATCTCGTTTTTTAAAGATAACATAGCGGAATTTTTGCTGCAAAACAGGTGATTGTAAAATCGTCAGAAATGTTGTAAAATTTTAGAGTTGTTTATGGGAGCTATGGTGAAGAGGTTATCACAGCGCTCTGTGGCAGCGCGGTCGAGGGTTCGAGTCCCTCTAGCTCCCCCAAAGATATAAAATAAACGACCCCCGAAAGAGTAGTTTAATTTATATTTGGAGGTAGAGTAGACAAAATTGATTTGTCTGCGTAGGGACGAGAAAGCCGGAGGGATGTTTTGCGAACATCCGGTGAGCAAAACCGTGAGGCGGGGTCGCGACCGCATGAGCGGAAGCGAGTGCGAGTTGTGACCGAGCTCTATAGCTCCCCCAAAACAGCAAGCAAACTCAATGAATAGTCAAACAAAATTAAAATTACTTAAAGCTGGTCTCTATATCGGGGCCGCATACTACTTGGTAGGAGCTTTTGTGCATTACTTCGGGTTAACGCTATTTCCCTGGTTTGAAGGTAAACTATATGTTCAGTACCAGGATACTATTATTGCATTAGTTGCGGTGATCCTGGCGTACTTCTTAGTCGTAGTTGCGAGGGATCCAATCAAGAACCTCGATATGCTAAAGGCGATTATTGTTAGTGCATTTATTGCCTCTATTTTCAGCATATTGATTATTTGGAAAATTGATTTTTTATCCTTGGGAGCACCTGCAAAAAAGTTACAGACGATTACGGAGGGCATTCTCGGGCTTATCTTTGTGTCGGCACTGATTTGGCTATATCCGAAAAAATACTTAAACTAATTTGATGGTCAATCTAAAAACCGCCCAATCGGCGGTTTTTAGATTCTTGACTTTTATCTGTGCCTGGTTTACTTTATCATGGCCAACGAGATAGATTCCAAGAGGACTACATGGACGAAGCGACGGTCGATAAGGCTATACGCGATAGGATGTCTGAGATTAAAAGGCGCAGAATTTGGCAGAGAGCGATAAAGGTTCTTAAAAAATTTGGAACCAGAGATGAGGACGTTAGGGACTATTTTACTAAGATACGTATATATTTCGATGCCCAAGTTGATGGTCATCAACTTTCCATAACCCTGAGAAGTCATGGGCATTTTCATGAAAGTGATGTATTGAAAATTTATGTAGACGGCACGCTTATGTTTCAAGCCGACAATAATGCATGGCCGGAAAACCAAGATCGGCGAGCGCTGATGAAGATTGGTTCAGATACAATCGTGGTCGAGTATTACAGGGATGCTTTTTGGCGACAAATACTTGATCTGAGAAAAATCAGTCGGGCGCTGAGGCCGAAGAAGGCCACAGTTGCGAACAAGAGGTTAAATGATCCAAAGGACAAGGGTGTACGAGATCCGGACCTCCTGATTAAACTCGGAGTAAGCGATAGCAATACTTCCGTAGCCGACACTAAGTAGTGCCGGTTTTTCATTACCAAAACCACCGCTTGCACGGTGGTTTTGGTCGGAGCTGACCTCCTATGAAGCCGGCCTGTCATCGAAGATGTCTATCCCGAATACGGCGAAGATAATCCAGATTGGCAGTAGTATCAGCTTTATTAATGTTTCCATGTTTTTAGAGGTTAATTACTTTACGCTTTAAGCATAGCACAAGACGTTATGAATGTCAAATTTTTCTGACAACATGAGCTAAAACCGCCTATCGGCGGTTTTCTATCAGCTCAACTCTGTAACTCGCAAGCTTGTTCTTGGAAACCCTGATTCGAGTACCTTTCGGAGGAAGATCGGGGCGTCCTCCGATTAAAACCCTTGTTCCGTCGGCAAAGTAAACTTTAGTTGTTTCTATGGCTACTCTTTTGGTAATCGGCGCCATAGAGAATGATCTTGCATCCGATTCGGCCCGATCTAATACTCCCTCGGCTATAACCTCCCAGTCATTAGACATACTTTTTTCCCAAAGAGTCAGGAGCCAATAGGGGATGAGACCCATCAGCAGGACGATCAAGATGCCATAAAGCATATGGATTCCCCGCGAAAAAGAGCAGATATTGTTATAGATACTACGATCTAAATTTATGTCAAGCTCTTGACATTCGACAATGATTTGTTATGCTCTACGCACGGTTTCTTGAAAATAAAAGGAGCGAGAAATGCTCAACCTCTTCTTTTTTGTCTTGACGGCCGGCGTTCTCATATTGGTTCTCGGCGTATATTACATGGAAAAGCGTAATCTGCCGGCGGAAGCGGTTCTGGGTAGGCGAAATTTCTGGAAAAAATGGGCCCTGATTTCACTTCTGTTTCTGCCGCTGAATATCAATGGCAATGTCCTTACCGTATTCGGTAGCGGCGTCAGCGATAAAGACTTCTATTCTGCCTTCTCGGTCTATCAGAGGGCTAATAATGATGTTGTTTCTATCTTCGGAGGTCTATGGCAGGAGTCCGGTCGAGACGTAGAAGTTTTAGCGGGGCTGGTGGGCTATCAAAAAGCAGGCCGAAATGCTAGCTTAATGCTTGGCATCTCCGGTTATCAAAAGGCTGGAGACATCGCATTCCAAATGTTTGGAATAAATGCCTTCCAAGAGGGTTTTAACAGCCTTTTAGGGGGAGGTATCTCGGGCTATCAAAAGAGTTACGGAGACATAGGGTATCGAAATCTTGGCAGCGCCGTCTGGCTCGGGTTAGTAGGACATCAAAGAGGAAATCTGGCCGGCTGCACATTAGGTATCGTGGGATTTCAGAATACCAACCAAAGGGCTAGCACCGGGGCCGCGGTAGCTCTTTATCAAAGAGCGGGCACCTCGGCCAGATCCTTTGCCGTTTTTTCCCAGCTAAAATCCCCTGAAGATAAACCGACAGAAGCGAATAAAAAGTAAAAGCCCCTATGGGGCTTTTGTGTTTACTGCAGTAAATGGGCAATATCTTGCGGAACAGGCTTGCGTTTTCCGAAACGGGTTTTCCAGGCATTCAGCCGGAGTTTGAATTTTTGTTCATCGGTGAATTTATAAGCTCGGTCGCAATGATCAAGCATCTCGGACATATTAGGCATGAATAAGTCATCATCAGAGTGGAGAGATACCGGCAGGTTTCTGTCGAGCAGGCTATCTATCCTCAAAAATTTTACGTCTCTGATCAGTTCGGTCGAAAGATAAGAGCCGGGGCACATTGTTACGCCGACATTGAGGTCGGCTGTGAGTTCCATCAATTCAGCGCTGTATCCTAAGATTCGGAAATGCTCAGCTCTTTCTATGCCCAGATCAATAAGTGCAGTCCGGGCGTTTTTCATCAACTGCGGAAGGTCTCTTTTTAAATCAGCTTCCTGGGCTTCGGGATCATGAACCCATTCGCTCACATGGCAGGCTTTATTCAGGCCACGCTCTTTCGCTGTTTGGTACATTATCAAATGTTTTTCCGGAGGATGTTTGGCTTCGTCGCAGACCAGCGTTACGCCAACCACGTAATCTCTATCGCATTCGGAATATATACCGACCAATCTCACGGCCTCTTCGGGACTTACTTCCCGGCCAACGGCCAAGAGAAGATTAACTTCGATTTCAGGATAACTTTTCTCAGCATCCTTGATTCCCATAATCAGAGCCTCTACGACTTGTTTCTCAGTGAGGCCTCCGAACGTGGAGTATTGAGGTGCCATAATAGCTTCGCAATATCTGAATCCTTTTCGGGCGCGCATAGTTGTGAAGTTATAGGCGGCTAAGTACAGCGTATCGGAATTTTGGAGCACCCCGGTAGTCAGGGAGAATTTCTTTACGATGTCTCCTTTAAGCGGATTGCCGAACCAGCGCCTTACTTGGTCTAAGTGTTCGGACCATTTGTATTGGTTGAAGGGGTATTCACGCGCTGTGCCATGAGTGATTCGATGAAGATTCGGAAGGATTGTCAGCAGTTCTCGCGAACCGTCTAAATGGATATGGGTTTCAATATCCATACTAAATCCGGCCGTATTCATGCGGTTTGCCTCCTTTGTTCTCAATGAGCTTCACAACACAGTACAGAAAAATAAGCATTCTGTCAAAGACAAACGCGGACGACGACAGAACTTTTTTTATTGTAAAAATTCTGGTATCTTATACAGATATGACCCATAGAGAAATTAGGGAAAAATTCTTAGAATTCTTTAAATCGAAAGGACCCGCCTACGCATAAAGCTTCGGCGGGCAGGCACAAGTATGAACCACAAAATTATCAGGAAAAAGTTTAAAGATTTTTTTGAAGCACGAGGACACAAATGGGTGACCTCATCTTCTTTATTGCCTGATGACCCTTCGGTTCTTTTTACGACAGCCGGAATGCAACAATTCAAACCTTATTACACCGGCCAAGCTGATCCGATAAAGGACTTCGGTCTGCTCAATACGACATCAATTCAGAAGTCGATGAGAACCTCGGATATAGATGAAGTTGGAGATGAGTCTCATCTAACTTTTTTTGAAATGCTTGGGAATTTCTCGTTCGGAGGTTATTGGAAGAAAGAGGCTATTAAGTGGGGGCACGAATTCATCACCAAAGAGCTCGGTTTGAAAATCGATTATGTTTCTGTTTTTGAAGGTTTGCCGTCAGCGGGAATTCCTGCCGACGACGAATCGGAAGAAATCTGGAAGTCGATCGATCCCGGCATATCAGTAAAAAAGGCTAACATACATGATAATTTTTGGGGACCGACCGGAAACGAAGGACCCTGCGGACCAACCACTGAAATATATGTGAATTCTGCCCTTCGACAAGCTCAGGGCAAACCTCCTGTGGAGGTTTGGAACATAGTTTTTAATGAATTTTTTTATCCGGGAAGCCGAGAGGAGCTTTTATCCGGTAAATCTGATAAGAAGCTTACTAAACTGAAAACCTTAGGTATTGATACCGGCATGGGCTTGGAGAGATTGGCTATGGTTGCTCAGAAAAAGAAAAATATTTTTGAAACTGATTTATTCGAGCCGATCATGAACAGTCTGCCGAATCATTTTGACCTGAGAACGAAAAGAATCATCGCCGATCACTCAAGGACGATTGTATTTCTGGCCGGAGAGGGGATTCTGCCGTCCAACAAAGATCGCGGATATATAATGCGAAGATTGATGCGCCGGATCATGGCCTTGAATATACCCAAGGACATTATCGATGCGGTGATCGATACTTATGCCGACCAATATCCGGAATTAATGGTGAAAAGAAACGAGATCTTGGGTGTTTACTCCGATGAGCTTACCAAATTTAATAAAACTCTCCGGGGCGGTTTAAATGAACTTAAGCGTTTGGAAAAAGTCGATGCCCCTCAGGCCTTTAAATTATATGAAAGCTTCGGGCTTCCATACGAATTGATCAAAGATTTTGCCAAAGATAAAGCCAAAGGCCTGAATCGTGAAGCTTTTGATGAGGAATTTAGGAAACATCAGGAGAAATCCCGGGCCGGGGCGGAGAAAAAGTTTGGAGGCCACGGACTGTTGCTTGATACAGGAGAATTAAAGGCTGGAAACGAGGAAGAATTGAAAAAAGCGACCCGGCTTCATACCGCAACACATTTATTGCACGCCTCATTAAGAAAAATTCTTGGTAATGAAGTAAAGCAGGCCGGATCTGATATCACGTCAGAACGTTTAAGATTCGATTTTAATTTTCCCCGCAAGTTAACCCCGGAAGAAATTAAAAACGTGGAGGATTTAACAAATGAGGCGGTGGGTAAGGACTACAAAGTTACAAAAAAGGAAATGGCCTACGAAGATGCGATTAAGTCGGGTGCTTTGGCGTTTTTTAAATTAAAATATCCGGCCAAGGTAAACGTCTATACGGTCGGACCAGAAGATAGTTTCTTCAGCCGGGAACTGTGCGGCGGCCCCCACGTATCTCATACTGCCGAAGTCGGCAAAATAAAAATCTCCAAAGAAGAAGCGGTCTCGGCGGGTGTCAGAAGGATCAGGGCGATCGTTGACTAATCGGGTTATTTTGTTACCATCGCTATGTTCTTTGTAAAAGGAGTCTTGCCATATGCTGAATGGCGTATTATTTTCACGCGAGTCTATTATCGTCGTTCTGCTGGGATTTATTTGCGGATACTTTTTATCCGACATTGCGCTTACAGCTCTTTCCGTTATCGGAGTAATTGCTCTTGTGGCTATGTTTCGGATAGCCCAAGGTACGCCGGCAGAAGGAGGGCTGGGCTTCTTATATTTAATGGTATTGGTCGGGATGTTTCTGCTTAGTTTGTGGTTGACCGCATTGATGGTTCATTGGAAGGAAATTTTCTACCTAATCGAATTGGCATGGTCTAAGGGCGTCAGACCCGCCATCGGGTTTTTCAAGGACTACATATTGAGGTAGGCCACCTTCACCGCTTAAAAGCGGTTTTGTTTTATATTTGGACGGGCACTAAGGCTGTTCGAAAACCATAGCCACAATTGATCAGCTTTTTCTAAGGAAGCCAAAACGGCCATATTAAGTAAGGCAAACCT
>MGJK01000013.1 GCA_001794215.1 Candidatus Yanofskybacteria bacterium RIFCSPHIGHO2_01_FULL_44_24
GATACTTAGTAAGGAGATGGCCAGCTCATCATCGATGCCTAGCTTTTCAACGACATGCCTTGGTTGTCCTCGTAAAATCGAGGGCATTGACCGCCACAAAACATAGGATTCAAATTCCTGTTTTTTGTAGACATTCACGCATTTTAGATTGCCGGTTTCTTTGTCATTGTTCATGTAAGTAGCTCGACCTTGCCTTTGGTAAGTTTTTGCCAGCGATCAATTATCGTCTGGCAATATTTTTCATCACATTCGACCATAAAGCACTTTCGACCCAGATGTTCGCAGGCAATAAGAGTTGAGCCAGAGCCGCCAAAAGGATCAAGGACAATATCTCCCGGTTGGCTGCTATGGTAGATGAGTCGTCGTAAAAGCCCCGGCGGTTTCATGGTCGGATGCAATTTGCTCCTGTGAGGCTTCGGATAAAAGAGAACGCTTTTATCTTTTTGGCCGAAGAAAGCGTGTTTGCCATACCAGCCATAAAGAATTAACTCATGTTGCAAATGATAATCCTTCCAGCCGATAACAGGATGATTCTTAATCCAGATCAGTAACGATGATTTAGTATAGCCGATATCGTTAAGAGTATTTAAAAGTTCACGAAGCTTAGCATCGCCATTGAAAATATAGAAGCTGTTTTTAGCGGCGAGATGAGGCTTAACGGCTTCAAGCCATTCTTTAGAAAAAACATAATAATCTTCTTCCACTCCATCACCGGTAATGGCAGAAAATTTTTTAGTGGCTTGAGAGGCCAGCAATTCCTGTTTGCTTTCAACATATGCCACGCCGTAAGGGGGGTCGCATAAAAGGAGAGACGCTTTTTCCTTTCCCAAAAGTTGGGCGATATCGCTTTCTTTCCGGGCATCTCCCAATAGCAACCGGTGATTACCCAATTTCCACATTTTATTAATTGATTCGTTTGGCATGGTTTCCAGTAAATTGTTCGTAACGACGTATGATGAGGTCGCAAAATGTCGGATCGAGCTCGACCAGGAACGCCCGGCGTTTGAGTTGTTCAGCCGCGATGAGGGTACTGCCTGAACCGCCAAACAGATCTAGAATGATCTCGCCGGGAGCACTGCACCTCTTTAACGGCTTCTCGCATAAAGTGATTGGTTTCTGAGTCGGATGTTCGTAATCAGTCGTAGTATCCCGCTTTACTAACCAGAGCTGGACGATTGACATCAGGTCGTCGTAGGAACCGATAGAATTGACCTCTTTATTCAAGATTTCAGAAACGTTTTTAATATTCGGATTAAGAGTGGGACTGCCACGTGTACCATAGACGCAAAGCTCGATAACTTTGTTAAAAGCTACTTGCGGTGTTGGATCAAAGTTATTTTTCACCCATAAACATAACCGCCTGTTTTTCACGCCGTGCTTTTCATAAAGCTGCTGGAGCAGCCAGACATATCTTTCATCACACCAGAAGAAGACGTGGATATCCGGATGACTGACGGCGAGAGCATTTTTCAGAGAATCTTCGATAAATTTTCCATATTCAACTGTTCCTTTGTTATCATTCACCAATTTCTCTTGGGTATATTTGCCATTAGTGCCAATGCCTTTCCGGTAATCAAGAGCGATGTTATATGGCGGGTCGCAGAAAATTGTGTGAGCCTTATCGCTACCCATGAGTTTGGCTACGTCAGCGGATTTAAGGGCATCTCCGCAAAGAAGCCGATGTTCACCCAAGGCATAAAGGTCGCCTGGTTTACTTTCCGGAACAGTTATTTTTGAAAGTTCCTCTTCAACATCGAAGCCATCATCAGTAAGTTCAAGGACATCGTCGAAAAAGCTGTTGAGTTCATCTGGGGTAAAGCCGACATCAAGAAGGAGATTGGTATCCAAGACCTTAAGAAGCTCCTCATCCCAAGCCCCAACATTTTTATTCAGCCTCAAATTGAGTTCTTTTTCCCGTTCAATATCGGGAATATGCAGATATACTACTGGTATTTCGGTAAATCCTAGGAGAGTAGCGATCTTAAGCCGAAGATGACCGCCGATAACAATGTTTCTCCGGTCTGGAGCGCCATTAACAAGTAGAGGATCAACAAGTCCAAAACGGCTGATACTTTCTTTCATATCAGATAAAACCTTTTCATCCCATTTCCTAGGATTGTAAACCGCCGGCTTTAAATCCTTTATGTTTACCTGTTCAATTTTTATATTTTTCGTTAACATGGATGTGGATAAAAGATGATTTGCATATTTTTACCATTCTGTTAATCTAATTATATCAAACCGCTAATATCCACGTCAATCAATTTGATGTGGATAACTTATCAATATGATAAATACGAATCCGAATAAAGAAATCGGCAGACGTCTTAGAGAAGCTCGAGATAGTGCCGGCCTATCTCAGGCTGAGCTTGCCAAAGCTTTAGGATATGAATCAGCTACCGCCGTCTCTTTAATTGAGGCTGGAGAACGTAAATTCAAAATCGAGGATTTACAAAAAGCTGCCGAACTGTTCCATAGAGATATTGGCTATTTCTTGGGACATGATGTTCTAAAGATGGATGTAAAAGTTGCATTGAGAGCCGATAAAGATCTAAGTGAAGAAGATAAAAAGGCCGTTCTTCACTTTATTGAATTAGCTAAAAAGCGCCATGAGAAAAAGTGAACCACATTTAAGAGCAAATGTGGGTGGCGCAAGGAATATTGCTCGCAAACTGCTTAAAGACGCTCAAATTACAGAAGTTCCGGTCAATTTAAGGAAGGTGCTGGATTATCTTAAAACACGCCACGATCTTGAGATCTGGCGTTTTCCGTTTAAGGAAATGGATGGAATGCTGGTGACTATAGATGGCCAACCGACAATTGGCTTTAATCCAGATACCTCCTGGGTCAGGAGACGATTTACCATTGCCCATGAAATCGGACATTTCCTAATGGGGCATACCTGCAACAGTAACGAGAATGCCGAGGCAGAAGCTGGTCAGTTTGCCGCTGAACTTTTGATGCCCTTAGCCTTTCTCAAAGTTGATTTCCCAAATGAGCCTGATCTTGAGAAACTATCATACAGATATATTGTCAGCAAAGAAGCCCTTACTTGGCATCTTATGGACTGTAGGCTGATATAACGGATGGCTAAAATTTGGCATTTTTTGGCTTTTTGACCCCGACCAGGACGGGTTAGATGACCTCTGGGAAAGACCCCTAAAAAGCCTTATAATACCCCTAGTTACGAGGTCCTAGACCGGGCATGCCAGCCGATTTTTAAGCGTAAAAATCGCGTCGAAACGAGCACTGTTTCGACGTACATTTTCCCCTGTCTTCATATTTACCCCTTAGGCCCCGGCCCGGGTAAAGCCATCATACATTTAATGAAACGCTATATAATCTTAATTTTAGTAATTGCCGGCTCTATACTGGTTATAGATTATTTCTTCGGTTTCCATACATATTTCCAGAAAACCGAAGTATTCGAGCCTGTTCCTTCGGGCGTGGGCGAGGAGCCGGAGGTCAAGACTATAGTCCAAGGGTCGTTTGTCGAAGTAGATTTGGTGCACAAAGGTTCCGGTACGGCCAAAATAATAGAGGCGGACGGTAAAAGAATTTTACGGCTTGAAAACTTCGAGGTTACCAACGGCCCGGATCTTTATGTATATTTGTCCGAATCAAGAACGCCGGGAAATGATCTGAAGAGCATCGATAAATACATCATCCTCGGACCGCTTAAGGGAAATAAGGGCGATCAGAATTACGAAATCCCGAGCCCCTTTGTCGGGTATGATACGGCCATTATCTGGTGTCAAAAATTCGGCGTACTCTTCAGTTATGCCCTGATGCAATAGTTCCCGATGAAATATTTCGTATACATTCTTGAGTGCGCTGATAAGTCTTTGTACGTCGGCTGTACCAATGACCTTGAAAAAAGAATCAAACAGCATAACAACTCAAAGTCCGGAGCTCATTACACTAAGATCAGGAGGCCGGTTAAGTTAAAATACTCTGAACAATTCCGGACTCTATCGCGCGCTCGCCGGCGGGAAGCGGAAATCAAACGCTGGGACAGAAAGAAAAAACTTGAGCTGATCGTATGATATATGCAGGAGCCTCGCCCCGATCGCGCTCTTGCTTTTCTCTAAAAATATGGTATAATGTAAAGGATAGGTTTCACATACCGTGGAGGGAGAATCCCATGGATTGGAGAATCGTTTCGGCTGCACCGTGCGTACTGTGGGCGATCTACGTAGTTTTCGGATCGCTTGCCAATAGGGCTCACGGCGAAAAAGTTAGCATGGTGATCGAAGCGGTCGCCATGGCCTTCGTCGGAGTCGTCGTTCTTCTTTCTGCCGGATTCAGTGACTTCAAGCGGGCGACGGTCATTTCGATTTCTCAAGCCTCGATCATGGCCTTGGCGTCTGCTATCGGGTTGTTGGTCCAGTTCTACGCGTTTCGTGTGGCGCCGGCTCATCAGCAGGGCATGGTGGCAATGATCGGCGGCATGTATCCGGTCTTGGCGGTGGCGCTGTTCCACGGGATGTATCTTCTGAATATTTCCGGAGGAATTTCGGCATCGCCTCGTCAGTGGCTGGGGGTCGCTTGCGGCGCCCTCACGCTCTGGCTGGTCAGCGGTAAGTAGGGCTTTTCTTTTCAAGCCGGCATCGAGCTCAGCTCCGTGCTGGCTCTTTGCTTTTCAATAGGTAGTTTAAATGCAATTTACCTTGACTTTGGAAAATTTATTGCTATAATATAAGCACGTTGCCCTTTACCAATCGGGAGGGAAAATATGCTTTCGGTCGTCTTGATAACGGTTCTTTCGGCGGGCGCCGCAGGCTTTGTCATTAAGTGGCTGCTTGATCAAAATACCGAGCCGGGCGCTCCCAAAATCACTTGGCGGGAGTTCAAGATAGTGATGGCCTGCACTCCGGTATTGGCTATGCTGACTGCTTGGGCCGGCTGGGCGATGGCTCGTTCGAGCAATATGACCTTTTACGAGTATCACAACGGGTGGGAAGTTTCGGCTATCAAATCCCAGATTACTTGTTCTCGGGATGGTCCGTGTCGCTGGGAGTATGATTGCGACCCGTACATCGTTATGGTTTCTTACGATTGCAACTGCACGACTGATGACAAGGGTCATACCAGCTGTTCGACTTGTTGGCGTCCGGAGACTCGGTATCATGACTGTCCTTACGTTAACCGTGAGTACAACTATTCCATCAAGACAACTTTGGGCGAGTATGATGTTGTAAGCTATGTATTTCCTGATAATCCCCAGGCTAATCGTTGGCGTGTTAGTGAGTCAATTCCTCAGAGCGTAATAAACAGCGCTGGAGTCGGCGACCCGCCTTTCTGGACCGAAGTCCGTAAAAGGTGTGAAGCCAATGCTCCCGGCCCAGTCAGTAAAAGAAGCAGTTACAATAATTACATTTTGGCTTCTGAGCGGACTTTGATGAAACAGTATTCGAGCGACATCGAGGACTACAAAAAGAAGGGTCTGCTCCCGGATTTGCCCAAGAGTATTGAGTATCTTTACGGCACGAATAAGGTGCGTTTTATCGGATCTAAGCCTTGGAATTATAGGGCCTGGGAACGGGGTGTGGAGTATCTCAACGGAGCTTTGGGAACTCAGCTTCGAGGAGATTTGATGTTAGTCATAGTAAATAATCCGTCCGTTTCTTCTAATCCGGAACGTTATACCTTAGCCCTGAAAGCTCATTGGCAGGACAAGACAGCTTATGGCGCCGATGCTCTTCCTAAAAATGCAATGGTTGTAGTGTTGGGTACCGACGATGGCAATATCATTTCGTGGAGCCGGGCTTTTACGGCAATGCCTTTAGGAAACGAAAAGATGACTACTGTTCTGCGCGATGGACTAAAAGGTTTGCCGATGGTGCCCGAAAAGATCATCGGACCGATTCAGAGCCGGCGCGATCAAAAGGGCGTGTGGTATCCGCCGGATTCAAACGGGATCATGCTTCCGAGGATTCTGTGGGGCATAGATGACCCGTCGACTAAGTTTATCCGCGTAAGCATGAGCGGTGACGACGGTAAGGGCGGGTTTCTCTATTTGAAAGGAGAGATTCAGCCCACAACCGGTCAAGCTTGGGCGATAGGAATAGTTTCATTCATTTTGTGCATAGGTATTTGGTTATGGGCGGCTAATCATCGCGATACCTCAGAAGGCCCTACTCGTTTTGGCGGCTACCACCGTCGGTGATAGATAAAAAAGAAAAAAA
Organism: Candidatus Yanofskybacteria bacterium RIFCSPHIGHO2_01_FULL_44_24; assembly: GCA_001794215.1. Lineage (GTDB taxonomy): Bacteria > Patescibacteriota > Minisyncoccia > 2-02-FULL-40-12 > GWA2-44-9 > GWA2-44-9. The sequence goes on from MGJK01000013.1 coordinate 6,189, forward strand.
GAGAGAGGGAGGAAGACGATGAAGAAAGGAACGATCGTCGCTTTAGTTGTTGCAGGGGTTGTGCTTTTCGCCGGCTTGTCGCTTTACGGCTATGCCGTCAGTATCATGAACCAGGCTCTTGCCTGGGAAACCGACCTAAATGCGGTTTACCGATCAAATGAGATCGAAGTCACTGCTTACGTCAATACTTTTTACGAGCAGACCGGCTTGGCCGGTCTGAAGAGCGAGAAGATGAATGAGCTCGTTCGTAATGCCATGGAGGGCCGGTACGGCGACAATCCAAAGGAGGGCAACCTTCTTTTCAAGGCCGTTGCCGAAGCCTATCCGAGTACTGATGGCTTGGCGATTTACGACAAGATTCTCCCGACGGTTTCGGCCGGACGCGAGGGGATTCGGAATAAGCAGAACCTACTTATTGAAAAGGCTCAGAAATACGATAATTGGCGCAAGCAGGGAGCGTTCAGGCGCTGGGTTCTGAGCGGTGTTTATCCGAGCCGGGACCTCAAGGTCAAGGTTGGCGGGAGGATGCTGTACGGCGAGGAAGCCCTCGAACATCTTTCCGAGCCGATTACCAATAGCGTAACCGATGAGGCTTTCGAAAAGCATAAGATGGAGCCCCTCAAGGTCAAGTAAGTGTATCAGGAGTCTACGGACTCCTTTTTGTTTTCTGTTAAGACCGGTCCGGATCGTGGTATAATCTATAAATAATCTATGAAGAAAATAACCCGACAACAGAAGATGCTTAAAGTCTTAGACTTTTTGAAACTAAACAGGCTGATGGCTATCGGTACTTCCGATGGCAGGAGATTATGGGGCGCGACCGTCTTTTTCGCTTATGACAGGAACTTAAATCTGATCTTTTATTCAAAAAAAGATACAGTTCATTGCCGGAACATAGAAAAGAATAAAAACGTTTCTGTCGTGATTAATCATGCCTGGAAAGGTCCGGGCGGTTACATCCGGGGACTTCAAATTTCCGGAAAGGCCGGAAGAGTTTCCCAAGAAGATTCCAAGAGGTTTTATCGGTTATATAAGGCGAGATTTAAATGGGCCGATGAGTTTGCCGGCGATCATTTTTTATATGCGGTGAAACCGGATCAGGTTTGGTATATTGATGAAAAATTGTTCGGTCATTTCTATCGGATTAGAATAATTTGAAATACTTTACTCAAACAATTGAGGCGATTCAGACCGTGTTAAGCGACAAGAGATATCTCCTTGGTTTTGTATTCTTTTCTTCGGCTTTTTTTGTTCTTATTTTCCAGATTCAGGTCATCGCCACGCCGGGCAACAGCATCAGTTATCAAGCAGATCTCTTAGGATACAAAGATTGGCTGTTTTTTGCCGCCATTTCGGTTTTGAACGGACTTTTTGTGGCCATGGAGGTTTATATGACTAAATTCAGAAATAAAACGCGGGCAGGGTCATTGGCCGGAACGGCGATAAGCGGAGCAGGGACCCTTTCAGGGATCGTGGCGACGATATTCGCGGCCGCGACGTGCTCTCTATGCGTCTCGGCCATCTTCAGCTTTCTTGGCGCCAATGGGGTTATATTTTTGGTCGAAAACAGGGGGTTAGTCGTCTCTCTATCGCTGATTCTTTTGATTTCGGCTCTTGTTATGACTTCGAGGAGGCTCTATACCGCCTGCGAAACTTGCCGTATTTGATAGATTAATCCCCAGTTATCCGTTGCGAGCGGCCCTCTTTGCCTATATAATAGTAGGGTAAGTTAAAACTCATAAGTTATGATTTTCGGCTATATATTGATCGGTCTGGGAGTGTTTTTTCTCCTGAAGAACGTCGGGGTTATCGATCTTTCGGTCAGTTTTTGGTACATTTTTTACCCGCTGTTCTTTATTTTTTTGGGCCTTTGCTTGGTGCTGGGCATCAGTAAGCTCAAAAAATACTGGAAGCAGGCGGTAAATTTCATTCTCAATAATAAAAATGGCAAATCCGGTCCGGAACGGTAGGGTCTCTAACCCATTTTCGAGTTAGGGATTTTTTATTTTGTAACCCCCCCATGTCTCCCTCTTCAAAAAAACTCAAAATTCTGTTTGTAGCTTCGGAAGCGGCTCCCTTCGCCAAGGTTGGAGGTTTGGGTCAGATTATGTTTTCTCTTCCCAAGGCTCTGAGGGAGATCGGTCATGATGCCCGGGTGATGATTCCCAAGTATGGGTCTATAGATATCGCCCGGAATGATCTTCATCTCGAACTCGAAGGCCTTCAATTGGAGAACGAAGAAAAGGATCCTCACGGGATGCTCGTCTGCAATGTTTTAAGGTACGAGGATGAAAACAAAAATATCACCGCTTATTTCCTTGAAAATATGGAGTATTATGAAAAGCGAGCAAATGTTTACGGATATAATGACGATCCGATCCGATGGGTCCTGCTTTCAAAGGGCGTGCTGGAGTTCATCAGAAATTCGGAGTGGAAGCCAGATGTTATCGTCTCATGCGATTGGCAGGCCGGTTTTTTACCCAACCTCATCCATGCTCAGTACAAAGACGATCCGACCCTCAGGGGCATTACTACGGTCTTTTCAATTCACAATCTTCGTTACCAAGGAATGTTTGATCCGCAATTCGTCAATGAAATGGATTTCGACGCTGGCCAGAAAGATATTCCTCCCATTCCCGATGAGACCATTATGAAACTCAACGGAATGCGCCGCGGGATCATGTATGCCGATGTCATAAACACAGTTTCATCTACTTACGCCAAAGAAATTTTAACCAAAGAATTCGGCGAGTTTTTAGAGGATCTGCTTAATGAGCGTAAAGCAAGGCTTTTCGGAATTTTAAACGGTATAGACACCGAATCTCTTAATCCGGAAAAAGATCCGGACCTTGCTGTTAAATACTCGGCCAAAAGCATAGACAGCAGGCAGAGCAATAAGGTTGTTCTTCAGAAGCAATTCGGAATCAAGGAAGATAAGGATGTTTTTGTTGCCGGAATCGTGTCTCGAATGGATGACCAGAAAGGATTTGATCTTCTGATCCAGATGCTCAATCAGTTTATGGACAACGTAAATTTACAATTAGTGGTGCTTGGAGAGGGTAAGCCGGAGTATCGTATATTTTTTGAAAAAGTCAAAGAACAATACCCCGACAGAGTCGGTGTTCATTTTTCTTTTGATTCTCGCCTGCCTCGTCTAATCTTCGGAGGAGCTGATATTGTTTTAGTGCCTTCCAAATTCGAGCCGTGCGGCCTCGTCCAGCTTGAGGCGATGAGGTACGGCGCGATTCCTGTTGTCCGTAAGGTTGGAGGATTGGCCGATTCGGTTCAGGATTTTAATGCCGAAACAGGCGAAGGGACCGGGTTCGTTTTTGAAAAGTACGACCCCTTTTCGTTGACTATGGCCATGGTTCGGGCCCACGAGATTTTCAAGCAGAAGAGTACTTGGGCCAAAATTATCAAAAACGCTATGAATCAGGACTTTTCCTGGAAAAGATCGGCGGCCGACTATGTAAAACTTTTTGAGATGGCCGTTCGTTTTCATACTGAAAAGCCATGATCTGGGCCAACTTCATCCATATTTACCAGCCCCCGACTCAAAAGGAGGTTTGGATACGAAGGGTAGCCGAAGAGTGCTATCGGAAGATTTTTAAAGGTCTGCTCAATATTCCCGGAGCAAGAATTACCGTTAATATTAATGGTGTTTTGTGCGAGCTGTTGGAAAAATATGGCGGTCAGGATATTCTTGATGATATCCGTGAACTTCTGAAAAGAGACAGAATTGAACTGACCGGTAGCGCTAAATACCATGCCTTCCTTCCTCTTTTACCGGAAAACGAAATTGAGCGTCAGATTTTATTAAATGAAGAGTCGCTGAATAAGTACTTCGGTTTTGGATGGAAAAAAGGCGGATTTTTTAGTCCCGAAATGGCCTATTCGAAAAAAGTTGCGAAATCGGCCAAAAAACTTGGCTATAATTGGATGATCGTAGATGAATTAGCTTTTCCTTCACAAGGCGGTCCTTCCGACCAGGCTTTGTATCAGATAGAGGGCATGCAAGACTTTTATGTTTTTTTCAGGGATCGAAAACTCTCTTTTACTATACTTTCTTCGCAGGTCGGAGCCGGAGTTCTGCCGACCATTTTAAGATATCTCGGGCCGGAACGCCTTAGGGGAAGGAACTACAGCGTTACGGCGATGGACGGAGAAACCTTCGGCCATCATCGGCCGGGTTTGGAAAGTCTTTTGTTCGAAATCCTGTCTTCAAAAGAAGTGGCCCTGGCCGCAATAAGTGATTTAATAAATAAATTTTCAAACAAAGTCATCGTTGACCCGCGCGAATCAAGTTGGGCGACAACCAAGAGAAACCTTAAGGAGAATAATCCATTTGCCAGGTGGAACAGCAAAGACAATATTATTCAGCAGAAACAATGGGAGCTGACCAACCTCGCTATCCGATTAATAGCCGATCATCCCGAAGATTCAGGCGGGAGAGCCGGATTGGATATGGCTCTCCACTCCGACCAATACTGGTGGTCGTCGGCTCAGCCGTGGTGGAGCCTTGAAATGATTGAGCGCGGAGCCTACGAATTTAAAAAAATAATTCTCAATTCTCCGTTCGCTTCCCGCGAGAGCAAACAAAGAGCCGAAGAATTATATCGGGAAATAGTTTTGACTGGTTTCGAATGGCAGCGCACGGGATTAGTGGACGAGATATCCCGCCATGAGAACGAGGAGATTCAGGAAATGATGGAAGTGAGGGAGAGGCTGTACATAACCAAAGAGGAGTATAAGGACATGATTGCCAACCTCAAGAACCAGATTTCCATTGCTCTTAAGGGCGAGGATTATCATCGTGCAGCGATGATCAAGGACAGGATCAGGGAACTTACCGAGGAAATGGAAAAAAGCTGAGGCTATGATATAATTAGATCACTATGGGATTTTTCACCGCTACAAAGCCTCATATTTCAGAGAGAGAATTCAGGGATTTGAACAACGAGCTTTATTCTGAGGGGCATTTTAGCGACCGCGACAGGCAGGAAGTAATGATGTTGTTCCGTCCTTATTTGAAGAATCAGTCCACGCCCGATAAGCCCGGAATCAGTCAGGATGAAATAGGTGCCGTCTTGGAAGAGGTGCGCCGTCCGGAAAATATGAGAGTTCACGGACTTACTCCTGAGAAGATCAATATTCTCGAGGAAAAGACGAAGAAATTTTTAGGAAAAAATTATTAAATAAGCCTATGGAAAACTTAAATAACAATACAATCAATACAACCAACCCCGGACCGTCTGAGCCGAATCCACCGCAATCAAAATCTTTTCTGGATAAGTATTTCTTAGCCATATCGATACTGGTTGCGGCGCTTCTGATCTCCGGATCTATTTTGATTTCTAATTCCAGAGACGGAAGCCCAAGCGAAGGAGCCAAGATTCAGGCCGGAAGCGGCGAGCGGGTCAATGTTTCCGCCGATGACGACCCGTTTTTAGGAAATCCTAAAGCCAAGGTTCGGATCATCGAATTCAGCGATTTCCAGTGCCCGTTCTGCAGGAAGTTCTGGGAAGAGTCTTTTGCCGAGATAAAAAAGGACTATATCGATACGGGAAAGGTTATGATGGTTTTTCGTGATTTTCCGCTGGACTTTCATCCGGCGGCAACACCTTCGGCTCAGGGCGGAGGATGCGCCCAGGAGCAGGGTAAATTCTGGGAATATCATGATAAATTATTCATAGAACAGGGCAAGAAAGGAAGCGGGACAATTACCTATACTTCCGTCGAAATCAAGAAATGGGCGGCCGAAATCGGACTCAACGGCGCCGACTTTGACAAATGTCTCGAATCGGGGAAGTACAAGAGTGAAGTTGAGAAGGATGCCGTCGACGGAGCGGCGGCAGGCGTAACGGGAACTCCCACTACTTTTATCAATGGTATCAAGGTTGTCGGTGCCCAGCCTTATTCGGTCTTTAAGCAAGTGATCGATGCTGAGCTGAAAAAATAGACCCATGGCAAAACTTTCAAACAAAAATCTTCCCCGAGACGTCTTTCTGTACCTGTTGTCTATCATTACCATGGTCGTTAGCGCCGTAAGCTTGGGCGTTCTGCTCTTTCAGTATATAAATATTTATTTCCCGGATCTCATTTCCGATCCTTATTTTTCCAAATCTAATTACTTTAGCGCCATCAGGAGCGCTTTAGCGGCGCTTTTAGTCGTATTTCCGGTATATGTCTGGGCGGCTTGGTTTTTGAAAAAAGACATCTATAATTTCCCCGAAAAGCGAGAGTTGAAGGTGAGAAAATGGCTTTTATATCTGACTTTGTTTGTTGCCGCCCTCGTAATTATCGGAGATTTGGTGGCCCTGATATACAATTTCTTAGAAGGGGAGCTGTCGACGAGATTTATGCTCAAGATTTTAAGCATATTATTCATCGCCGGATCGGTATTCGCGTATTATTTCCACGAATTGAAGGAAAAAGAAAACCAATGGCCATGGGTAAAGTCTTATATCTGGTTCGTACTTTCGGCTGTAATCGTTGCGGCGATTGCCGGTTTTTGGGTAGCCGGTTCGCCCCAGAGCCAGCGCCTTGTTAGATTTGATGAAAGAAGGGTGTCTGATCTCCAGTGGATTCAGGGAGAGATCATAAATTATTGGCAGAGGAAGGAGCAATTACCTGCGAGCATAGATTCGCTGAGGAATGATATTTCGGGTTTTATCCCTCCCCGCGACCCGGAAACGGGAAGCCCGTATGAGTATATGGTCTTGGACCTTCTCAGGTTTCAGCTTTGTGCCGTATTTTCGACATCTGATATAGATCGGAACTCTAAATCTGGAAATGAAAGGTTGACCGTTCCCAAGCCGGTTGCCGCTGAGCTGAATTATAACTGGCAGCATCCCTCGGGAAGACAGTGTTTTGAAAGAGAAATAGACCCCGATTTTTATCCGCCCCTCAATAAAATAACTCCTAAAATATAAATTTCCATGATAAAAAATATCTTTATGTATCTTATCTTGGTTGTGTTTGTCGGGCTTAGCATCTGGTTTTTTATGCAGAAATCAAATAACGTCAAAAACGGAGATATTACTCAAATTGCTTCCGAGACCGCTTCACCTACGGCCATGCCGACGGCTACGGAATTTCCCTGGGTTGAGCTTGAGGGAGGGCTTAAGTATCGGGATGTGGTCGTCGGTTCCGGCGAGAAAGCCGTTTCCGGGTATGCAATTGCCGCCAATTATGAAGGTACTCTCGAAGACGGTACTAAATTCGACAGTTCTTATGACCGGGGACAGCCGTTTGCTTTTATACTCGGAGGGGGGATGGTTATAAAAGGCTGGGATGTTGGCATTGTCGGCATGAAGGTCGGAGGCAAGAGAAAGCTGATAATTCCGCCTGCGATGGCTTATGGCAATAAAGTCCGGGGCCCCATTCCTGCCAATTCTACCCTTTATTTTGACGTCGAACTTGTAGCCGTTCAGGGTCCACAGCCCAAAGAATAGATGTAGGTAGCTATGATTTTGATTCTAAAACCGCCCTTTGCAGGGGCGGCTTTAATTGTGCGGCGGGGCTTAGATGTTCAATAACTTGGCGCAAATGTCGGTTCTTAATGCTATAATAAAACAATGGACAAAGAGCTTAAGTTCCCTGCAGGATTCATGTGGGGAAGCGCTACTTCCGCCCATCAGGTGGAAGGCGGGAACAATAATGACTGGACCGAATGGGAAAAATCGGAGAATCGAATCGAAGCTTTAAGATTGCAGGGATTGGATCCCCAAAATTTTATTTCCGGAAGAGCTTGCGACAGCTATAACAGGTATGAAGAAGATTTCGATATTGCCCGGCAACTAAACCATAATACCCATCGATTTTCCATTGAATGGTCGCGGATCGAACCGGAAGAAGGTCGTTTCGATGACCGGGCTATGGATCATTATTTGGCCGTTATTGAGGCACTCAGGAAGCGGGGGATCGAACCGATAGTAACTTTGTGGCATTTTACCAATCCGATCTGGTTTGCAAGAAAAGGAGGGTTCCTAAATCCTAAAAGTTCGGAGTATTTTTCTCGCTATGCGTGCTATGTGGCTCAAAAATTAGACGGAAAGGCGAGGTGGTTGATCACTTTCAATGAGGCGGGGACGGTTTATGCCGGGTTTGCGTACTTGTTAGGTCTTTGGCCGCCCCAGTACAAGAGCCTATACAAGACGATGAGGGTGATAAAAAACATCAGAAAAGCCCACCGATCAGCCTACAAAGCCATTAAATCAACGTCGCATAATGTAATAATAGGTACAACATCGATGCTGACCTATGTGGTATATGGCCGGAGATTTTATGAGAAGATAATCGGGAGATTATTTAATTATTTGCGTAATTTTTATTTTCTTGATAAAACCGCTCGATTCCATGATTTTATCGGCGTTGATTATTACCATGTTGATCGTATCAGGCGTTTTGGAAATTTTTTGTCTGAGGGATACGAAGTACTGCCTAAACAGCAATTGATGCCGGAAATGGACTGGGAATTTTATCCCCAGGGGCTTTATGACGTCCTCAAAGACCTTAAAAAAAGGTTCAATAAACCAGTTTTGATAGCTGAAAATGGAATAGCCGATTCAACTGATCAGAAACGCTCTAAGTTCATGACGGAGCATCTGTATTGGGTTTGGCGCGCGATTCAGGACGGCGTAGATGTCCGAGGTTATATTTACTGGTCTTTGCTGGATAACTTCGAATGGGCCAAAGGATTCGAGCCGAGATTCGGGCTTGTTGAGATAGGTTATGCGACCTTTAGTAGAAAGATTCGCCCTTCGGCCTTTGAATATGCTAAAATATGTAAGACGAACCAATTGGACATCGGTTAGTTATAAATCCGAAACACGAAATTTGAAATCCGAAACAAAGAGAGAAAATCCGAAATCCTAAATCCGAAACTATTTGGAATTTAGAAAATTAGAATTTAGAGCTTGTTTCGTATTTCGATATTCGAGCTTCGAATTTTATTAATGCTCTGGCTCTATCTCGCACTTCTTGCCTACCTTATCAATGCGGTGGTTTTTGTCATTGATAAGTATCTTTTAGCCGGCCACATACCCAAGTACCATGCTTACGCATTTGGAGTCAGTATTTTAAGCCTTGTCTCGGTCGTGCTGATACCTTTCGGAGTTTCCTGGCACGGCTTGGGGTATTTTCTCATAGCTCTTGCATCCGGCGCCTCGTTTTTTGTGGGGCTGATGTTTCTTTATAAATCGATTAAGGAAAGCGATGTTTCCGTCGCCGCCACCCAAACCGGTACTTTCGGGGCGGTTTTTACTTACCTGCTTTCCGTAATCATCCTTAAAGACAGCCTGCATCTTCTCAATGTTTTTGCCTTCATATTCTTAATATCCGGTATCTTTTTACTTGGCAAGAGCAATCGGCATGTCTTTCTGCCGGCCATTGCCGCCGGAGCCTGCTTCGGTCTTTCATTCGTTCTTCTCAAGCTTTCATTTAATAACGGCGGCTTCGTTAATGGTATGTTCTGGACAAGGATTGGTTTCGTCGGCAGTGCTTTTATGTCTTTGCTTTCAGGTCATGTGCGCAGAGAGGTCTTGTTTGCCTATCAACACGCCCCGAATAGATCCAAGTTCCTGTTTATCTTCAATAAATTTTTAGCTGGAATAGGCTTTACGGTACTCTATTTTGCGATTAAATTAGGCAACGTTTCATTGGTCAACGCTCTCTTGGGTCTTCAATTTATGTTTACATTTCTGTTGGTTTTAGTCTTCGGGAGAAGAATCCCGCATATCAGAGAAAAGATCGATTTTCGCGTTCTTTCAGCCAAGTTAAGCGGGATAACCTTTGTTATTATAGGGTTGCTAATACTCTTCTTGCAGCAGTAAGATAAAATATGGCCAAGATACTTCTGATCATTGTTTTGATCGTTGCGGCGCTGCTATTTTTGTTTTCGATAGATTTCTCCCGATCGGCAGAGTTTACATACGGCATATCTTTCAGCAGATTTCATGCTGATGAACTTGGTTTAGACTGGAAAGAAGTTTACTTGGCCGTTTTGAATGACTTGGGGGTCAAGAATTTCCGATTTTCAGCCCATTGGCCCCTTACCGAACCGCAACCCGGCATCTACAATTTTAAGGAATTAGATTTTCAAATCCAGGAAGCCCAAAAGAAGGGCGCTTCAGTTATTTTAGCCGTCGGCCGCCGTCTTCCCGGCTGGCCTGAATGTCATGAGCCTGAGTGGCTGAAAAATGAACTGTCAAAGATTCAAGATCAGGGTAAAAAAACTGAATTCAAGAGAGAAACACTGCTGCGCTACATAGAAGAAGTCGTAAACAGATACAAGGGTTACGGCAATATTAAATATTGGCAGGTTGAAAATGAGCCGTTCCTGGAATTTTTTAGCCGGACTACTTGCGGCGAACTCGATGAGAATTTGCTTGATGAAGAGATTGAGCTTGTCCGCCGTCTCGACCCGTCAAGGCCTATCCTCCTGACAGATAGCGGAGAGTTTGGCACCTGGGTTGGCGCATACGAAAGGGGCGATATTTTCGGCACAAGCATGTATCTGTATATATGGAACCGGAAAATCGGCCCTTTTAGATATCCTATCGGTCCGGTATTTTTCAGGATTAAACAAAACTTAACTCGATTGATTTACGGAAAAAAACCGGCTATAGTTATTGAGCTTTCGAGCGAACCCTGGCTTTTGCAATCAATTGTCGAAACTCCCGTTGATATACAGCTTCAGCGGATGGGAATTGACAAGTTCAACGAGATGCTGAATTTTTCCGCCCAAACCGGATTCGACACCTTCTATCTCTGGGGTGCGGAATGGTGGTACTGGATGCGGTTTCAAAACCATCCTGAATTTTGGGATCGGGCAGGGGAGCTCTATAAATAAACTGCATTGAACCATTTATCCAAAGATATAACCGCCTGTTTAATTCTATGCGCTAAACTCATCTTTGCCACGGAAGACAAGTTCTTTCGGCGTAAACTATTCGGCAAATTGTCGGATTTTATTTCTGCATTAACCGTCTGGGGCGGCAAAGAAGGTCAGAAATCGGTACTGGCCGCACCCGTCATTGTTAAGATCAAGGGTCTTCTTGAGTTGTTGGAATATTTAGAGCATTCAGCCGGTATCGAAGAAACGATACTGCTTTCAGTCAAGCGCAATCTCATGAATCTCGAACTGAAGTTTCTGAAACTTCAGAAAGAAAGTTCTACTACCGCCGACAAAGAGATTAAAGCTGGTAGCCGTTTCGAAACTTTGACTGCTCCCCAAACTAAGATTGCCAAGCAACACGAGTACAAGCCCAACTCCAATAAAGAAAAAATCCTCGACTTCATTAAGAAGTCCCCCCGGGTAAGGACTAAGGAGATTATCGATCGGTTTAGTCTGATTTCCGACAGAACCGTCAAAAGAAGCTTAGCCGAGTTGATCCGTATCGGACTTGTTCAGAAAAAACTTGAAGATAGGGCGGTTTATTACTATTCCGCCGATATCAATTAATACTCTTCGTAAGTGCATTGCAATACCGCCCCGATTCAATCGGGGCGGTATTGCAAGAGGGTTGTATTATCTATTAATATTTGCTATACCACGTTTGACATAGTCATGAGTCGGATCTTTTTTTAAGTTGTCACATTCCGGCAAATATTAAGTCACTCCCTCCTTTAACTTACTATTTGCTTTACATCTCAGTATAGCTACACAGCTTTTCTGGGGTTATCTTGTGGCAGCTTAAAAATAGACCCGATTTTTAGTTATCAAATTTTTACAATACTAAGCTTGATCGGCCCGATCAAGAGCTACTTAGGGTGACATTTAGTGGTGACATAGTTGTTTTAATTTTGTCACCATGATGTCACCATGTGTTAAGGTGACAAAATGAAAATAAGAACTTGTCACCATAATTTACAGTAACGGCGAGACTTTAAAGTTATTGGGGCTGTGCGAGTACCGGGATTTTACAAACTAAAATGGTGTCATGCCATTAAATTATGTTTAATGGTGCCAATGTGCCACGCAGGTTCCCGTGAGCGATATCGGGCAGTAACGTCACTTAAGTTTTTAAGATGCTTTGCCGAAGACTTTATTTTTAGACTTAAATTTGGAAATACGGTCTTTCGGCGCCCTTCTTTCAGGGCTTTGGGGATTTGGGATAAAAGCCCTGATTTTGAAGGATTTAGGCATTTTGGTCAAAAAACCCCGAATTGTACAGCAGATATCCACAATTTCGCTATTGTTGCTCCTAAAATTACTATATATAATTAGAACTGAAGTGGTATAGGTATCCACTTCGTTGCTTGATGCAATTGCTGTATCTGGCTTAAAATCTATGCTAATTGACTTTCTCACCCCCCTGATATAGCATTAATAGGCTGTTTTTGGCGTTATTAGCGGGGTTGCGGGATTATTGACTATCTGTACTTGCAGGTCATTTCCAGGGAATGCCTACAGATACAGGCAGTCAAAATCCCCACGCCTATCGAGCAATAAGTAAATATATTAGCTCAATAGGCGTGGGGATCGAGGAAAGAACATTTAAAATTAATCGATAGAAAATCAAACTATGATGCGATTGATATTTTAAATTTAATTTTAGATTTTGAATTAGAATCTTGAAGTCGATAAAACCGTTGATTAGGATTTGTAGGTCGAAAATAACAGATCCTATGATTGCTTTAATTAGCGAACGGAATGTACAAGATTCGAGTGCGTTTCGGAAATGTTTTCGAAGCGCGCAAGCCGAGATTAATTGTTAAGTCAGAAAGTTCAGAACTTAATTCGTTATTAAATCCCGTTCTGTCGTTAGTCGATTTATCCCCGAATAAATATCGAGAGATAAAATAACGTCAGTTCGGAAAAATAAAAAAATAAAATGAATAGTTTATCAAAAGGAACTCGAGCCAAGCTCCAAAAAGCTTTCTCGGTTCTTACTGGGGTAACGACAGTATTGTCGTTGTCCGGTGTCGCCTACCTTGCTCCGGTAGCGGCATTAGCAGTAGCCCCGGCAGATTACGGCCTTAAAGAAGGCGATGTAGTCAGCGCCGCCGGATCCGATGATCCGGATGTCTATATAGTTAATGAGATGGGATACAAGAGATTATTCTTGAATCCAGCTATCTTTAACTTCTATGGACACCTCGGAGGATTCGCAGCTGTGAAGAATGTATCTGCGGCAACGCGAGATGCATTTGGCACTTCGGGCTTGTTCCGAAATTGCGAAGCCAACGATCTGAAAGTCTACGGTGTTGAAACCACCGGAGAAGATGTCGGTATGCTTCACTGGGTGAACACCACTGGAGCTCAAGCCGTTGCTGATGATGCGAACTTCTTCAAAAAAGTTTTCTGTATCAACAACAATGAGTTCAATTGGTATTCAAAAGGAGCTGATTATACTTCCGTAAATCAGGTTCCTAATTACTCACGAGGCGGACAGCAGCAACAGGCTGGTCCGATTTCGGTCAGCTTAGCCGCTTCTAACCCAGCTTCTTCTACTTTTGTTGATGTGCAGTCACGAGCCCATCTTGCAAGTTTCATGTTTTCAGGAAGTGGCAATGTCACCAACCTCAAATTAAAGAGAATTGGAGTTTCAGCAGATGCGACATTGGTAAATGTTTATCTGTATGATGGCGGCAAGAGATTAACCGATTCGGCAACAGTTTCTGACGGTGTTATCACCTTCAACGATTCTGCCGGTTTGTTTAATGCAACTGGCGGTAAGGTTGTTGCGGTAATGGCTGATATGCTTGATGGCACTTCTGGTCAGACCGTTGGTGTCCAGGCCACATCAGTAAATGGTGCTGAAGTCAGCGTTTCAGGTAATTTGCATACTATTGCAGACGCCTCGCTTGCTACGGTTTCCGTTTCTACTTCCGTAACTCCGAGTGCGAATTCGGCCCTTGATCCTGCAAATGACGTAAATGGTTGGCAGGATACAGTTACCGTTGGAACTCGCTATGTCTGGCTGAAATCAGTCCAGTTCCGAGTTATTGGTTCTGTATTGCCTGGAGACTTAAGAAACTTCAGACTATCTGTTGATGGTGTTCAAGTTGGTTCAGCAGTTGCTGCAGCCGATGCAAACGGTTACATCGTATTCGATGTTTCCGGAAGCCCGCTTAAACTTGAAACCGGAGGACGTGTCTTCAAGGTTATGTTGGATGTCGTCGGTGGTTCTGGCAGAAACTTCAAACTTTCGCTACGCCAGGCATCAGACATATGGGCAGTTGATTCCCAGTACAATGCAGGTGTTCTTGCTACAGGAACATTCCCGACCGATGCAGGTCAGCAGACTGTAGCTGCCGGTACTCTGACTATCACCAAAAAGACAGATTCGCCTTCTGGTGATATAGTCAAGGATGCTTCCGGAGTCGTCTTAGCCAGGTATGAACTTAAAGCTCAGGGAGAAAGAATGAAAGTCGAAGGCCTTCGAGTCGGGGTTCATTACAATGCTCGATCAGACGCTGCATTAACGCTTCGAAATGGCGCCCTCTTTGCTGATGGTGTCCAGGTTGGCAGTACGGCCGCGTTGTGTGCTTCGGATGATACGTCTTGTAGCGGTTATTCCGCTGGGGCATCAGCTTCATACACTACGTACAACTTAGGTTCATCGTTGATAGTTGAACCTGGTATGCCAAGAGTACTTGAAGTTCGGGCAGACATCTATGACAGCGATGGAACGAACGATGTAACTGCAGACGATACTATCCAGGCAGTTGTTCAGTTCGTCAGCGGTTACAGCAACGTTCAGCGATTAACTTCACTGAACTATATAGACGGTCCTGTTGCCGCAGATCAGACAGGTAACACCTTAACCGTCAAAACAGGTTCCATGTCGGTCGCTAAATACACCGGCTATGCTAATCAGTCGGTCGTTACTCCTAAGAATGGAGTAAAACTCGGCCATTTCACCTTGACAGCCGCTTCATCCGAGGATGTTAATGTTAATACCATTGATATCACTGGTGATTCAGTTATTGGTACTGATTGGAACGAGGCAGATATGACCGATATGTATATAAAGGTATGGAACGATGCTGGTTCAGCGATCTACACATCGCCGACTAAGGCAACTGTTGATGGTAGCGCTTCAAACAGCTATTCTGTTAACTTTACGTTACCGAAGAGCAAGACCTACCAGGTTGAAGTTTGGGGCAATGCTACGAGCACAGATGCTACAGCCCTTGATTCATTCACTCTCAGCTTTGATGTAACTGGTATTACTGCCGGTTCGAGCACTACATCCAATGTATCTCGAACAACCGGTCAGACTATCGCTGTTGCAACAAGCGCATTAACTGTAGCCAAGGGATCCGTCCCAGCCGCTCGGTTAATAAACGGAGGTCAGACAGTAGCTGGCGTGTACAAGTTTACCCTTACACCGTCTTATGATGACTTTATTGTCGATGAGGTTTACATGGGTCTTGCTTCAACAAGCGGCACATGGTTAGCTTCAACAAGCGGTGCAGTAGCTTTGGCCACTTTGAAGGACGGCTCCACAACGTTAGGTTCAGCTGTCGTCAATTCATCAACTGCCTCCATATCGTTCACCGGCTTGAATCTTTCTCTGCCTTCAACAGGCGGAACCAAGACCTTGTCGGTCGATGTTCAGTACTCCTCTGTGGGTGTTGGAGCCAACGATACCGCAGGCAAGGCAACCTTGATATTGGATGGCTTGAAATACCGTGACAGCGCCGGAAGTATCACGACCACCACTCAGGCTAACTTCTCGCATACGACCTATGCCAGCAACGATACCTATGTGGTAAAGGGATACCCGACATTCACGAACGTAGCGTTAGGTACTTCTAAGCTGGTAGCCGGATCACAGACGTTATTCAAGACTACCCTTTCTGCCACTGGCGGTCAGGTTGGTTGGAATAATATTACCTTCACCATAGCTTCAAGCTCTGCCGCAGGTACGTGGTCTAGCCTCCAGTTGTGGGAGAATGGTGTAAACACTGGTGCAACTGCCAGCGCAAGCGGTGGTAACGCCACGATCAACAAGAGAGTTGAGTTTACATTTGCCACTGAACGTGTTGTCTCTGGCGGTTCGAGCGTAACCCTTGAATTAAGGGGTACGGTCGGTGGTACTCTTGTTGCAGGTGAAACTGTAACCACGAACATCACCAATCCGAAGGGTTCGACCGTAACAACGCAGGATGCTACCGTTCAGCAAGCCTCTGGTGCCTCATTTGTCTGGTCAGATCAATCAGCTCCAAGCCATGCCGATACAACGGCTGACTGGTTTACTGATGGTTTGGTCAAGACGATTGCCGAATCTCAGGCCTTAACTTACTAAACCAGTAAGTTAGCTCTAAGGAATTCGCGTAAAGCGTTTCCTTTAAGCCAAAACCCCCGAAAGGGGGTTTTGGCTTATAAACAAGGGGTCGGAGACATTATTTGTTATAATGGTTGTATGATTAAATATTACCTATCTGTCGTTTTTTTGTCAGTTCTCCTTGTTCCGGTCGTTATTTTGTATGCTCAAGAAAGTCCGGTGTTAACCGCTTCTTTGAACACTAATACTCCGCCGGCCAAAATTCTGCCAGCCAGTGCTGTTTATGCCGATGTCGCTCTTATTGATCTTGCTGCTTCCGGCGGGGATATCTATTTGAGCGGTATTTATTTAGCGACGGATGTCCCTATCGGTTTGAGCAATTTTTCAAACATTTATATATATGATGATACGACCAATGCGCTGGTTGCTACATATCCGAGCCAGAGCGAAAATTCAAATTTAGTCGAATTTAATTTCATTACTATCGCTAATGGCTTTTCAAAAACGTACCGTGTCAAAGCAAGTCTTTCTGCCTCAGCGGCCGGTAGTGTCCGTCTTGGTTTCAGCGGATTTAAATATTCGCCTACGATTGCGACCCAGAGCGGTGTTCCTGTCTACGGAAATATCATGACTCTGCCTGGAATTGTTCCAACTCCGACACCGACATCTACTCCGACGCCCACTCCTTCGGCGACGCCATTAACTAAATCGACTCCGGCTTTACTTGGGTTTACTACTTTGGCAGCGGTGGGATTAAGTGAAGGAGATACTGTCAGTGCTGTTAATTCGACCGATCCCGACATATATATTGTAAATAGTTGGGGATACAAAAGACTATTTCTTAATCCAGTCATATTCGGTTTCTATGGCCATTTAGGTGGATTTACTAAGGTTAAGACGATCGTTTCTTCAACTCGCGATGTGCTGGTTACGTCGGGTCTTTTCCGAAACTGCGAGACCGATGATCCGAAAGTTTACGGTGTAGAGGTCATGGGCGAGGATTCGGGAATATTACACTGGATCGATACCTCGGGTGATCAGGCTGTAGCCGATGATCCCGACTTTTTCAAGAAGGTTTTTTGCGTCAATAGTGATGAGTTTAATTGGTATTCAAAGGGCTCGGACTATACTTCCGTTAATCAGGTACCCTCGTATTCTCGATAAATAATTATCCGTGAGCCTGTCCAGGTTCGAGTACACTCTTTAAGTAATCGTGCGTGATTTATCTCCCCCAAGACTTCCCTAAAAGGGGAGTCTTGGCTTCGGGAAGTCTATTACCTCTATGTTTGGAGGTCTCACCTCCAAACATAGAGGTAAGGTATACTATTCAAGAGTTAGGGAACTAAAGTCTGCGTAATTCTTCTCCATGTTGGCGAGCCATTCATTTATGTTTTTGCTATACGATCGCTCATTACCGAATATTTCTAAAGCCAAAACCTTATCGAGTATAGATGGAAAATTTTTATTACCAATGTAATCTAAGTAGCTACTCCACCTATAGTTATTGAGAAAAGATAGTGCTCTGGAAGTGTCTTTTACTTGGTTTTCTCGCCAACTTGGTGCGAGTAGATCTAAAGGGTTCAGGTGTATGTAATTATAGAGGTGCCTTAGGTATCGATTCTCTTGGACCAAAATTGATTTAAATTTTCCTTGGAAGAGTGGGCCAACCCTTTCATTTCTCTGGTTAAAATACATTGTATATCCGGTTCCGACTTTTTGCATGAATCGTGTTATGCCATGATCGGGCCCCTGGCGCACTAATAGGTGGAAGTGATTTGGCATAAGGCAAAATGCCAAAATATCCACCATTCTACTCCTTCTTTTCTCAATGTTTGGAGGTGAGACCTCCAAACATTGAGAGGGCGTGCGGGTTTTCAGTCTAATATTTGAAGGAGGCGTCGGATTACTATCATTGAATTCGTAGAGATCATGCAGAAATCTAAAATAATCTCGATCATCCATGAAGATAGTTCTTTTCTCTACACCCCGGTTGTATATGTGGTAAATCTGGTTATTTAGAAATGGTGGCTGGTTCATTGTTGGAGATCATATCATATCCCATGTTTGGAGGTAAGACCTCCAAACATGGGGGCCTTGCATTTTATCTTTGTTGGGATATAATCTCGGGCATCATGAGTCACCTCAAAGCGTTTATTATCGTAGTCTCTCTTTTGTTTTTCTTTTTAGCTATTTCTCAGGCCTCCGCCTCCGAAATACTCTTTGAAGTAACTAACCCCACCTCGCAGGCTGAATGGAGCACCTTTGCCACCGATTCTCTCAAAATAGCCCAGAAGT
>MGJK01000014.1 GCA_001794215.1 Candidatus Yanofskybacteria bacterium RIFCSPHIGHO2_01_FULL_44_24
CGGGGTAATCCTTCCCAGATCGCCTTAGCCAAGCACAAAATCTACAATGCCATTATCGGCGCGATCATCTTAGTCTCGGGTTTTGCCATTCTTTATTCAATCAATCCTGCCCTTGTCCAGGGTACGATCAGGTTTCCGGGGTTAGTCCCCTCCGCTACAACCGGAGGAAATCTGCCAAATCCCCCGCCCAGTTGTTTAAATGAATTAGGGTTAGCCAATCAATATAATGAACCATACCCTCGGCGTGACGATCCGGAACTCGCTCAGCTTATGTTCTGCATCCAGAATCATCCTTCCTTAGTCGGTTTAAACCTGGGGTCAATCTATACATATGATGAGACCTACGATGTTTGTAACTATACTCGAGGCAACCAAGTCTGCGGACCGTGCAGTCATTCGGTAAATTCTTGCCATTACGGAGGGTCTTCGGGAACTCGGGGATCTTTAGCGGTTGATTACGGCAATGAAGCCATCGGAAATCTTATAATTCAAGCCGCCGTATTCTGCGGTGCAAAAACTACCGCACCCGGAGATCCTCGCTGTGAAAATTCTCAGGGTCAGAGAGTCGCTTGCAATGATCCTATGGCCACGCATGTCCACATAAATGCCGCCACATGCGATAGGAATTAGATTTAAATAGGTTTATAATATTAGTATGGATTTTTTCCACAATAAACTTCGAAAAAAATTCTCCTGGTACTCAATCTGGCATAATCATCCAAGACATAGCCACGCCCATTGGCTTATTTTTGTTTTTACCCTGCTTTTTATCGGTTCACTGCTGTCTGTTCAGGTAATCGGTCTTTACCCTGAGAATATAAACCGGGCTTCCGCTCAAACAGGCACGATTCAGGTTGCTCCGATTCTAAGTTCTTGGTCTCCTCCCCAAACTGCAAACGGCTGGTGGGCTAAGCTGTCTCCCGACGGAAGATATGTTACTTACGGAAACTGGGGTGAGAATTGGGTTACTGATCTCCAGACCGGACAATCTTGGGACTTCAGCAATCCCGCTCAACTGGTTCCGGGCGGAAGATGTATCGCCGGATATTGGACGCTTCCGGATACGCTGACTTTCGTCTGCGAGGCCGGGCAAGATGCGGCCGGATATATGTTTCAAAGATACGAAGTGAAGGTTGGCACCTGGGTACCCGTCTTAACATCCGACGATCTTCACCTTGTCGCCGGAGGGTTTTTCGCAAAAGACGGTCACTGGGCCACCTATTGGCCGTTTCGGTTGGTAAAAGATAACAAGACATTAATAGGCAGCGTAGGTGGCAGCGCAAATCCCAACGATACCGGAGGAATAGGAGGGCTGACAGGCTCTTTAATGGCGACCGCATGTGACAACACGAATACAAGTTTTTGCATCTGGGACGGTGACACCCTTGCTTATTCATATCCGACCCAATTTGGATTTTACGATTTAAGAATTGGAGAAGGCAGTTATGTTGCCTATGGAGACAGATATAATCTTCAGGGTGTTTGTCTGTCTGATTGGCAGGAGATTAATTTAAAAGCAGGAGACCCTGCGGCTGCCGAGGGAATCCACGCAATATTCGGGGTTAATGGAAAGCCTTGGCTTGCTTCAGCCACGTGGAATGCCGGACCTATGTATCTTCTGCTCCGTCCCTGGGGAGAAAGAAAAAGCATTGTGGTTCAAGTAGATTCGGTTCATTCAAGCATCGTCCACAACAACGGCATTTTTACAATCGCTTACCACGACGATGTCGGACGCATGAAGGTTATTACCGTAGCTGATACTGCGCCAAGAAATGATTTGACCGGAGGGCTGAAAGATGAAACTTGCGGTGCGACAGCAACTATCCTACCCCCCGAATACTACGAACCGACGAGCTTCAATCCTTCCAATCAACCTTTTGGTGCGACACAGACTCTCCCCAATCCCCCGGCTGCCATGCCCCTGGGAGACTTTATCGGTTATATATTCCTATATTCCCTTTACATGGTCGGTCTCACCGTATTTGTCATGATCACCTGGGCCGGAGTCCTCTGGCTGACTTCCCGGGGTAATCCTTCCCAGATCGCCTTAGCCAAGCACAAAATCTACAATGCCATTATCGGCGCGATTATCTTAGTCTCGGGTTTTGCCATTCTTTATTCAATCAATCCTGCCCTTGTCCAGGGTACGATCAGGTTTCCGGGGTTGAAGCCGTCCGCAACCTCGGTTCAATCAACCAGTGTGATAATCCAGGCTACATGTTCGGGAGGCGTATGCAGTGACGACAATTCCGCCTGTACGGTTGATACCGACTGCAATAATGTTTGTATCGATAACGCATGCAACAACGGCGCTCCCGGTACGTGCACCTATGATACCGACTGCCAATTGCTTAACAGGGCATGGGGAACAAGCGATGTTGAAATAGCGAGTGCGTTATCTTCGGGCTGTTTCATGATTTCCGGAACACAGGAATTTTCTTCAGTTCAATGTCCCTTGGGCAGTTCTATATTAGCTCCCGATCCTTTAGTCCAGATACAGGATGCTTCAGCGAACCAGCAAGTCGGAGCTATAACTATTCATAGCGCCGGAAATACAGGATTGGGTAAGAGGGTAGTCGTCTTGGATACCGGATACAATTATAATCATCCGGAGCTGCAGTCCAGTTACTTGGGGGGAAGAGATTTTGTAAATAATGATAACGATCCTATGGATGACAATGGTCATGGAAGTCATGTTGCCGGCATTATCACCGGTGATGGAATTGATCCGAGAAGCCGGGGCGTTGCTCCGGATGCCGGTATAATTGCCGGAAAAGTTTTAGCTTCTAACGGCGGGGGTTTCGGAAGCGATATCGTCAAAGGAATTTACTGGGCAATCGATGGTCCTGACGGAATATATGGTACGTCTGATGATTTTAAGCCCGACATTATCAATATCAGCATCGGATCTAAAACCAAGGTCGTCCGTTCTCTGTGTGATAATTCTGAGCAGATTTTTGCCAATGCCGTGAGATATGCCAATGATCACGGAGCTTTAGTCGTGGCAAGTTCCGGAAATGAGGGGGACGGGGGCGTAACTCTTCCCGGGTGCATCGACAATGCCATCACGGTCGGAGCGGTTGACGGATCAAATAACTCGGCTTATTTTTCCGGAAAAGGGATGGCCGTGGATGTGGTTGCTCCGGGAGTGAACATTTATTCGGCCGGTACAGGCAATAGCTACACGACATTAAGCGGAACCAGCCAGGCCGCTCCAATCGTAAGCGGTATCGCAGCGCTTATTAAATTTGCAAATCCGGCGTTAGCTGTTTCCGAGCTCAAAAGAATTTTGATTTCAACCGTTCAGGATTTAGGCGCGGCCGGGTGGGATGATATTTTTGGCTGGGGTTTAGAGATGGCAAGTCCCAACACAACTCCCCCTCCCTGCAGCGGAGGATGCGCAACTGTTCAAAGTAGTTTCCCCTCCTGCACTAAGGGTTCAAGCACTAACTTTCCGGCAAATTGCGATATAGTTATTAATTACTCGGCTAATAATTTAAGCTCAGGCAGTTTAGTTATAAAGAAAAACGGAAATATCTGGCGAACCCGTTCTTGTTCGGGCACATGCAATGGTTCAGAGCCGGACTCAGATCCTGCGGTAGGCATGTATAACTACTCTATTCATAATGGCTCAGGAGGTCCGACGTTGGCTAATGTGAGAGTCTATATCTCTGCTACCGGATCAATAAATTCAGTCTGGGCATCGTGTGTAAAAAATTCACTTAGCAATAATCTAGATTGCAATATCGATCTTTCCTATTTTTCTAATGGAATAACAACCGGCAGTCTTTTAATAAAGCGAAACGGGCAAAACTGGCGTTTAGTTCCTGCACCGAGCGGAACCGCAACCGACAACAACCCCGCTCCCGGCCTCTATACTTACAGCATCCATGATCCTTCCGGTTCGTTGATATTCTCAAGGACGGTTGTAAGAATCGAGGACTCTCTCACTCAAGTACGCAGTCCGCTGGTAGTCACCGGTATTTTCCCGAATCATGGTGTGACTGGCCAAGTTGTGAAGATAACCGGCACCAATTTAAGCAGTACGGTTCAGGTATTCAATAGCCGTCGGTATAGATTTACAACCGTGGGCACGATTAACAGCGCCGGTACGGAAGTCATGTATACGATCGATCCCGCTCTTTCTCCCGGACCGCATACTTTGAGAGTCGGTCCGAATCTGTTCGACTTTTCCAACGAGTTTCCTTTTACCGTAGATAGCGCCCCTGCGGCTACTCCATCTTCTACCCCGACTCCGGCTGCCGGAGGCGCTTCTCCCGCCCCAACTCCCACTCCCGTCCCCACTTTATTAGATCTATAAAATGAAAAAAATATATTATATCTTTTTTGGGGCAGTTATAATTGCAGTAGTTTTGCTGCCGGCTAAGGGTTTGAAGGCGCAGGCATCCTGCACTCTTATAGCCGGTGATTGGAGCAAATCGTCGGTTTACCTTGAGGAGAGCATATCCTTAGGCATCGGCGGGTCGTCTGCCTGCGCCGGAGAAATTATAATTATTGAAATTTTTGGAACAGGCGGTACCGGGCCGTTTCTTATCGGCAATCCAATTGCCGCTCGCATGGATTCGAGCGGCTCTCTTACTTACAATACCTACTTTCTCGCATCAGAATTTTCAGGCCGGAACAATGATACGGATATATATTTTATGGCCTATCCGTCTTCAAGCCCTGTCCGGCCAATACCGAGCAATGCGATCCGTTCAGCTTCTGATTTGCGGGTTTTTAATACTCGTCCCGGCCAGGTAACCTACTTTGATATTAATCCTAAAACGGTCAGCAGTACCACCGCCAGTCGCAATATTACTTTAAAGGTCAAGATTTACAGGCCGGCCTTGCTTGATTTTTGCAGTATGAGCGCTAATAGCTTTTCTTGGAAGTTAGTAGAGGAAATAACGGGAACCAATTTGACTGTTAAGGGACCAATATCTCAGGTAATTTCTTCGAGTAATACCGCGCAGGATTTTGACCTTTCTTTCTCCATGTCTCTTCAAGCTGGCAGAGCGTTCTATGTGATACTCCAGTGTGATACGGCGACCGCTGTCAACTTCGCCCAATCAGCAAATGTAGTTTTATCGGTCAACACCGGTGCGCCGGGTTCTGGTTCCGGGTCCGGGTCTACCCCCATTATCGGAGGTGCGAACCAGAACATAGATTATAGGCTTAAGAATCCTCTTATCAGCGGGAGCAACGACATCTTGACTGTCGGTATTCTCATATCTAACTGGATTTTCAATATAGCCATAGCCATCGTTACATTCTTAGTCATATATGCCGGTGTCAGATTTCTCACTTCGCGGGGCAATGCCCAGCAAGTCGAAGCGGCCAAAAAGTCTCTATGGTATACCCTCGGGGGTTTAGCGATAGTTCTGATAGGCAAAGGATTTATCTCTCTGATCGGCAGTATCTTAGGCTTATAATTTATGGCTTATCTTCTCGGTCTATTCTTAATGTTAGCCGTTTTATTTTCGGCCACAGCCGGCAACAATTTGGTTTCAGGTTTGTGGGATAGCATCGCAGACAAAGCGGCTCATTTTGCATTTCCCAAGTCAGAGAAGGAGATATTGATCAGCAACTTGGGCTCAGACTACGGTTTGCTCGATCGGTTTTTTTCTGAGTCAACGGATAGTTTGCTGAGTTCAGCCGGTGTGTCCGATCAGGATAAGGCTATTCTTCGAAAGGCCGCCGAAGCATTCAGTAAGTCAAAAAATACAGTTGCCGACCTGAGCTCTATCATTGAAAAAGAGAAAGGACTCGTGAAAACGGCTACGGATAAGTTCTTGGATTTTTTGAAGCCCGATGAGAGGGCAAGTCCCGAGCCTACGGCAATCCCGCCTCAGTGCAAGTTAATTTGTGAAGAAAATTAGTTGAACCTGAACTTCTCTTTCAAACTCCTGAAGAAGTAGTTATCTTCTAATTGCACGAATTTTATCAGTTTCGGTGAGCTTTTTACGATAATGATATCGTTTTTTTTAAGCGGAAAGATGGTTTCTCCGTCGGTTACCAGGAGTACGTCGAAAGCCTTTTTTGTCTTAGAGATTGAAAGGAGCCCCCTGTTTTTAAAATTTATCACGTTAATGCTCAGTTCGTTCGTATATTTAACAACCACGCTGGGGGTCGGAATATCATGATCAAGAAGCTCAGTTATGATCATGCATTTTATATCAGGCATCACTATGGGGCCGTGGGCTGACAGGTTGTAAGCCGTAGATCCGGTTGCCGTAGAAATCATAATGCCGGTACCCCGGACATGTTGAACGGGATGATCTCCCACATCTGCTCTCAACTCCACCATACCAAGAGGATTTTTAACTACCACTTCGTTTAAAGCCTCCGAATGAAATACGGTCTTTCCGCTTCTTTTTACCGCTGTTCTGAGCATCATTCTCTCTATCGTGTTAAATTTTCCTTCCAGTACTGCCCGCAGGCTGTCTATAAAGCGTTCTTCTTCTCTGACAGAGGCTAAGAATCCGATTTTACCCATATTCAAGCCGAAAATCATAGATCCCTTGCCCCCATATTTTGCGACCGCCTCTAAGATTGATCCGTCTCCTCCCAAAATCAGAACAACAGCCGGATCTTTGTCGGCCAGCTTCACATGGGGGTACTCCTTTCTGAGCCAGGTTTTTATTTTTTTAGCCCAAAGAGAGGCTTGTTTATTCGCCGAATGGTAAAAGATGTGTATCGATTTGATTTGACTGTTCATATATTTTTGGTATACTTAGTGTATTATTAACACTATACACCTCTTACCTCGCCTAATCAAATATGGCCATAAAAACATATAAAAATCCCGGGGTTACGGTTGACGTCGTGATTTTTACCATAGGATCTAATGATATCAAAGTTCTGCTAATTAAACGAGAGAATGCCCCTTTTAAGGATACGTGGGCATTGCCTGGAGGGTTTTTGCGCGAGGAGGAACTTACCAAAGAGGCCGCTTTCAGAATTCTCAAAAGCAAGGCTGGAGTCGGCAATGTATATATGGAGCAGCTTTATACCTTCGATAAAAAGGAGCGTGATCCTCGGGGTCGGGTAATTAGCGTTGCTTATTTCGCTTTAATACCTACTGAAGCGATCAAATTTGAAAATCCAAGTGCCCAGTCTCCCTTATTTTGGAGCCTCAAAACTCTTCCGAAAACCGCCTTCGACCACAAAGATATAATTGCCTATGCCCTTAAGCGTCTGCGCTCCAAATTAGAGTACACTAATGTCATTTACTCTTTACTGCCTCGCTACTTTACCCTGAGCCATCTTCAGGAAGCCTATGAAGCTATACTTGGAAAAAAAATGGATAAACGAAATTTCCGAAAGAAGTTTGAACTTCTCCGGCTGATAAGGCCCACCCGCCGGGTTTTTTACGGAGCTCGCCAGAGACCGGCAAAGCTCTACGAATTTGTTTCCAGAAAACCGGCCGAGCTTAAGAAGTTTTTCTAAACATATGACTACAAGATCAAATAAACTGATCATGCGGCCTCTGAAACTTGAAGATGCCCGCCATATCATGGGCTGGGTTAATGATCCGGTTGTAACAAAAAATCTTCAGCACTTCAGTAAAAGATTTACTCTCAAAGACGAGAAGGCCTATGTTAAAAGAATGATTGCGAGCAGGAGCGATTTCGTATTCTCTTTTTTTGATAAAAAAACCGGAGAATATGTCGGTCAGGGAGGCATCCATCAAATAATACGGGAAAATAAATTAGGAAGACTTGCGGTCGTAGTCAAGAAAGATTTTTGGGGTAAGGGTTACGCTCAGTACATAATCCCCTCTTTGGTACGGTTTGCTTTCGATAAGCTCAAGCTCCATAAAGTATGGATTATGGTCTATTCAGATAACAAAAAAAGCCTTCATATCAACAGTAAATTGGGATTCAAGAAAGAGAGGCTCCTTCGAGAGGAATACTTCTGGAGGGGCAAATATCATGATATGGTCAGGATGGCGATTATCAAAAAATGAACATACAGTGCTAACTAAATCCCAGACTTTAAGCCGATAGGGTAAGCTTCTTTCAGGTATGCCAATAGATTTCGCTTGCCCCTTATCTATCTTCAGCACGCCTCCGTCCCGCCAGCGACGGGACTCAGCTAAGTCCGTTTTGTTTCTGGTGTTTTTCTTAAGTATTTTCTTCTCTTAAATCTTTGGGCAAATTTTAATAAAAATTGACACATAACTAAAGCTGTG
>MGJK01000015.1 GCA_001794215.1 Candidatus Yanofskybacteria bacterium RIFCSPHIGHO2_01_FULL_44_24
AACATGTTAATTGATTAAGTAACCTAGACAGGGCAACAAAAAAGCGCATTCTCATGCACCTGAAATAAAACGGTCTCGACTCAGCTATGTTCGCCCCGCCCCTTCAGAACCATGCAATGGGCGGGGTCTCAAATGCTTCAGATAGACAAGGGGCTTCGCTACGGCTTTTTCTAAATCCCTCAAGAAGCCTACCTTATCGGCTTAGTATGGCTACTAATTGGCGGGAATCTGATTTAATGGGGATTTACGCAATTTTTGTTTAAAATTAGTAAGCGAAGCCTTAACTCGGTGAAGGGATTTACGGAGGCCGACTGGCGAAAACCTGAGACGAAATCTTGATCTATGAGGGGATTTGCGGAAGCTGACCGAGCTGAGCAAAAGACAAAAAGTCAGCAGACTTTTATGGCGTGCCCCGAATGGGTCAAGATGGAGCGAAATCTATGCCGTGCCCTGAATGGGTTAAGGCGGAGCATCTTTACGCCGTACCCCAGAAAATCAGACTCCCGCCAATTGACACCCTGCGCAGTTACAAGCGGGATGAATTGCTAAAATCTTAATTTCGTGGTATAAATTTTGAAGCTCATTCAAATTTATGCCGGAAGGATCCATGAGAAATTTAGACGGCCTGAAGCTCAGCCTGTGTCAGATGAAGGTTGTTCCCGGGCGGCCCGACATAAACACGGAGTATGTCCTCAAAGAGATAAAAGCGGCATCAGGCCGAGGG
This sequence comes from Candidatus Yanofskybacteria bacterium RIFCSPHIGHO2_01_FULL_44_24, assembly GCA_001794215.1. GTDB lineage: Bacteria > Patescibacteriota > Minisyncoccia > 2-02-FULL-40-12 > GWA2-44-9 > GWA2-44-9. The sequence goes on from MGJK01000015.1 coordinate 725, forward strand.
ACAGATATATTGATTTTCCCCGAACTTTGCATTTCGGGCTACCTTATCGGAGACATGTTCGAAGACGAGGGCTTTATAGGCGATATTCAGTTCTTAAACGACGAGATAGTGAAATCGGTTCCTCTCAATATGACTGTCATTTTTGGCAGCGTAGTGACATCGACTGACCGCGGAGAAGACGGCCGGCGCCGGATTTATAATGCGGCAATCGTAGCCCAGAACGGCAGACAACTTGGTTATGTCGTAAAAACCCTCCAGCCGCACTACCGATACTTTGACGATGATAAGCATTTATACTCCAGTCGCAAAATAGCCGAAGAATCAGCCGAGCTCTACAGGAAAACCGGAGGTAAATCCGGAATTGAAAATTGTTCTGTCCGTGATTTGCTCAAGGTATTCAATATCGAAACATCAATCGGGACGGTTCCTCTCGGAATCGGAATTTGTGAAGATTTCTGGAAGGAAGATTATTCATTAAATCCGGCCGGTATTCTTGTTAAAAAGGGAGCCGAACTCCTGATCGCTATCTCCGCTTCTCCCTGGGGATGGCATAAAAATCGCAAGCGTCACCAGGTTATCCGTAAAGGCATAGAAGAATGGGGCGTTCCTCTTGTCTATGTCAATAATACGGGCGGTCAAAATAATGGCGATAACGTCATTAACTTTGATGGCGTTTCCACGATATATAACCAAGCCGGAGACATTGTTTACGAAGAAGAGCTCTACTTTAGCGGCACCAGAGACATTACCTGGAATTCGATTAGCGGAATATCTCGGGAACAGCCTGCGGATGATACGAAAGAACTTTATCTTGGGATCAGATCGGCGACTAACTATATGCTGAACATGCTCCCGGATAAAAGGCGTCATGTTGTAATAGGTTTGAGCGGAGGCATTGATTCGGCCACCGTAGCCGCCTTGATGGTTGATATTCTCGGCCCGGATAGAGTACATCTCGTCAACATGCCCTACGAATACAGCGACCCGGGAGTCCAGGCTCTTGCCGTTAAAATAGCTACAAACTTAGGCTGTAAATTAGAGGTCATTCCTATCGGTGGGATTGTCGATGCAATTGCTCAGTCTACCGGTGTCGACAGGGATACTCCCGCTCATGCTAACATCCAAGCTCGTTGCCGCATGGAGATCTTAGCAGCGGAAGCCCAGAAGTTGGGCGGAGTTTTCACCTGTAACGCTAATAAGGTGGAAATAGCATTTGGCTATGGCACATTAGATGGAGATATGAGGGGCTGGCTTATACCCTTCGGCGACCTTCTCAAAAGAGAGGTCCGTCAGCTCGCCGGATATTTCAATAGTTTTGTTTTTAAGAGGGAAGTAATCCCTTCGCGATGCATTGAGCAGATTCCCAGCGCAGAACTTGAGGAAAATCAAAAAGACCCCTTCGATTACGGTTACCCTGATAAGCGCGGTTATCATGATGAGTGGGTCAGGGCCGTTACCGAATTTCGATGGAACGCCGAGAGGTTTCTCGACGCATATATGAAAGGAAGCCTTGAATCTGAATTGATGCTTGAACCAGATACTCTAAAGAAGCTTTTTCCTGATCGTAAAGACTTTATTGCAGATCTCGAGCGATGCTGGAAGATGTATCAGTACGCCTTTCTTAAGCGAGTGCAGGCTCCGCCGATCATCGTTGTTTCTCGCAGGGCATTCGGCCGTGATCTTGAGGAATCCCTGATGTCCCCTCATTATACCCAAAGATACCTGTATCTTAAGGATCAGCTTTTAGGAATCAAATCATGAGTAAAATTGTTATCTTCGGAGGGGCTTTGAATCCGCCGGCTAACCATCACGTTGCTATTGTCAAAAAGTTAGCCGAAGCGTTCGATAAGGTCATTATAATTCCATCCGGCGTAAGATCAGAGAAGCCCTCAACCTCCGTCATTAGTCCTGAACATAAAAAAGAAATGGCAAAATTAGCCTTTCAGAATATTGCCGGCGTAAAAATAGATTTTTATGACCTTGATAATAATATATTTACTCCCCACTGGATGCTTAATGAGAAATATCGAAATCAGTATCCCGGTGCCGAGATATGGTTTGCTGTCGGCGGAGATATCGTGGTCGGCGGTAAAACCGGAGATTCAGAAATTCAAAGACTATGGCAAAAGGGTCGGGAAATCTGGAACAATCTAAACTATGCAGTAATAAGCCCTCAAGACTATCCGGTCAGCTTCGAGGATTTACCCCCCAAGAACGTGGTTATCGGTTTAGATAAGTTGGTTGGCCGAAGTACGCTGATAAGAAAAAGACTTGCTGGTAATCTTCCTATCGACGATTTAGCTCCCGTTCCGGTCGTTAAGTACATAAAAAAACATAATTTGTACCGCTGATTTGTCTAAACTTAAAAGACCCTCATGGGTCTTTTTCTTGGCTAAAATATCCGGCCTTTCTTTTTTTTCTTATCGTCCGGGTCGGCTGTCGTACCTTTGGAGCTCTCTGCTTTATCCGGTGCCGTAGCAGATGCATTTTCTGCTTCACGGGCAGCAATGACCTCTACTATCAGTTCACAAATATCAGAGGGCTTTTCGAGTATAAGTACTCGCCGAGGCCCTAAGAGATTCTTCCAGTTTTGGATCATCGAAGGATTATTGCCATTGCTTCCCTGAGAAGCGACTATATGGAATACTTCATATTTTTCCGAAGCTTTTTGAATTGCCTCCTGCATCGTGACTTCATTTTTCAGCTTATCGCCAAAAACATCGCTTAGCTCCTCCTTCGACATGGATGAGTAGGGATTTTCATCTCCGATGGTGAAAAGATAGCCTTTCTTCTGGCGTTTTTCCCAGCAGTCAAGGGAAGTTTTCCAGCCGGCCATATAGTAAGCCAGGCCGTAAGATTCTTCGAGGGTTCCCCCTCCCCCGCCTTCTAAAAAGAAAAGGCGAAGCTGCTGGTCAATACGGTTATCGCTTTCAAACTGACCGATCTGAAACGGTACGGCATCACATGAATAATCGCCGATTGCTCCGACCATGATCTGAGGATGCTTCACCCCGGATTTTTTAAGTAAATCCATCAGTTTACCCAACTGTTCCTGAAAAACCTGGGGTATTTTTCTCATTGAACCGGTGGCGTCGAATATAATGGCAATCGCCAATGACGTCGGGTGCTCATCGCTATCGCGACTCTCCCTAACTCTGTTTATCTGGCGAGGGTCCAGCAAGGGGTGAGCTTTCTGCTCACTTCTTGATAGAGTTCGAGCGGCGGCATCATAGGTAAAACCGGATTCACCTATAATTTTTCTCGTTCTTATTGACTCGCGGTAGTCATCATCGTCCCAGCTTCCTCCGCCCATGGTTTCTCCCCTCTCCTCTGCTCTATTAAAATATTCTTCCGGGCTTCGGCTTCCCGATCTTAGGCGTTTCAACAGGAGGACTGACGGGTTTCTTTGCAGTATCAGCAGGCCCTCTCGTTGCTAATGGTTTTCTTGTTCGCTTCGAAGGCTTTCTGACCGAAGCAAGAAATTCGAGCGATTCCCGGACTTCGTTTAAACGCTCGCGCGACTGAGGCTTGTATGCCGTTTTACCCATTTTCAGTGGTCGTTTCTTGATATCTTCAATATACAGATCAAGAGTTCTTGATCCTCCGGCTATTGCAATTATGCCGAGCATGATATCGCCGACTGCGGTATCTTTTTTCAGCTGGACAACGTTTTCTTCTCCAAGAACTCTTTGCCACTGGGTGACAATCTCGGCATCAAGGCCATAGCTCTCATAAAAACGGTGAATTAAGAATACGTTGTTGTTAAACTTTTCTCTGAGTTCCTTGAAGATATCAGAGGCCGACACGTCGGAATGCTGTCCGCCGAAATGACGTGTCAGAGCTCTGCCCGTAAGATTTTCCCGGAAACTCTCATCTCCGGTAAAAATCATGATTGGGGTTTTTGCTTTGGGCATATCGCAAAGGCGTGCATAGAAATAGGCCATAAATTCATAAGACTCAAAATGCTGTCCTCCCCCAAGCCCTTCAATCCAAAGTTTCTTGAGTAAAGGATCCAGGTCGCGAATTTTGGCAAAATCGCATACTTGAATCGGTGCCCTATCAGATTCGACATCGCCGACGATAGAAAGGCTTATTTCCGGGTCAGTTAAATATTTCTGCATTGCTATCTGGCCGGCGATCATTGGCCACTTGTCGCAAAGGATTTTGGGCAACGTCCCCATGGATCCCGTGCCGTCTAAGGGACAGACAAGAGGGCTTTCCGAGTCAGTCGTAAACCTTCGATTTAATGGGAGAACGGACCTGTCTAAGCTATCTCTGCCCGTAACCTGAGCGGCAAAGTCAGAAAATCCGGCCCGCGTTTTTGTTCCTCCCGAGGTAACATCACGATCATAGAAGCTTCCGCCACCGCCCATTTCTGCGTCTCCTTTTTGGGTAAAATGTCAAAGAACGCGTTATATTTATATCGCTCAGATATATTTCTGTCAATTCAAAGTAAAACCGCCTCTAGATGAAGGCGGTTCTGGTTTTATAGTTAAACTAATCAAAATTTATAATATTCCGCAGCCTGATTTGTTCTAAGATCTCGGACAAGTTCTCGATCAGCGATCTTTTTCTGATATCGCTGACTATTTCCTTGATATTCCCCGGAAGCAATCTTCTGGATGAACATTCAAGAATTCCCAGGAGGGTCATCCTGTCTATTTCAGCCTGGTTTCCGCTCGGAATGAAATCTTCGATGGCATCATTCAGAATTTCTTCAGTAACGAGCTTTTCTCCCCTTTCAAAAGCGAACTTAAAGGAGTTCAAAGATATTTTTTCTATATCAGCGCCGGAGTAGCCTCTTACCGATATGGCCGGCGAAGCAAAGTTGGTGATGTCTGTCGGTATGTCGTATCGCTTGAACATTACCTTAAAAATATCGGGGATTTCCTTCAGAGACGGCATCGGAACAAGGATTCTCTCGTCGCTTCTGCCGCTCCGCTTCAGGGCCGGATCAATTCGATCGGGCCGGTTCGTACAGGAAATGATGATTACCTGTCCCCTGATTCGAGGATCGGAGAGGAACTCCATCCACATCTTCATGAGGCGTTCAGAAACTCCCGAATCGCCCTTTGGAGCGTCGCGATTGGCGTCCATAAGGTCCGCTTCATCGTTCATCACCACTACGGGCGCCAAAGAACGAAGCCCGGCAATCATTTTTTCCTGCCGGCTTTCAGATTCGCCAAGCCACATGGATCTGATATTTTTGATCTTTACGAAATTGAATTCCGCTTCTTTGGCCAGTGCTTCTACAATGGCGGTTTTACCGGTTCCGGGAGGACCCATCAAAGTTACTCCCATCGGTACCAGCCTGGACTCGCCTTTCCTGATTGCCGTCAGGATATTTCCTAGTTCGGTTTTCACGTGCTCTAATCCGCCGATATCTTCCAAACCTTTGCGCGGCTCGACAATCTGCATGACATCGCCGTACTCATTATTCAGTATTTCACCCTTTTTCATTTTCACGAATTCCAGATTAACAGGCTTATCCAACTTTCTAGAATGAAGGAAGATATCAAAAATCTGCCGGAAACTCATACCCTGAGTAGCATGGGCGAAGGCATCCATATCGAAATCCTTCGGGATCAGAAAGGCCAGGGAATAAGCTTCTATAGTTTTTTTAGCTGTTTTTATCTCATCCTCGAGTCGGCTTTTTTTGTCAGGCGGGATGTTAGGCTTAGCAAGCCTTGATTCAAGTTTTTCTATTTGTTCCTTAATCTGGGCACGATTCCTGCTTCGCTCCGCTAAAAGTCTGACGAACTCTCTGCGCTCGTCTCTGTTAGGTTTGGGAATAAAAACGGTGCTTATTCCGCTGCCGACTTGTTTGATTTCTGCCGATACCTTAGAGCTGTAGTCTGTCAGGAGAACGACGACATTGCCGTTTTTCTTTATTTTCTCGTCTTGAGTCCAGTTTTTAATCCTCTCAACGTTGGCTCTTTCCTGAGGAAGAAGGCCCAAACCTCCCGAAGATGCCGGAGCTATGAAGTGGATTGAATTTACGACTATGGCGATATTTTTCGCGCGTCTCAGAGCTTTTTCCAGAAGAGGCAGGGCCAATTCGGGTTCTCGGGGAATCCCTCTCTTTGCGGCGAGATCGGCTTTGGCCGCTGCAACGGGGTTTCCGCCGGTGGCATTATCGGCTTCTATTCCGACGATCTTTTTAAACTTCTGCTCCATCTCTTTATTCAGGAATCTGATTCCCGAAGCAATATTGTAGAAGATGACTAACTCTCCGTTCTCGAATGTTTTTTCAAGGAAGTTTTTCAACGGAATGTAGGGTTGATCCGGTTCTTCTTCTCTGTCCGGATTCAATACCAGCCCGTTGATATCCCCATGGAACAGGAATACATGGGCTATTCCCGCCTCGAGCGGCGTTTTAAAATCATCCTCAAACCAGGATTGCACTTTGTTGGTTTGACTCGCATTCTTTAATTCAGGAGGAGAATTGCCGTCAGTTTTGATCCTGTTCATGTCAGTTTCCCTCTTTCAAAAAATGCTCATGGATAGTTCCCGGAGCGATCGGATGGCCCGATTTTTGCACGGTTTCAACCGAAATCTTAACGCCAAGTTTTTGAGCCAAAGCCATAAACTTCTGTTCTTCTTTTTTCAATTCTTCGGGTGAACTGAAATGTTCAAAACGGAAAGATCCTTTGCCGTTGGCATTCTTTGTTACCTTGAGATACCTATTGACGTGAGCGTGCGAATGCTGATGTTTTTCTCCTTCAAGAACCAGAACAGTTTCGCCATCCTCTTCCTTCCAGGATACTTGGATCTGGTAGTCGAGCAACTCCGCAACGATAGCCAATACGTCCATCTGGAATCGGTCAGACAGCTGTTTAGTCAGCCTCTCCAGAGAACCCTTATCCTTTTCGTTATTGTATGAACCCTCGATCTTAAGAGACCCGTCAGAATTCACGTCAATCTTTAATCCTTTTAGACTTCCTGAAGCACTGACCGTTCTTCTGAGAGCTTCCTGCAGAAGGGGCCTTATGTCCAGGTCATTTATCCAGTAAAGGAAGGCTTCATCCTCTTCTCCGATCTTAGCAAGCAGGTCCCGGTCGATTGACGGTGGCTTTATCTCTGCCGTGAATTTTTTGGGTATGGGCCTCGGAATTGTTACTCGAGAAACTTGTTTGTATCCTATATCGCAGGGCATTTTGACTCCTTTTGTTTTAAAGGTCCCGTGGCGGCTCTACTAATACCACGAAAAATAAACTGTGTCTATAATTGACTCTGATTAGGTTTATGATTAAATATTGACGAGAACTTTAAAAACAATGAGGAGACTATGCTTATTGCTACCTTGCCCACGTTTACGAGCGACGAAAGTCTTTTGCTGAGCGAAAAGATCCTTTCCCACGAATTTATCTATGGCGCCCGCTACAACACCGGCGGAGCCAGTCCTTTTGAACCGGAAGAAATATTGTCCCGGCTAAAACCCATAGCCGATCGCTGCGGGAAGCGGTTATACGTTGATCTTGAGGGCCGGCAGGTCAGGATAGCTCACTGGACGCCGTTTTCGGCGGAATCAGTTGTGCTGAATCGTGATTTTGAGATCGAGCTTCCCGGTCAGATATATTTCAGAGGTTTAGGTTGGTTCCCGATAGTTAATGTCTTACCCGAAGAAAGAAGGATTTTTTTCAGTGCACCCTCGGGGTCTTCCAAGTATTATTTAGGAGAAAGCCAAAGTACCCATATTGTTGCCAAAGAATTTAAGGTAAAGGGCTATCTGAACGGTAAAGACAAAGAATACATATCCGCCGCTATCGCTAATGATCTGAGCTCTTTTATGCTCTCTTTTGTTGAAAGCATGAATGATCTTCTGGACTTCGGATTTGTATACGGAGTCGGCGCTCCCAACCCCGAATTAGTCATTAAAATAGAGTCAATCGAGGGAGTTAACTTTGTAAAAAAGTTGCCGAGAAGTTTTACGAAAAAGGTTACCTTGATGGCTGCCCGGGATGATTTATTCTTGGCACATATCAATCGGCGTCCGGATTTTTTAGGCGCTCTTTCGCTGATTATTCAACGCGATCCTAAAGCCATACTTGCCTCGAAAATAATGTCAGGTTTGGAATCCGGCTACGAAATTTCTTTGGGCGATATTGCTGATACCGCACTTATGTCTAAAATGGGCTACAGAAATTTCATGCTTTCGGACGAGTTGTCTAAAAAGTTTGATTTGGCGATGCGAGAATGGGCTTGGCTTAAACCCGCGGATGACGGACAGAGGCAGTAAGGTGCCCAATCAACGAGCCTTTATAATTGCTGGGCTTGGATTCGGAGACGAAACCAAGGGTAGTATAACGGACTTTCTTACCGGGAAGTATGAAGCTCACACTATCATAAGATACAACGGCGGGGCCCAAGCGGCTCATAATGTCGTTCTCGAAGACGGCCGGCATCATACCTTTGCTCAATTTGGCAGCGGTACTTTCCATAGGTGGGCTCGGACTCACTTGTCTCAATTCATGGTAGTTAATCCGTATACGATGATAGCAGAAGAAAAAGCTCTCCGTAGTTTGGGAGTTAGGGATGCTTTCGATAGAACCACCATTGATCGCCGGGCTGTCGTGGTTACTCCTTACCACAGAATAGCCAACCGGCTTTTGGAGTTGTCGAGAGGCTCGGGACGCTATGGCAGCTGCGGTATGGGTATCGGTCAGGCAATACAGGATTACAAGGATTTTGGAGAAAATATTTTGCTGGTCGGCGATCTTTTTTATCCGGACAGAGTACGCCAAAAGCTCCAGTTTATTAAATCAGTAAAACAGGCATTGGTTGGCGGTATAATGGATAAGTTGCCTGGAACGGAAATAGTCAGGGAAAACTTAGATTATCTCAACGACGCACCGCTTATAAATGCGTGCGTAGAATTTTATGGGCAGTTTTCCAGATCAGTCAGGATCGTAAATGAGGAGTATATTAAAAAAATTCTTAACCAGGCGGGCACGGTTATATTTGAAGGGGCGCAGGGCGTCCTGCTTGATCCCAAATATGGTTTCAGACCCTATGTAACCAAAACAAATACGACATTTGTTAATGCCTTAGAAATTTTAGAGGAGGGAGAATATTCCGGACAAGTGAAGAAGTTGGGAGTGCTGCGGGGTTATGCGACAAGGCATGGTTGCGGTCCTTTCACGACCGAAGATGCCGAGCTGACCCGGTTACTACCTGAACTTCATAATGCTCATGGCCAATGGCAGGGTGCTTTCCGGATAGGATATTTTGATGTTTGCGCTTCTCGGTACGCTATTGAAGTGGCTGGCCCCGTTGATAGTTTGGCGATCAGCTGTACCGATCGGCTTATCGGGTTAGAGCCGTTGAATATTTGCACTGACTATCAGAGCGTCGGCCATAAACCGCTGTATACAAAATTAAATCCTATTCGATCTGAAGCGGATTGCTTTGAGTATGCCAGAACGTTGCAGAGCTATCTGAAGATTCCTCTAAGCATTATATCCTTAGGCCCTACGGCTAAGGATAAGCAGATTCTGAAGCCCCTCGTATAGGGGTTTTTGTTCGGAATAGTATCTGACGATCATGGCCCAAAAGACGGAGAGATAAAAACTAAAAACCCCGCTTCATATGCGGGGTTCTAAAGTTATGGACTAATTATCCTCGGGATTCGGTTGATCTGAATCCTCATCCCCTTCTCTGGGCATTGTTTCTTTGCTTTGGACTGGCGAGGAATCATTGGAGTCCTTTGGATTTCCGATCAGTATGTTGCGATACCATTCTTCTAATTCTTCGTACGTTCTACCCATTTTCTCCTCCTTGTTCTTTGGGTTCCGAGCTGTAATGTCTCGGTGCAACGCAGGCCGATGTCTTCTTGTCGTCGCGCACTCGCATGAAACGGGCATTGCGTATTTTACCTGTCTTGGGATATCGAGTATCAAATCTCGCTTGAACCACAATCGGGTATCTCATACCGGCAAGTTCTCGACGGAGATTATCGCTAAATGAGCCGAGTTTCCCGCAGTAGAATTCTTCGCCTGTTGCCGGATCAATCTGAACGAGAACCAACTCTTTTACCGTAGAATCAGGTCTTGGGACGAACTCCCTGACAATGAAGTCATCTTCCATGATCGGTTTCCACTTGTAACAGCCTTGTGGCCTTTTCGGATTTTTACCATCGGCACGGTAAGTCAGGACGTAGGATTCCTCATAGAGTACCAAGCCTTCCCAGCCTTTCTCAACTACTATTTTTTTCGCTTGATCGAACGCAGTCAGCAGAATAGGTACCCTGAAAATATACCTACCTTTGAGTTGATAGATCCTGTGAAAGCAGCTGTGCGACAGACTCCCGGAAGAATTGTCGGAGTTAAGCAAGTCTATGCCGGCAAAAACCATGAAACGTATTCTACCGTGTTGTTTCTGCAAAACCTGAGCTTTGTCTAAATTAGATTGGAACACACTGATAACCTTTGTCAGGTCGTCATTATCTCCTTCGTCAACGATGGCTTCTCCGACGACAAGCGTATTAGGAGATAGACCCAACTCTGATAATTCTTCCTTGATGTGATCTAACCTTGAGTCGATCTCGTTGATCCCGTCAGTATAGAGACGGATTTTACCTGTTGCGTCAAAATGGGCAAGGAGCTTCCAGCCGTCTCTCTTACGGGTAATTACGAGCCTGCCCTCGCGCTCCATCTGGTAGATAACCGATTCATCGTAGTTTTCCTGTGCAATCGGCTTAGCCAGAACGAATCCTTTCGGCAATCCCTTCTCGAAATCTGCCACTCAGCCTCCGCGTTTTGTTGTATAAGAACTTCGTTAATTTATCATAAATTGACAATAAGTCAATATTTATGTTAAAATATGGTCAATTCCGTAAGAACAGGAGAGAACCTTGATAACCAAAAGGGATCGAGTTGTAATCATCGGTGCCGGCGTTACTGGTACTGCTGCGGCCAAGGTTTTGCTCGAGTACACTAATGTTAGTCAGGTTATTCTGATCGAAAAGCGATCCGGGGTAGCTCAGGTTAATTCTCATCCGTTAAATAACGCCCAAACATCTCATGATGGGAGTACGGAAACAAACTATGATTTAGGGCATGCATTGAGAATTAAACCATCAGCGACGGCTTTGCGTCGCTATGCCGTAAGTAAGGGTGATCCCAAGTTGTTTCAAAAAACCTTGCGGATGTGCTTAGCCGTGGGCCCCAAAGAGGTCTTGCTTCTTGAGAAAAGATATAGGGAGTTCAAGCCTCACTATCCGGATCTTCACTTAGCTTATCGGGAAGAATTAGCTCGGATTGAGCCTAAGGTAGTTGAAGGACGCGATCGAAGCGAGATTATATCTGCTTTAGTCAGTACCGAGGGATTTATTATCAATTACCAAGAATTAGCCAAGCATTTCTTGGCCGATGCGGAGAGAGATCCACGATTCAAAGCGGTATTCAATTCTTCTGTAAAGAAGATTGTACGGCGAGACGATCTTTATCTGATTCAAACCGATAGCTTTACGATCTCGGCAGACGTTGTTCTGTTTGCTTCAGGACCTTACAGTCTTTTATTCGCTCAGCAGCTCGGTTACGGTACGGATTACGCCATATTACCTGTCGCCGGAAGTTTCTATTCCAGCGGAGAGTTTCTGCGGAACAAGGTTTATCGGGTTCAGATTGAGGGCATGCCCTTTGCTGCCATTCACGGCGATCCGGATATTTTGGACATGCGAGATACTCGCTTTGGTCCGACCACCAAGCCTTTACCGCTGATGGAGAGGCATCAGTATGGAACTTCGAAAGATTTTCTAAGACTACCGCTGCTATCGACTCTTCGTGGCTTAGGTAGTCTGCTTAAGATTATTTGGAGCAAACAGCTTCTAACCTACGTCATCAAAAATATTCTTTTTGATTTACCTGTCATCGGTCCGGCGCTATTCCTTCGGGAAGTCAGGCCAATTGTCCCGACTATCAGATATCGGGATCTCAAACTTCGGCGCGGTGCCGGTGGAATCAGACCCCAGATCGTAAATCTTAAAACTCAAGAGTTAGAGATGGGTGATGCCACCTTAGTTGGCGAGAATGCCATCTTCAATACCACGCCATCGCCCGGTGCTTCAGTTTGTCTGGGGAATGCTCATCGCGATGCCAAGAAGATAGTCGGATTTCTTGGTCCGGATTACTATTTCGATGAAGACAAGTTCCAAAGAGAACTCGGCGAATTGCCGAAGTCCGCATAACGCGGACTTTTTGTTTGGTCCTATCAGTGCTTGACTTCCAAATCTCATGGGTATATAGTGTAAGTTATACACTAAGCTCTTTGAAAATTTCAAAAAACAGCGCTCTGGTCATACGGGGTTATTGTGATATAATAATGGACCAGAACGTTGACAACCAAGGAGAAAACATTGGGCGTCACAAGAGATAGAGTGCGCGGTATGTTTTTAGGCAAAGCCATAGGCGATGCTTTATTTATGCCGCTTGAAACTAAAACGCCAGAAGAGATAAGTCTAACGCATGGCAGAATTACTTCGTACATCCGGCCGGACGGCCACAAATGGTTTAACGGAAGGGACGCAGGAACCTGGACTGACGATACCCAGCTGACCTTAGTTGTTGCGGAGTCGTTAATTGCTCAAGGAGGCATTAATTTGGACGATATGGCCCTGCGTCATGTTGAGTCCATGCGCAACGAGGGTGATCTCGGTTTTGGAGGCAGTACCAGAGATGCAATTAAAAAACTCACTGCCGGTTTATCCTGGTCCGAATCAGGTAAAAACGACAAGCCGGGACGAGGCAAGGGAAATGGAGTGGCCATGAAAATCGGCCCCGTCGGCGCTTATAGAGCCTCCCCTGTTTGGAATACCCTGTGGGTGGAGAATCGATCTAAGGCTATTGAAGACATAGTTCGTTTTACGCTCATGACCCACTACACTAAAATCGCAGTTGAATCTGCGCTGGCCCAGGTATCCGCCGTAAACTATTGTTTCCAAGATTCTCCGGGTACCTTTTCGATCGATACTTTCGTTTCGTGCGTGGCAAAAATGGCAGACCTGATGAACTACCGTTCTTCGGCGGCGCCCGAAGACAGCTTACCGGGACGACTCCTGTCTCTTGGTAAACTTGACTTCGATGGGCTCCATGCCGAGAGGATTATAGGTTTATTTGGTGGCGGAACTTGCTATGTTCTTAACTCTCTCCCCTTCAGCTACGCTTTTTTTCTGAGAAATCCGGGATCAATTGAAGCCCTGTACGATGTTGGGAACGCCGGCGGAGATACTGATACTAATGCGGCTATCGTCGGAGAGTTGCTTGGAGCCTTGAATGGCACGAGTATCTTCCCTCAGCATTTAATTGACGGCCTTTGGCAGAGAGAAAGGATATTAAATACGGCCGACAGGTTCTGTGATCGATTTAGGATCAAGGATTGAGGCGAAGGAGGCGCAGGACAATGGAAGTTGTTTATACCTATGAAGAACCACCCCTATCCTATAGCAAGTCAATTTTTCTTGTCGGCCCTACGCCAAGGGATGGAAAAACTCAGTCATGGCGGCCCGAAGCGCTGAGGATATTAGATAGGTTTGGCTATGACGGCGTGGTGTTCGTACCCGAAAACAGAGATGGAAGTAAAACTGAAAATTTCTATGAAAAACGGTGTCGTTGGGAGCAAGGCATGCTTGATAGGGCGGATGTAATAGTTTGCTGGGTTCCTCGAGAACTTCGAACTATGCCCGCTTTTACCACTAACATTGAGTTCGGTCTTTATGCCCATTCCGGCAGAGTGGTCTTAGGAGCGCCGAATCTTGGCGACCAAAGCAAGCAGCCGCCGAAGATGGATTATTTGAACTTTGTTGCCGGAAAACTTGCCATTCTTCGAGCCAATACCCTGCAAAAGACGCTGGAGACGGCTCTCGTCATGCTTGGTTCCGGATCTGAGCGAAACGGCGGAGAATGCGAAATACCCCTGAATATCTGGAGAATGAGAGCCTTCCAGAATTGGTATCAGGCTCAGAAAAAATCCGGCAATCGGTTGGACGGAGCTAAAATAGAGTGGTTATCAACAGTAAGAAACAAGCCCACGGTCATATTTGCCTGTGCCATCAGGCCTAAGATATTTATTGCTTCTGAGAACAGAACTAAGCTCAATGACCCCATTGTTCTGCGATTGGATATATCAACAGTCCTCATGTACTATCCGACTCCCAACATCCTCGATACCAAGGTGGTGGTTACTAAGGAATTCCGGAGTGCCAGTTCTACCTCGGACGGTTTCATTTATGAACTGCCGGGAGGTTCTTCGCCATTCCTCACCGATCCTCTTGAGGTCGCAGTAGAAGAGGTCCGTGAAGAAGTTGGTCTGGATATTCAGGCAAGAGACTTAATAATCTTAGGAAGCCGGCAGTTGGCGGGTACTCTCTCGGGCCACAAGGCTCATCTTTTCGGCTATAGACTGACCCAAAGTCAGCTTAACTGGCTGGAGTCGCAAAAAGGCATTGTACACGGAGCAGATCTTGATAACCCGACCGGCGAGAGAGCCTACACGGAGATTTGGACCGTAGCGGATATACTGAAAAATAATCTCCTGGACTGGAGTAACGTCGGAATGATTCTTTCACTTTTAAGATAAAAACAGAAAAAGAAAAAGGAGAAGCGTCATGGGTGGAACGAGAGAAGAAGAGGTTGCGCCGATTCGCATTTTAAGTCAGACGAGTAATGTCCGGAGAGCTTTGCTTGTTGTTGATGTTCAGAATGACTTTTGTCCCGGAGGGGCGCTGGCCGTTCCCGAAGGAGACCTGGTTATTGAACCCTTGAATCGCATGATCGAGTATTTCGACCGGAAAGGTTTGCCCGTCTTTTTTTCAAGAGACTGGCATCCCGAAGACACTGAACATTTCAAAACGTGGCCGGCCCATTGCGTTCAGAATACTCAGGGAGCGGAATTTCATCCGGATTTACTGAAGCCTATAAGTGCCAAGGTTATTACGAAAGGTTTCAGTAAGAAAGATGACGGCTATTCTCCGTTCGAGGGAGTCTATCTGAAAGGTGATGATTGGCCGACGCCCTGTCAGCTATTGTTGGGTCAGCCTCAAGGGACCTCTCTGTATATCGGTGGACTTGCCACGGACTATTGCGTAAAGGCGGCCTGTCTTGATGCGGTGAAGTTCGGATATAGCGTTTATCTTTTGACGGATGCCTGCCGAGCAGTCAATCTCAAGCCTATGGACGAAGCCGAAGCTCTGGAGGAAATGAGAAGAACTGGTGTGGTTTTTACAACCACGGAAGAAGCCCTGAAAGCAGCGGTTATCTAAATTAAATTTGAGCCCCTTAAAATGGGGCTTTTTGTTGGATAGCTGAAATTGAAATTGACTTGGTGCTAAAATAGTGGTAAAATCTGGCAAAACCGTACATTGAAATCGAGGAGGAAACATGCCGGAAACAAGGATGAACTTCGATCGCTATCACGCTACTATGGGCAACTTCTCCCTGAAAGAAGAGTCTCGGATTGGCAAAGGCGACCTCTTGGCAGACAAGCTATCGGTTTTCTACGTTACCCAACGAAAGATGCCCTTTGCACCATGCGTGGGTCACGAAAGACTATTGGCTAAACTTCTTAAGCTCAAGGCTCTGGACGCTAAGCGTCTCAGGTTCCTTCGGCAGGAAAAAGCCGATCTTTCCTTGATCGCCGGAAGGTTAGAATCTTCCACATTCCCGTTTACTGTACGGACCGTTGCTCCTGGGACAATCATGTTTGCAAATGAACCTTTTGCAGACATTGAGGGCCCTTTTGCTCTTACTCAGATGACCGAGATTGACTTCGAGCATGCCTTTGATGAACCGATGACCGTTGCCGGAAACGCTTTGAACATAAGATTAGCTGCCGGTAATAGGCATTTATCAGATTTCTCGCTCAGGCGAAACGGAAGCTCTGGGCGGTCTCTGGAAGTTACCAAGTATGCTTATGTCGGTGGATTTGACGATACATCAAACATGGAAGCCGCCTTCGAGTTAGAGATCAATGCCGTGGGTACGATGGCTCACTACTACGTCGAGGCATTTATTGATGCTATGTATCAATTATTTCCCGAAAGAGATTCTCAAGGGAGAAAAAAACATTTTCAGCAGATTGCTTTTGAGAGATGGCTCGATGCTCATCCGAAAGGCACCACTCTGCTTCTTGATACTATCTCTCTGAGATTGGGCGTGATCCATGCAATCAGGGCAACTAATAGTTCTGAAGCGCGAAGAAATGCGCTCAAGTTTGTCCGTGTTGATTCGGGAAATCTTGCTAAGAATTCTCGATGGATCGTTGATATGTTCAAGGCGAATGGCTTGGGACATGTTGGCGTTATGCCGACCGGAGATCTTGATGCTCAGAAGATCATGGAGATTGTGGGTTATTGCCCTGAAGTTACATCTTTTGGAGTCGGCACGAAACTTGCCGCTGAAACTAAAGTCGCTGGCGTGATTTTCAAGCTTTGCGCCATTAATCACAGGGCGGTTCTGAAATGCTCTGAGAGCAAAGGCAAAGAGACAATACCCGGTACGGTACAGGTCTGGCGGTGCGTAGACAAAGAAGGTTACTACGTGAAAGATATCGTGGCTACATCCGAGGAAGCCGCTCCTCATGGTTTCCATGAAGCCATTCCCCTTCTCAGGGTTTTCTACGAGAAGGAGCGAAGATTCAGCCTGCCTGTTTCCATCGAAGCCCAGAAAGAGTTCGTGGCTAAGCAGCGAGGTCTTTTCAAAGATATCAGGAATTACCCTGTAGAAATGAGTCCGTCGCTCCTCTCCTCTAAGGAAAATATTATCCGCAAGATGCACAATGACGACATGGGCGAAAGCGATGTGACTATAGTCCCCTATCCTGAGTAAAATTAAAGCCGCCATATTGGCGGTCTTTTGTTAGCCCTGACAGCTACCGAGAAACCGGCGCTCGATAGGTGTGAGGGTTAGCTTAATGCGAGCATTCTCTCAATCGGCAGGCGGGCTCGGCGCATGGTTTCTTCCGGAAGTTTGATTCTCGGATAAAGATCTCTCATGCAGTTCCGGAGCTTCTCCAAGGTATTCATTTTCATATATTTGCATTCACTGCATCGGCAGTTGTCCGTCGGCATTTTCATTACGTTATATTCCGGAACACAGACGAATTCTTTCCCGGGGCATTCTTTCTTCATTCGGTGGATGATTCCTGATTCGGTTACAACGATGAATTGTCGGGCCGGATTATCTCTACAGTAATTCACCATCTTCTCGGTGGAACAGATTATGTCGGCCAAATCGCGGACTCCGCGTAAGCTTTCAGGATGGACGACCACCTTGGCCTCGGGGTGAAGTCCTTTCAATCGCAGGATATTATCCCTTTGAAAATCGGTATGGACGTAGCAGTTGCCCTTCCATAGAGTCATCGGACGACCCGTTTGCTCCATCACCCAAGATCCCAAATTTTCATCAGGGACGAAAAGCAGATCCCTGTCTTTCGGTGCAGATTCGACAACTCTCACCGCGTTTCCGCTGGTACAGATGATGTCGCTGAGCTTTTTTACCTCCGCACTGCAATTGATATAGGCAATCGTGTAGAAGTTTGGATTGGTTGCCTGGAGCTGGGCGAGCTGATCGGGAGGACAGCTTTCCTCCAAAGAACAGCCGGCATTGATATCCGGAAGAACAACAACCTTGCCAGGATTTAGAATCTTGGCTGTCTCGGCCATAAACCGAACTCCGCAGAAAACGATTACTTCGGCATCGGTCTCGGCTGCTTGCCGGGAAAGACCCAGAGAATCGCCGACGTAATCGGCTGAATCCTGAATCTCCGGCACTTGGTAATTATGTGCCAAGATCACTGCGTTTCTGTCCTCTTTCAGTCGTCTTATCTCGGTGATCGTCTGTCCGTTACTCATTGTGGCCTCTTTCAAGGTTCAAGTTGCGTATATAATACTATAAATTTTGTCTTTAGTCAATCGTCACACAAACAAAAAACCGACTATCAGTCGGCATTTAATTTGACTCCTTCAATAATTTTAAACCCAGTTCGGTAGCTACCAGAGCGTATCCTCCTTCTTCTTTTGGCATGATTTGAGTTAACCCCAGGGCACACATTACTCTTATCTCAATGTCTGAAATTTTACGGCCAATTTCCGATTCTATCTTACTTAGGGAATGGGTCGTTCGGGATTTATCAAGTATCTGATCCCAACCTCTTTCTTTAGCAAACTCAAGTATTTTTTCATCTCTACTCATCTTACTCTCCCAGGCTATAAAAGAATCTTCTAAACTTATAACAAAAAATGCTTGAAATAGCCAACATTGGCAGTATCTAAATAAAACGAGGATTTAGCCAATGAGGGGATTTAAGAAAAACCAAGGCGAAGCCCCTTGTCTATCTGAAGCATTTGAGACCCCGCCCCTTGCATGGTTCTGAAGGGGCGGGGCGAACATAGCTGAGTCCCGTCGCTGGCGGGACGGAGGCGTGCTGAAGATGGATAAGGGGCGAGCAATATCTATGTAGGCGATTTACTTTTTGAGTATGTCTTGAAACTTTTCTTTAAGTTTCTTGAGCTTTGGATTTATGACCAAGCGGCAATAAGCCTGATCAGGATTCTTGGCGTAGTAATCTTTATGATAATCCTCGGCCGGATGAAATTTCTCCAACGGCTTTATTTCCGTAACTACCCTGTCCCCTTCTTTGCTTAGTTCAGATACCACATTTTCAGCCTGGATTTTTTGTTGTTCGTCTGTATACAAAATTATTGACCGGTACTGAGTCCCGACGTCATTTCCCTGCCTGTTGAGGGTAGTCGGATCATGGACGGCAAAAAAGACGGTCAGCAGATCTTCATAAGAAATAATTTCCGGATCAAATTCGATTTTAATGACTTCCGCATGTCCGGTTTTGCCCCCGCAAACGCTTTCATAAGTAGGATTAGGGGTAGAACCGCCGGCGTATCCGGGCATAACTGAGACTACTCCTTTGAGCTGAGCAAATACGGCCTCAGTACACCAGAAGCATCCTCCTCCGAAAACGGCAATTTGATTCTTCATGATTTTATGGAGTTTTTAATAGGTTTTTTCAAATACTTTTTACCTTTTATTTTCTCCGGAAGGAAATCGTCGCTTGTATATTGTTCATAGCCTTTGCCATAATTTAGATCTTTCATGAGATTTGTCGGTGCATTTCTTATTTTAAGCGGTATGGGCAAGTTGCCGTATTTTTTAACGTCATCCAAAGCTTTAAAGTAAGCTTCATAAGAGCTTCTGTCTTTGTTGGCGTTGGCCAAATATACCGTGCCATGGGCCAAATTTATCTGAGCTTCGGGAAGTCCGATTATTTCAACCGCCCGGAATACTTCATTGGCAACTACTAACGCTGTCGGCTGGGAGTTGCCAATGTCTTCGCTGGCAAAGATAACCATTCTTCGAGCGATGAATTTAGGATCTTCTCCGGCATCAATCATCCGGGCCAGATAGTACAAGGCCGCATCGGGCTGGCTGGCTCTCAGAGATTTGATGTAGGCGCTGATAATGTTGTAGTGCTCCTCGCCTTTCTTATCGTAGCGGAGGAACTTGGATTGGAGGGCATTTTGGAGCGAGCTAACTGTTATATTCCCGTAGAGCTGTTTAGCTGACTCCAAGACTGTCAGAGCCTGCCGGGCATCACCGTTAGCCATGTTTACCAGCCAATCAACTGCTTCCTTACCCATTCTGTATCCGGTTCTTTTAATTATCGCCGTCATGTTTTTGGGATCATGCTCATTGAGTACGAAGACTCGGCAGCGGGATAAAAGAGGGGCGATTACTTCAAAGCTTGGGTTCTCGGTTGTGGCGCCGATCAGGGTGATTTCTCCGCTTTCAACGTAGGGCAGAAGAAAGTCCTGTTGGGATTTATTGAAACGATGTATCTCATCTAAGAAAACTATCTTTGGGAAAATCGATCCCGTCTCAACGATCTTTCTTATATCGTCTTTCCCGGCAGAGACGGCCGATAATTCATATAAGTCCCCTTTTATGCTTTTCGAGTAGAGCCGGGCAAGAGTAGTTTTGCCTGAACCAGGCGGGCCCCAAAGGATAAAGGAAAAACGGTGGCCCTTTTCTATGGCTACCCGTAGAGGTCTATTGGGGCCGACAAGATGTTCCTGTCCGACGAAGCTTTCCAACGTCTGCGGCCGCATTTTTGTTGCCAGAGGCTCAGTCACTTTTTAAGAGTATCATGCTTCAACTTTAGCCGCCACAGATTACTTTTTAGACAAGAAAAAAGCCGACGTTAGTCGGCCGCCTCTATTGTCGCTGACGCTTTAACTCTTCAATCTGGGCTATTATATTCCCCGCAACTAAAAATATAAAAACAAATAGGGCGATAATGAGTCTTGATTCTTGAGAAGAAGCAAGCCCTGGACTTAAGATATAAACCAGAAATGAAACAAAAAGAGCTGAAAATAGACCCGTCAAATTATATAGCATTACCACCCCCTGTTTTCTATCGGATCTTTGTGGAATTTAGCATTAATTATCTTAGGCGTCTATGTCCTGAGGCGATAGACCCCTAATAGGCGATCTCATCGATGAGGTCGACCGTGCGTAAGCCGAGCAGTCGTCGTATGACGGCAGCCGGACCAACAGCATGGTCGGCGCATTCCGCCTTTCATTTTTGACAGAGCCTTCTTGATACGGATATCTCTCGTCTCCGCTTTTTTGCCCGAAATGACCCAGCAAATCCATTCGTTGCGGGCCAACGGTGTAATATCATCCCATATTTTTTTGCGGGCGGGTAAGAGGTGATAGCCTCTTTTAAATCCGTCGGTAATTGATGTGGCATGGAAGTTTCTTTTTTCATTGGGTTAGTTGATTCTAAGCGGTTTATTTCTTAAATAGATTAACATTCCATCCTTGTCTTTACCGGATTCTTTGAAGCCGGCCTGTCTAAACAAGGACATAGACGATGTATTATCTTTCTCAATGCCAACTTCTAATGTGTCAACGCTATTTACGACATCTAATTTTAGAGCTTCATTTAAAATTACTTTAGCCAGACCTGTGTCTCGAGATCCGGGGCTAACATAAATAGTGAAGTGTCCTTTATTCTTATTTATTTCAAAATCAAAAATCCAAAAGGCCGCTGATTAATATAGGCTATGAACATGAATCTTTTTTTCTGGTCTATCAGCTTTGCCCAATCATCAGGTTTCGAATATGATGGCAGAAATTTCATGCCTTCTTTATCCTCGCTGAACCAATCCAAAAATAGATTGTGATTTTCCGGAACAAAGTTTTTTAGGATTACTCTCGGCATAAATTAAAAGTATGTGGCTGGCACCTGTCCGTCTTGGGACGGAAGTCGGAACGACAATTAAACAAATTGTAGCAAATTCTCGGTATTTATAAAGCAAAGAACCCCGCGTCAGACACGGGACACGAGGTCTCTGTCTTGCACGAGGTTGTGTTACGCTCGAGCGATTGATCGCTCGAGCTGAGCTCGGTGTGAATCCGGAGCCGAGGGAAGCAGGTCTTTGACGAAAGAAATGATGTCCTGACGATGGTCCAGTCCGGTCATCTTCTTCACCCTTGCGATCAGCTCTCCGACGCCAAACGCGGGTTCCGTCTCCCACTCCCAGGGATCGTTGGGATCAACATCCTCGCACGGCCTACCATCTGACGTTTGATGCTCTGGATAGTAGCCCCTGCCACGAGCAACGAGCCGCAGATGGTGTCGTTCGTACTCGACGGTTACGTTATCAAGCACCGATCGGTCAATTCCGATGTTGTAGCACATTAGCCTCTCCTCCCAAAATCTCAGAATACCTTAATTATACCACAAAAAGTGGTATAAAGTCAAGTGCTACGGGACTTGGATTCCCTTCGATAAACTCATCAGGGTGAACCTGTCTTAAGATAGAAAAAATGTACGTCGAAACGGTACTCGTTTCGACGCGATTTTTATGCTTAAAAATCGGCTGGACACCTCGGACTAGGATTTTTGAAAAGCTAGACCCCATAAGGGTTTCCGAGGCGTTATTTAATAATACTGAACCGATGCACCTCGGACGGGGGCCTATTTATACAAATGATATGAATCCGAGCAATGATAGTATAAACCAACTTCTTCTCCTAGCTCACCGGCAACGAACTTATGAATTGCAGCGAAGATGTGAAAATTGAGCAATGCTTTTGATGCGCCATCGTTGGCCCTCATGTGGACGTGCAGATCTAACCTGCCCAAGCACCTTCTAAACATCAGGTATATGAGACACTCTGCCTTATGATTCAGATCCACTTGCTGTTCGGTCCATACATCAATAATGGCTCGCTTGGAAAATGGGTTATCCTTCAGATAATCCACCAATCCTTCAACACGGACATTCAATAGTTTTTGATAGTGGCCATATTCGGCTTCGACGACCGCTTCTGGAATCTTTTCCACTGAATAATCCGGGATCTTTAGGAATGCGGCTCCATTATACATCGGAACTGATTTGTCAGATGCGAGATTCTCAAAAACAAATACCAGAAGACTTTCGCGGTCTAATTCTGGATCTTCTGCTTTCGGCAATGTCAACAAGTACTTATGAGCATCGCGGAAAGCATCGATAGTTGTCTCAGATGAAATAAGCATTCTGAATTTGACCTACCTCGATATCCGAACTTGTCTCAACGTAGCTGACCGTTTGGGACGATGTCGGAACTTATTTTAGAAATTTTAACACTAATTTATAAAACAGAAAACCGCCTCGTCATGAAGACCGACTTGGTCTTCCGTCAAAGCGGTGTATTACTCTTTTTCCGGCTGTCGAGTCTCAGCATGATCACTGTCGTAATTCCCGAGGCCAGGATAGCTCGGATGGAATTGATGATCCCGAAGGAGTCTCTATCCATCAAAGCTGGCACAAAACCAAACACGGAAGTCGTAAAAATAGCGACCCACATCGGAGTGTAGTCATGGTTGTCCTTCCAGGTAATCAACTTTCCGACAACCGCTATGTAGGAAATCACCAATATAACCTGAAGTAGCACGAATGCGACATCAGGCCGATTGGTAAACTTCCAGAGCGCAACGGTTGCTAAGGATGCCAAGAGGCAACCCCACTGGAAACGATCGAACTCCACGCCTAGTTCGTTCTTGCGATGGAGTGACCACATCAGAACCCCGAGCACGAACCAAATTTCGATTGCGCCCAGAAGCTGTCCAATGTTGCCAAGCCACGTAGGATTCGATGTCTCCCAGTAAGCAAAGTAGCCGATCGTGATAGCAATTGCGGCTATCATCCAACCAGCTGGTGACGATTTGATTCGTCCCAAGTAGATCAGATAGCAGTATCGGATGGTGGCGACCGTAAGAGTTAGGCCCGCCAACCATGATGCGAGTTCTCTCACGATGCCCCCCCCAATCTCCAGTTGTAAACTCAAAACTATTTTAAACTATACCACAAAAAGTGGTATAAAGTCAAGTGCTACGGGACTTGGATTCCCTTCGATAAACTAAGGGTGAACCCGTCTTAAGATATAATGTATCCCTTCGGTTTGAAACCTCAGGGACAAATATGAAGACAGGGAAAAATGTACGTCGAAACAGTGCTCGTTTCGACGCGATTTTTACGCTTAAAAATCGGCTGCGGGACTTGGATTCGAACCAAGATACTGGGCTTCAAAGGCCCATGTCCTACCATTAGACGATCCCGCAAAGAAAATAACAATCCTTGTTTGCGGGTAGTCCTGAGGCTAACTGGCCGTAGGGCGATCCCGCAATACTACGAAATTATACCTTTAAGTCCGCCCGATTTCAAAATAGTTCTCCCCGGCCTTACGGCCGGGGTATTCGCCTAAGGGCTAATAGAATTCTGATCAAATTTTTTAGCTTTTATGACTTATATCATCTCGGATATTCTGCTATAATGCTCCTAATGAAGAATGGCCTGATCCGAGATGGGGCGATAATAATCCTGAGCATCCTTGTTGCCGTTATCCTCGCAAAAACAGGAGCTCTTGAAAGTCTGATCACGTCGACCCGAGAGCTGAGGCTCATCGGAAGCTTTATCGCCGGAATATTATTTGTTTCCGTTTTTACCGTTGCTCCGGCGACTGTAGCTCTTGGAGAAATAGCTCAGTCAAATTCAGTTTTTGTAGTGGCTATTTTAGGCGGATTGGGCGCATTGGCGGGAGACTGGATCATTTTCCGTTTTATAAAAGATAAAGTTTCAGAAGATCTAACGGGTCTTCTGAAACTGGCTAAGCCGGGTAAGCTGACGACCCTTGGAAAAACTAAAGGCCTGCGGTGGCTGATACCTCTGATAGGGGCTCTGATAATTGCCTCTCCCCTGCCGGACGAAATAGGGATAGCAATGCTCGGCTTATCTAAAATGAAAAATTCCGTATTTATTCTTCTGTCATTTATTCTGAATTCGGCCGGTATCTTAGTGATTGGGCTTGTTGCAAAAGCAGTTTAAGAAAGCCCGATTATGTTCCAATAATGAGCATAAAGATCAATGTTAATAGACAATGTAACAATCAGGGTAAAGGCTGGGGACGGCGGAAGAGGCGGGGTAGCTTTCAATAAGAACAAAATGGCTCTTGGTCCGGTTGGCGGAAACGGCGGACACGGAGGTAATATTTATTTTGAAGGAGTTTCGGATTTAAACGCCCTTTCCCAGTTCAGAAACAAGAAAGAGATAAAAACCGATGACGGCGAGAACGGTCGGGGTGATTTCGTCGATGGCCGGGACGGAGCGGACATGATAATCAAAATTCCTATCGGTACGATGATCACTAAGTTAGAGACGGCGGAGGTCATCGATATCGTTAAAGTAGGAGAGAAAATACTTATCGCCAAGGGCGGGTATCCCGGAAAGGGCAATTTTCATTACCGATCGTCGACGAATACCAGGCCCAAGCAATTCGGTCCGGGTACGCCTGGGCAAGCGTTTACGGTTAAGCTGGAACTAAAACTTATAGCCGATGTCGGCCTTATCGGTTTGCCCAATGCCGGTAAGACGAGCTTGCTCAACGAACTGACCGGCACCAAGAGCAAGGTGGCCAATTACGCCTTCACAACCCTGGAACCAAATCTCGGGGTCTATTATGAATTGATTTTAGCCGATATTCCCGGACTCATAGAGGGCGCCTCAGAAGGCAAAGGTTTGGGTATTAAATTTCTTCAGCATATAGAAAGAACCCAAACATTGTTCCATCTCGTTTCGGCTGAATCGGAAACTCCCGGGGCCGACTATAAGATTGTCAGAAAAGAGCTGAAGAAGTACGGTCCAGAGCTGCATAAGAAAAAGGAGTACCTCTTTCTTAGCAAGTATGACTCGGTTAGTGACAAAGAATTAAAGAAAAAACTGTCAGTCCTGAAGAAGCTTAACAAAAGCGTCATTCCCCTATCCATCCATGACGAAGAAAGTCTCAAGAAAGTCCAAGCGGTACTAAACAAAATCAAGGAAGAAAAGTAGAATATGATAATGAAAAAGTATATTTACATCTCCTGTTTTATAGTTTTAGGCCTTATCCTCCAGCAATTTATCCATACGATTGTTGAGATATGGTATATTGAGCTACTGACGATCAACTTCGATGCATACGGATTCGGCTGGTCGTGGGATACTTGGTTCCTTGTCCATCATATTGGAAGCGTTATTCTGTTGATCGCCGGCATCTTAACCGGTTATTTCGGCGGCAGATATTTTTGGCCTAAACTATACGACGAGAATGGCAAAGTTCGTTTTCCGAAGCCCTGGAGGATCTGATAGATAGCCAATCTAAAACCTAATAGTTAAGTGTGATTTTAAACTATGAATATCTTTTTAAAACTTTTTGCCCTTCTGTATACTTATTACGTACATAGACTCGAGAAGAAGATCGGATACAGGGTTATATTCACTAAGATTCCGGGTACTTGGATCAACGGTTTAATGACATTAAACATGGAAAGATCTTGGGCCAGGCAGGGAATTAAGGCTTGGGGCGTCAATTACTGGACAATAGGCTCTTTAACTGAAGAGGGTATTTCTTCAAGATATGACCGCAACCAAAAACAATACCAGTCGTGGCTGGGAGCATATTTGGTGAAATTTAAAGAAGGCAGGAAGTTCACGCTCCAAGACCATTTTAATCTGGCGGTGGCCGATCAGAAAAACTGGTTAGAAGATTTTCATGACCCGCATCCGTTTATAGAAATGCCGGCCGAGAATGTAGCAAAATCCGAACCGATAAAGATAGGGGAATATTCGGGTACCTTGTATGAGTTTGGCTGGGGACCGTCGCATAGTGATGTAGGGAAGAACGTGAGCAATCTTCAGAACAAGATTTTGATGGCCCTTACGGGTTCTATGTTTGACGAGTATAACAAACGACTGCATTTAAAAGGAAGTAATTTTATCCCCAAAGATATTCGGACCGACTATGAGACGGTGATTTTAAAAGGATATATAGCGGTCGTTGAGCTTGAAAAGAACGTAAAGGTCGTTTTGTACGGGAATGGAGCGGAACTTCTTGACCGATACAGCAACGAAGCCAAAGACTACACGCCCTTATTGAAAGAAGATATACTGATGGCATTTAAGGCGGTGGTGATAAATAAAACTTAGTAATGAGAATTACGCTTGCCACTTATAATATTCTGCATGGATATCATGCCGATTTAATTTTAAAGAACCTGGCTATTTTAGTTGAAAAAAGCGCAAATATAATTTGTATTCAAGAAGCAGACCCTCCGTTTAAAAATTTACTGAATGATTTTGTAAGAAATAAAAAATGGCAGGTTATATATTTTTACGATACGAAAGGCTGTAATTTAGCCATCGCTTGGAACCCGGAGTTTCTTCGATTTCAAGGCTCTGAAAATATTTTACTTCCAATGCCGAGAAAACCGTCCCTAGCTCAGCGCATCATTATCGGTTCCATCGAGAAGTTACAGCGCGGTGCATTATCGGCCAGTTTTTTAGCGAGCGACAAAGTAATTCGCGTAACTAATGCTCACTTGGCCTGGGAAGGGGGAATAAAGCACACATTACTCCAGCTCGGGCATCTGAAGTGGCAACTTAATAAACGGCAAAATGACCATGAGGTTTTAGCCGGAGATTTTAATACTTTTGCGCCCAGTATTCTGCGGAAGATTAAGCAAAGGAAAGTGGAAGAAGTTCTGGGAGAGTGCTGGACGAATCAATTTCCTAATATTTTCTGGACTTGCGATACCTCATATGTTGCTCCTCAAGATGGAGTTACGCCCTATGCTAATTTTTTGCGTTCACTCGGAATAAAAATGCGTTCTCGCCTAGATTATATTTTCACACTCAACCTCAATGCTGTTTCTGGGGAGATGTTGGATCTGCCGGGCTCTGATCACCGGCCGGTAATAGGAATTTTTGAGATATAAAAAACCGGTTGCTTCATGCAACCGGTATAGTATACTCCGATTCTTATTTGTTTCTGGCGACCACTTTGGGCTGGGTTACTTCGTGGAAACCGAATTTTCCGTGCTCCCGGCCCATGCCCGAGCCTTTGTATCCGCCGAAAGGATTCCATGGCGTGGTGTAATTAGTTCCATTTATACTGACCATGCCCGACTGAATCTGCCTGGCTACCCTTGTAGCCCTCTTTTTGTTGGCCGTATAGACATACGCTCCAAGACCGTACGAAGTGTCGTTAGCTAACCTGACCGCCTCATCTTCATTACCGAAACGCAATATGGGGAGTACCGGTCCGAAAACCTCCTGTTTCCAAACAAGCATGTCAGGCGTTACATCGGTTAAAACGGTTGGTTGGTGGAACGCTCCGCCCATTTTTTTCTCAAGCGAATCTCCGCCGGTAACCGCTTTTGCTCCGCAAACTTTGGCATCTCGAACCTGTCTGACCAGTAAATCAAGCTGTCGCTTAGAGACTAACGGTCCAAGCTCGGTAGTTTCGTATTCAGCCATTCCGATTCTTCGAGCCGAAAAGGCGTTAGCAATTTTCTCAACCACTTCATTGAAAACATCTCTATGAACAATGAGCCTCTTCAAGCCGTCGCAATATTGACCGGCATTAGCTAATCTGAATTCACAGACACTATTTACGGCAGAATCGATATCCGCGTCATCAAAGATAATTCCCGGAGCGGAACCGCCCAATTCCATAACCGCCCTTATAAATTTATCGGCCGCTGTCTTGTAAAGAGTTTTACCGGTTTTACAGCTTCCAACGAAGTGAATCAGGTTGATATCTTCATTCACGAGCATACGTCCGACATCCCCTCCGCCGTAAACTTCGGCAAAAACTTCAAATGACGGCAAGCACTTATGCATAACAGCCTCGATAAACTGACCACTTAAGGGACATTCTTCAGAATGCTTCAGGATTACTGCGTTTCCGACAATCAAACTCTGGAAAGTGCTCCAGGCAAAATTAAGGAATGGGTAATTCCAGGGAATAATAACACCGGCCACGCCCAGAGGTTCTCGGAATACCTGATGAATTTCCGTCTCGCTTTCAAAAGTTGTTTCGGGACCCAAGTACTTTTCGGCATTATCAAGGTACCAATTCATAAAATCAAGCGTCCCGTCATAATCAGCCAGGGCTTCCCTTAAAGGCATGCCCATTTCCTGGGATTCCAAGAGGGCAAATTCTGACTTGAGTTTAGCAAATGCGTCAGTAACCCGGCGTAAAATCTTTACCCGCTTTCCCAGACTTAGGTCGGCCCATTCTTTCTGCCCCCTTGAGAGCAACATAACCCTGCCCATAATTTCATCACGAGTTGAGATTCTAACCTCGCCCAAAACTTGATAATTTGACGGATTGACGGACTTCAGCGTTGCCATGGTTGAGACTCTTTTTCAGAGAACTGACGAGAGTTTATACTGATAGTAAAAATCAGTCAAGCCGGCCGAAAAAGGTTCCTTAAGAGCCATATATGAACTCGCATCCGTAACAAAAAAACCGACCCCCAAGGTCGGTTGATTCAAGTTCAGTCGAGTCGGGTCTCGACAATAGACATGTTGCGCTTTTTCAGTTCGGCAAAAAATGGCTGAATCGGTACGGCGACTTCCGGCGGCATAACTCCGCGCTCTGTGATAGCGCCTTCGGCTATCATCTGAGCGACGATAGACGGCGGACAACCGGTATTAATGTCCCCGGCGCTGGCCCACCATTCAGGTTTTGACTGAGCATGGCAATCTACCACCAAATTGTCGACTGTTACCCGCGATACTTCATAATCTTGGGGCGGTTGCTTGGGAGAAGTCATTAATTTTTGAAAGTCGGCCAAAACCCAGCCTGTCTTGTAGCGCCTCATGATTTCTTCGACAAAGTCGGGTTCAAAACTAACTTTAAAGTCGCAGAATTTAACCCCTTGTCTTTTAAAGCTCAAGGGCAAAGTTGCGATTTCGCTGTGGCGCGTCCAGAGAGTCCAGATTTTGCCGATCGGTTCAGGGAATTCAGTTAATTCCCATCCTGTACGCGGAGAAATCTGTTGGAACTTTCCATTGCGGAAAATCCACGGCCGCAAAGTCAGTTCTTCCGTAATTGTCTGGGCAGAATAAGAAAACCATAAATCTTTACTGGCATTGCCGCTCAAATCTATATTGCCGACTCTAATTTTTATTGAGCGAGCCCTTCCCAGCTTGCTGATGGCGTAAGCGGCCTGTATGTTTGTAATTCCCGGAGAACAGCCCATGCCGATCACGGCCGTCAGTCCGGCCCTTCTAAAATGTTTATGCAGCTTTAGCTGTTTACGGGTAAAAGAAAACAATCCGCCCAGATCAACATAGTGCGTACCGCTAATCAGAGCCGCATTCATAACCGACAAATTAAAATTATGCTGAAGACAGTTAATTACCGCGTTTTGCCCCGACAATGCATCAATCAAACTTCCAAGAACATTAGCATCAAGGAATCGAGCTGTTACGCGCGGATTATTGAATGATTCGGCCAGTGATAGCGCTGCCGATTCCCTGTAATCAGCAATGACGATGCGGTTGTCTTTGTGGGATTCGAATAAATCATGGACGACTATTTTTCCGATCGTACCAGCTCCGCCGAGAACAACAAAATGCCGCATAAAAGCTCCTTCTACCTCGCTTTTTAAAAGTTCTATCCTATGCTTATCACCTTTAGTAATTTAGATCAAGAAATATTATTTTTTACAGAAGTATTTTGGTTAAGTCAAGGCCTTGACGCCCCCTTTCCATTTGCCATTATAAAGCCATCTAAGTCGCTCTTTTAAATCAAAAGGAGTCCGATCATGGCTAACGGAAGGAACGGGAACGCAAATCCGGCCAGCTTGCTTCAGAAAGTCGGTAAAATACCGCGCAGAGTTAGGGAAGACTGCTATGCCTGTACTACTGTGATTGACCCGAATCTGGCCTGGTTAGACGGCAAAGATTCCCGAATAACCGTTTTTGAAGGGGGCAAACGCCGATCTTTAATTGATGCTTCCGGCGGAGTAAGCACTAAAAATCTTGGTTATGGCAATGAAGGAGTCAGAAGGGTTATTCGGCAACTTCTCCGGGATCAAAGGGAAGTTTTCGGATATCCTCACCACGATATGGAGAATGACTATGCCTTAAACCTTGCCTGGCTATTAAGCGAGCTGGCACCGCTCAAGGTGGATAAAGAAGTAGTGTTTGCCAATTCTGGCACTGAAGGAATCGAAGCGGCAATTAAGCTTTGCTATAACGCCAGAGCTAAGTCTTCTGGCCAAAACAGACGTCGCAAAGACTTTGTCGCCTGTTACGGCGCCTTTCACGGCCGCACATTGGGCTCCTTGTCTCTTACCTGTTCAAAGCCAATCCAGCGGGAGAATTATCCGACCAACGCTTTTACCAATTCCCACATTCATTTTCCCGCCAGACATCCTTTTTTTGTCTATGATGATTGGGGCGATATTCAATACATTGATTACACGCCGAATGAATATATTGAAGAAGTAAAGCGTGCTTGCCGCAAGGGTCAGATTGATATTGATTCTGTTAATGCCGTGGTCTTTGAACTGATCCAGGGCGAAGGCGGAGTCAATGTTGCTTCAAAAGAGGCATTGCAGGATCTGGTGAAGTTTTTTAAGGATAACGGTGTCTTTGTTGTCATCGACGAAATCCAGACCGGTTTGGGACGGACCGGCAAACTTTTTGCCTTGGAGCATTTTAATATTGATCCCGACGTGATCGTGCTTTCCAAGTCTCTGGCTCATGGTTTTCCCTTCAGTGCCGTTGTGTATGATGCGAATATGGGCTGGACGGAAAAGGGCCAGCAGTCTTCTACTTTCGCCGGGTCCCCTATGGGATCAGCTATCGGATTGGAAGTGATTTCTCAATTGCTATCAAACGGCTTGCTTCCGCGAGCCTATGATCTTGGCGAGAGAATACTCGGCCCGGCTTTGCGAACGATAGCCCAGGATTATTCAGAAGTCGTTCATAACGTAAGAGGCATCGGCTTGATGCATGGAATTGAATTCTGGAATCCGCATACCAGGAAACCGGCTTCTCAATTCAGAAACGAAGTTATTATCCAGGCCAGGAAAAGGGGGGTTCTCTTTCTTGATGCTGGTATCTCGGCGATTCGGATTACTCCTCCACTGACAATCGGCAGCGATAGCGAAAATAAATCAGGCAATGAATTAGGCACTATCATTGATGTCTTAACTGAGAGTATCCAGGCATCAAGAAGAAAAATGAAGCGCATTCAGTAAATTGCCACACTAACTGCACAATCGTGCAGTTTTTATGTTTTGCAAGCCGTCTGTAACAAAAAACTGCCCGGAGGCAGTGCTACTTTTTATGACACTTTGCGCAGTTACCCTTGGTCTCGAATGATTTGCCTTGGGCGACATGGCAAGTCGCGCAGGAAGTCTTGTCTTTCTCAGCCGGTTTGTGCATGCCTGCTTTGTAATTCAGCGGCGCCTTAGAGTCTTTGGGGAAAACTTTGTCGTGGCAGGTATCACACTTCTTTTCCCTGTTGGCATGCTGGGCATGAGGGAACTTGACGTCTCCCATCTTGGCTTTGAATACGATCTCAGCCGGAGGTTTGTCGGGAGTGCTTGTCTGAGCCGCTGTCCGGAAAACAAACGCTGAAACGAACATCAGAGAGAATAGAACGATTGCATATTTCCTCATGGCGGCTCCTCTTGGTGATCATGAGCCTGCACCAATAGATTATGCCGTTTCTTCAAAATCGTCAAGATTAGCAGTTGAAGGCGGAACTGTCTGTTTTTATGGGACCATGTTATGCTTAGTTTATTATGAGCATTCTCAACTTAGCGATAGAGAATCCCTGGTGGAAAAACGCCGTTATCTACGAAGTTTACGCCGATAAATTTGCCAAAAATTTCAAAGGGTTTGCCGATAAATTAGGTTACTTGAAAGATTTAGGCATAAATTGCATCTGGATTTTGCCCCACTATCCGTCTCCTATGGTAGATGACGGATATGACGTATCTGATTATATGAGCGTCCGGTCGGAGTTAGGCACATTAGGCGATTTTCGCCGGTTTGCCTCGAAAGCTCACAAGATGGGCATAAAAGTAATCGTTGATTTTGTCTTGAACCATGTTTCTATTAGCCATCCGTGGTTCAGGGAACGGCCTGAGTTTTTTATCAGATCGAAAACGGCAAAAGAATTTAAGCAGGCGACAAACCCGTTCTCCCATATGAAATCTTCCAACTGGATTTGGGACCCGGAGACTAAAGACTACTACTTTGCCTCCTTTTATCCTCAGCAAGCCGACCTAAACTGGGATAATCCCGAAGTTTTTAAAGCAACAATAGAAGTTGTTGATTTTTGGATTGGGCAAGGAGTCGACGGTTTCCGTCTTGATGCCGCGCCTTTTTTGATAAAACGCGAAGGAACTGGATGCGTCAATTTACCGGAAACTCATGCAATCATAAAAAAGATACGGACCCATGTTGAATCAAGAAATCCCCAAGTGATACTCTTGGCCGAGAGCAACGGCACCCACGAAGAGATCAGGTCGTATTTGAACGGTCAGGAGTGCCACATGGCATTTAATTTTCATCTTATGGCAAAAATATACTTTGCCATAATGACGGAAAATCCGTCCGTAGCCAAAGAGGCGGCGAAGGTTTTGAATGATCCTCCGCCAGACTGCCAATGGGCAATATTCCTGCGCAATCATGACGATCTTACTCTTTCTCACCTTCCGGTTGAAGAACGCGACGAGCTCTTAGCTCGGCTCGATCCCAAAGCAAAGTATTTGTTCGAGGGCGGCTATGGAACATCTATGCGATTAGCAACAATTTTAAAAGGCAATAAGAATAAAATCTTAGAGGCATTCCGTCTGTTACTCAGTTTATCCGGAGCACCGGTGATATACTACGGAGACGAGATCGGAATGGAGAATTTAGAGTTAGCTGAAAAACCGGCTGACAGCCGGAAATACGTCCGCGGTGAATTTAATTGGAAAGAAGCGGAAAAACAGATCAAAGACCCGGGTTCTCTTTTGAACGAACTGAGAACTATTATCAAAAATAGAAAAAGTTAGGTAATCTTGTGAAATTTCGTTTCCGAAGGCCGAAGGGTGTCGGGATCGATATTATCCTTCTCGTCTTTTTCAGATAATGGAAATTCTGGAATATCTACACGAGCACCTTCCTTATCGATTACTATCGGAACTATAGTTTTATCTACACCGCTGACATCTATCAGGCCGAAATAGCGGTGAGCCGGAGTGGAAAACCGGGACAGTATTCTATACATCCTCGCAAGGATATCATTGAATATCGGCACTCCCCTATGGATAACTATATCCTCTTCGCCTATTTCTATGGAGCATCGGTGAATCTCGCCGTAAAGCACGCCCCGGCGCTTTAATTCCCAAAGCACATCTTTAACATTAGGATTTTCCATAAATCCGAATTTTACTTGTACGGCTATAATGTTGAAGCCGAAATTTGTAATGGTGTACCTTTCGCCTATGCTAAACGGAGCTTTACCCTGAAGTATAGAAAGGACGATCATGTGCTTTGGTACCACTCCGTTTCTCTTCAGATAGACGCGCAGAGCAGCCGGCATGCCATCTTCGGGCGCGCTTACGGGATGAGAAGACATGAACACAACAACACGGTCTGATTCAACGAGCCATCTTGCCCGGTCGTTCATAATGCCCTTGCTTTCTTCGAGTCGGCGCTTTAAATCTATAAGCCAACTCATTTGGCGGGTATCTCCATAGGCGCGATGAGCCGTTCCAACCGCCTTTCTCCCCCATTGCCAGGCCCACATTACGGACAATAATACGAGGGCTACAAGAATAGGAATATAGCCTCCTTGCAGAAATTTAAGCAAACTGGATCCAAAAAAAGTTAAGTCAAAGAAAAGAAAAATCGTACAGATGGGAATTAATGCCTTGAGCGGCCATTTCCATCGGTAATTGGCCACGACGAAAAAAGCCAAGGTAGTGATTACCATCGTACCGGCTACGGCTACTCCATAAGCAGCCGCAAGGTTGCTTGAACTTTTAAAGAAGACGATCAAAATAACACACCCAAGGAATAACGCCCAGTTTATAAAGGGCATGTATATCTGGCCCCTGATATCCGGGTTCGTATGTATCGTCTTAACTCTTGGAAAAACTCCAAGAGCCATGGCTTGATGAGTCAGTGAGTATGCGCCTGAAATTAACGCTTGACTGGCTATAACCGTGGCTACCGTAGCTAAAATTATCATAGGAAAAAGCGCCCAATCAGGAGACAGAGCATAAAAAAGGTTACCCCCGGGAATTGGCGAGGAGCCAAGCAACATAGCTCCCTGGCCAAAATAATTCAACAGAAGAGAAGGGTAGACAAAGAAAAACCATGCATTTGTTATCGCCTTTCTCCCGAAGTGTCCCAGATCGGCATACAGCGCTTCTGCACCGGTAACACAAAGAAATACGCTGCCAAGTATCCATAAAGAACTAAGTCCATGGCTGAGGAGAAATCTAATTCCGTATGTCGGGTTAAGAGCTTGAAAAACTTCCGGATGTTTAAACAGCTGAGGCATAGCTAAGACGGCAAGAGTCACGAACCACAGTGTCATTACGGGACTGAACAAAACTCCGATTCGAGAAGTACCCCGTTTTTGCATTTTAAAAAGAAAAAACAGAATAGCAATCGTTATGGGCACCACCATATTAGATAGACCGGGCATGGCGATGCCAAGACCTTCTATGGCCGAGACGACTGAAATAGCCGGAGTTATCATTCCGTCACCATACAGTAGCGCGGCTCCAAAGAGCACTAATAGTGTTACCCCCGCAAAAATCTTTCTTGGAATAACCCCCTGCTCCATTCTGATCAATCCAAGCAAAGCAAATATTCCGCCCTCTCCTTCGTTGTCGGCACGCAAGATAATAAAAATATATTTGAAAGCGACAATTAAAAAAAGTGACCAGAAAAACAGAGATAGGGCTCCAAAAACGTTGGACGTATTCGTTGCGACCTGATAATGACCGAAAAATATCTCTCTGAGCGCATAGAGCGGAGATGTACCTATATCTCCGAAAACGATGCCTAAGGAGAGGAAGGGCAGAGCCATGTTTGATAATCTTTTCAGCATATAAAAGCGTTGG
This sequence comes from Candidatus Yanofskybacteria bacterium RIFCSPHIGHO2_01_FULL_44_24, assembly GCA_001794215.1. Classification (GTDB taxonomy): domain Bacteria; phylum Patescibacteriota; class Minisyncoccia; order 2-02-FULL-40-12; family GWA2-44-9; genus GWA2-44-9. The sequence goes on from MGJK01000015.1 coordinate 36,185, forward strand.
ACTAACAGGGTCTCAAAGTATCTTCATATTATAGGATAAATCTCTTAAGATATATAGGGGAGGCAATTTCGGATAGGGCTAAAAATTTAGCTGATAAGTTAAGAATAGACGTAAAGATGATTCTTTTATAAGATCATGGTATACTGGACTTATAGATGAGAAACGCCATTATTTCCATATTATTAATAAGCGCGTCGCTATCAGCTGTTTTGGGCTTGATTGTAATGGACCACATGGGTGGGCAGGGCCATAGTGCGTGCCCCTTTGAAGCGGTGAGAATAACTGATTGTTCGCAGATTCAAAATTTCATATCTTTTATAGCTTCACATCTTAGGGCTTTGTCCAAATTTTCTTTGGCAGTTCTCACTGATGGTTTTACTAACCTGATATCTCTGCTTCTGTTGTTATCTTTGGCTATAGGAGTGCTTTTTAATAAGTCGGGGCCGCCCCGATTAAAACCACTGCTATCGGCGAACCGGCTTAGAATAGGCTTCGTTTTACCTCAAGAAACTTTATTCACGGGCTGGTTCTCTCTCCACGAGAATAGCCCCACATTCATGGAAGGACGCTAACAATAAGTCGTTAGTCCGCCGTTGCTAAGGCTTTGGCGAGATAAGTCGAACGATTTGTTGTTTTGCGTCGTTAAACCCTGAAAAAGGGATTTTTTGTCTTTAAATTTAATTCTATGAACAAAAAAGTAATCGCGGGCATCTTCGTTGGGACTCTTGTCTTAATAGGCGGGCTTATCTGGTTAGCGAAACCTGCACCGGACTCTATCGGTGGTCAGGCGGATACTACGTCAAGCTTGCTAAAAAGCGATGGTACATTCTTTGATTTTGGAACTATCTCGATGAAAGACGGGGATGTCACGAAAGAATTTATCGTAACAAATCCTACTGATAAGGATATTCTTGTTACAACACTTGAAACATCATGTATGTGCACCAAGGCTTTTATGGTCAAACCCGACGGTACGGCTAAAGGGCCTTTCGGAATGCGGAGTATGGGCTATGCCTGGCCGATTAATGAGACAATTGTTCCGGGAGAAAGTCGTACTATTAGGGTTGTCTATGATCCGAACGCACATGGCCCCGCTGGTGTAGGTTTAATTGATAGATTCGTAATTCTCACAGAAGAGTCTGGAAGTCAGCTTCAGTTAGAAATAAAGGCGATAGTTAAGCCGTAAAACCATGAAGAAAACTATAATATTATTGATGGCTGTATTTATTGCAATTATCGGGATAGTATTACTGAAAAACAACCCAGAGACTGCATCGTTTCTGTGGGGTTTAAGCAATGAGGGCGCGTGGCTTCTGCCTCTTGTTTTAGTCTCCGCACTGCTTGACAGCGTGCATCCGTGTTCATTCTCAATTCTACTCATCACGATTGCGGTTCTGTTTGGGTTGCAAATATCCAGAAAAAGAATACTACTGGCCGGAGGCGCTTACATTTTTGGTATCTTTGCGTCTTACCTGCTGATAGGGCTTGGGATATTGCAAGTTCTGCACTTGTTTAATACGCCCCATTTTATGGGAAAGCTCGGCGCCGTCATCCTTGTCTTATTCGGTTTGCTAAATATAGTTGACTACCTATTTCCTCAATTCCCGCTGAAGCTCAGGATACCTGCAAGCGCCCACTCATCAATGAGCAGGTTAATAGACCGAGCTTCTCTGCCGGCTGCTTTCGGACTGGGCGCCTTAGTTGGTATCTGTCAGTTTCCTTGTATGGGCGGTCCGTACTTAATGGTTATTGGGTTGCTGCGCGACCAAGTTACTTATCTAAGAGGCTTAAACTACCTGTTTCTCTATAATATTATCCTTATAATCCCGCTGATCGCCGTACTGATAATCTCAGCAGACAAGATGCTGATAAATAAAATGCAGCAGTGGCAGCAGCAAAAACGTTCAACTGTAAAAATAGGAGGGGGCATTATAATGATAGCCCTCGGACTGATAATCTATCTGATATGAAAATAAACATATGCCCAATTTGTGTTCTTGTCGGCGGAACTTGGCTTACCCTGAGCTTTCTTGTGGCTTGGAGCTATCTGGATCCGGGACGGTTTATTATTCCGATTGCTATTTTAATGGGGGGATCCGTTGTTGGCATTGCATATCAGGGAGTCCAGAAGATTGAATGGGCGAATAAACATCCCCTGACCTGGAAATTAATGACAATTATTACAGGCATGCCGGTGTCGTATGCCCTTGTTTTCAACCTTTCAAAGAGTGTAGTTATCTTGGAATTCATATTACTTCTGCTAACAGCTTATTTCTTTTTCGTGGAATGGCAGAAAAAGCCGCGCGGATCGGGCGAAAGCCAAAAGATACGCGATATCGAAAAAAAAATGAAGCAATGTTGTTGATGGAACATGATGATTCAATAATAAAAAAAAATAAAGAAACGGATCCGGATTTCGAACAAGATCAAATCTTGGCGGACGATACCGATCTGAATAGAATTTCTGAAGAGTTAAAACCTCAAAATAGTTTTAAGTTGCTCAGTATTAGTATTGTTGTGGCCTCAGTCATTGTAGGCAGTTCAATAATATTGGCGGGGCGTTTTAGACCTTCAGATGGGATGCTTTCAGCAAAGGCCATAGCAAAGATAGAGCAAGCGGTAACTCCTGAAAAAGGCGTTGTCTTACCCGTTGTCTGGGGAGATCTCGGTAAGCGTCTCGTGGAAAGCGGGGTTATAGATCAAACGAAGTTTGAGCAGCTGTATGCAGGCAGGGGCGGCATTGACGATAGTACAAAAGATTTGCTGACAGGAAGCAATAACGGAAAACTATTGATCACGAAGGGGAATGCAAATTTATTGCTCAATCTCCTTTGGGCCCTCGGACTCGGGACTAAAAATGAAATTCTTGAAAAGGGCGAAATGAGCGACCCGCGGTACGGAGGCGCTGGAAAATTTGCATCAACGGGCGGCTGGACTCTGTCTCGAGGTGCTCCTATGCAGCACTACTCGGCACATGCGCTAATACCATTGACTCCGGAACAGCAAAAATTGGTTGACGAAGTTTCAAGAAATATCTATCGCCCTTGCTGTGGAAATTCTACTCATTTCCCAGACTGTAATCATGGTATGGCTATGCTTGGACTTCTTGAGCTGATGGCATCACAAGGGGTAAGCGAAAACGATATGTATAAAGCCGCTTTGGCAGTTAACTCTTACTGGTTCCCCGATACTTACTTGAATATCGCTCGATATCTTGAGTCAAAAGATATTCCGTGGAGTAAATCTGATCCTAAGGGAATCCTCGGTGCAAATTTCTCAAGCTCTGCCGGTTATCAGGCCGTACTTAAACAGATTCAACCAGCGACTGGTAGCGGCGGAGGAGGTGGTTGCGGAGTATAGCCAAGAAATATAGTGAGATTGCCCGCTCAATAGGCTTTCAAGAAGGCGAATTATTAAGTATTATAAATTATATTAAAAATATGGAAAATTTATCACTGAAAAAATATGTTTGGAAATGTGTATTGGGTGCGGAAATAGCTTACGCGGCCTGCCTGACAGGAGGATTTCTTCCTCTTCGCAGTGTCCGTGGATTAGAATTGCACCACGCTCTATTCGAAACTATTCCCGGTTTTAACCTGGATTAATTTTGGAAGTGTAGCGCTTGGTGCAGTATATATACTTGTACTTGCGTCGATTTTTGGAGGGTACTATGTCTGGATGCATAATCATAGCTTAGAAACATCCTGATCTTATGGAGAATCCCCGATTCAAAAAAGTGAGGCTCAAAATCCACGGCATGCACTGTGCGAGCTGTGAAGTTCTCATAGAGCGGAAACTCAAAAAAGTTGCTGGAATTGAGAAAGTTCAGGTCAGCCACGGGAACGGAAAGGCTGATATTTTATGTTCCTGCGAACTAAATTTGCGTCAGCTTAACAATCTGGTGAAGGAAGACGGCTATCGGATATCCTCCTGGGACGATCGGAACGACAGTATCTATCCGGGCGTCCATCGAAACACCGCTAAAAATTACCTGCAGATAGGCTGGATTTTTCTTGTAATCGTTTCTCTATACTACATCCTGAAGCAATTTAATTTCCTGCCCGATTTTACCATATCCCAGCGAATGAGCTACGGTCTGATCTTCCTGATAGGATTAGTCGCCGCATTATCCTCGTGTATTGCTATAGTCGGCGGTTTACTATTGGCGCTCGCCGGGAGATACAGTGAAGAACATCCTAATTTGTCCGGTATTAAAAAATTCAAACCGCATATCTATTTTAACTCTGGACGCATAGCAGGATACACCGCCTTTGGCGCTATTGTAGGAGCTCTGGGATCAGTAATGACTCTCTCACCGAGGACAAATGGCTATCTCATGATCGTAGTCAGTTTAGTGATGCTCACACTCGGATTTCAGTTGCTTCATCTCTTTCCGGGGTTACGGAGATTTACTCCAAAGATGCCGAAGTTTATCAGCCACAAGATCCATGATCTCAGCACAAAAGAAGGCAAGAGAGCGTCATTCACGCTTGGTGCTTTAACATTTTTTTTGCCATGCGGGTTCACCCAGGCCTTACAACTGTATGTTTTAGCCAGCGGAGACTGGAAGATAGGAGCATTAACAATGCTGACATTCTCATTGGGAACCCTGCCGGCACTTCTCTCGATTAGCGCTATATCAAGTTTTGCAAAGGGCGCATTCCAGCAGCACTTTTTAAGATTTGCGGGTGTATTGATTGTCCTCCTGTCGCTCTTCAATATAAACAACGGCTTAACTCTTGCGGGTTACAGCTTTGATCCGGCTTCGGCTTTTTCAACGAAGTCAGATGGTACTCCTCGATGGGATATATCCCCGGTAAAGATTGAGGACGGAAGACAGGTCATAAAAATGACCGTTAACGGATATAGCTATGAACCGAACAGGTTCATAGTCGTTAAGGACATACCAGTCGAATGGCAAATAGACGGTGCCAATGCGGCCGGATGCGGTAAAGTTATCGTCATACCGTCTTTAGGCATGAGCAAGTATCTCTCGCCTCAGGGAATCACCACGGTTACATTTACTCCGGAAAAGACAGGAGATATTCCTTTTAACTGCAGTATGGGTATGATGACGCGCGGTTCAGGATTCACCGTAATACCCAACAAAACTGGGATTGTGGGAGCAAAAACAGAACTTAGAGCGGACCCGCAAATATCCGTATGCGATCCTGCCATTGCCAGCTGTCCCGAGGTGCAGAAACTTGCGATCGAGGTCTCGCTTGAACGAGGCGTGGTTCCCCGGTCTCTTATCGCTAAGAAAAATGTACCGATTGAACTAACTATAGACGATAAAGACCCTCTTGGCGGTTGCATGTCCGTATGGGTCATACCCGAATACAACGTCACTATTCCTATGAATGGTACCGTGACTAAGAATGTATTCACTCCTACAGAATCGGGAACTATAGACATAACTTGCAGTATGGGCTCGAAATTAGCCGAAATTAATGTTTTAGATTAAAAATATTAAATAATACTATGAAAACTACAACTCTGACAATCCGAGGCACTCATTGTAAGGCATGCAAGACAGTTATAGAGGATTTATCTAAAGACATAAAAGGAGTAAAATCATGTCAGGTAGACTTTAAAACCGGAACGGCCATTATTGAACATGAAAATGACGCCGATTTGGATGCATTCAAAAGAGCAGTTGAAGACCTGGGTCAATATAAACTATCGACCAATTCTTAACCTATGGATACGGACAAAATAATACTGACAATTTTAGGAGGTATCGGTATTATCTTTACCTACTGGTTTTTTCTTATGAAAAAAGACCAAGTAGTGAGCGTAAAAGACGAAATAGAAATCGTAGTCGAGGGAGGCTATTCCCCAGATTCAATCTCTATCCCAAAAGGAAAAACTTCAAGACTGATTTTTTTGAGAAGAGATCCGAGCGCCTGCCTTGAAGAAGTCGTACTCGGTGATTTTAAGATACGCAGGCAACTGCCCCTGAATCAAAAAGTAACGATCGAACTCACCCCCCAGCAAATCGGAGAATTCAAGTACTCCTGCGGAATGGGTATGTACCACGGGAAGATTATAGTAACAAACTAAATATGCCATACACTAAAAAAATATTAGGCATAAAGGGAATGCATTGCGCTTCATGCGTTCTGACAATCGAAAAAGCACTCAAGAGGCTGGAAGGCGTACAGAGTGCTGCAGTGAATATTGCCAATGAGAAAGCTACGGTGGAGTATGACCCGTCTAAGATTACCGATAAGGAACTATCATCGGCAGTTGCCAATGCAGGCTATAAGGCTTTGATTGATGAGGAAGTACAAACCGAAGATGAAGAAAAGAAACAAAAACAGAAAGAATTATCCGCCTTAAAGACAAAGGTTACCTGGAGTTTGATCTTCGGCGGAGCCATATTCTGGGGAAGTTTTCCCGGAATCATGGAGACTGCGCCATGGGTTCTGAAGAATTTTTGGATTCAACTTCTATTGGCAACTCCGGTCCAATTCTGGGCAGGCTGGGAATTTTATCGAGGCACGACGGTTTCTCTCCGGCACCGAACCGCGAACATGGACACCTTGGTTGCCATTGGCACAACGGTTGCCTACGGATATTCGGCCTTTGTAACGGCATTTCCGGGTTTTGTCGAGCGTATCGGTATCGAATCTATGCCTTATTTTGACGTGGCCACCATAGTGATCGGCTTGATACTACTTGGCCGTTACTTCGAGGCGAGAGCAAAAGCCGGTACTTCGGAAGCCATTAAAAAGCTGATGGGCTTGCAGGCTAAGACGGCTCGCGTCGTACGCGGCGGGAGAGAGTCGGATATTCCGATAAACGAAGTGATCATAGACGATGTCATACGGGTCCGTCCGGGAGATAAAATTCCCGTCGATGGTATCATTGTCGACGGGGACTCATCAATTGATGAGTCAATGGTAACCGGGGAAAGTATCCCGGTAGACAAATCGCCGGGCGATTCCATCATAGGGGCGGCTATCAATAAAAGCGGGACATTTACTTTCAAAGCTACTCGCGTCGGCTCAGAGACAATGCTTGCCCAGATCATCAAACTCGTTCAAGAAGCCCAGGGTTCTAAGGCGCCAATTCAGCGTTTGGCCGACCTTGTATCTTCTTATTTTGTTCCTGTTGTTATTATGCTGGCGATAGCCACCTTCGTCATCTGGTATGACATCGGACCGAATCCGGCATTACTTTTCGCCTTATTGAATACGGTTGCGGTGCTGATCATTGCCTGTCCCTGCGCCATGGGCCTTGCAACACCGACTGCCATAATGGTAGGAACGGGCAAGGGAGCGGAACACGGAATACTTATTAAGGATGCGGAAAGTCTCGAGATTGCCCATAAAATAAAAACTATTATCTTTGATAAAACCGGCACACTTACAGAGGGAGAACCTAAAGTCACCGATGTTATCGCCTATGAAGGATTTACGGAGCAGGATATTTTACGCTATGAGGCCAGCTTGGAAGTAGGCTCGAATCATCCTCTTGCAAAAGCCATAATCACCGAAACAGAATCAAGGAGAGCGCTTCCGTTGGAACCTATAGAAAAATTTCAGTCAGTTCCCGGCCATGGGATCAGAGCCTTAATACAAGATAAGCATGTTTTAGCTGGAAAAGAAAAATTAATTTCTGACGAGGGTATTCAAACTAAAAAAGCCAAATCTGACATAGAGAGATTGTCTAACGAGGGTAAGACGTTGAGCCTGCTTGCGGTTGACGGACAATTGGCCGGGATCATTGCTGCGGCGGATACGGTTAAGCCCTCAGCGAAAGAGGCGGTTGAAAAACTAAAAAAAGCCGGAATAGAGGTGGTTATGTTAACGGGCGACAATTTGCGTACCGGTCAAGCAATCGCTAAGCAGTTAGGGATCGCCAGAATATTGGCAGAGATTTTACCCGACCAGAAAGAAGCAGAGGTCAGAAAAATACAAGCTGAAGGAAAAACTGTTGCAATGGTTGGAGATGGGATAAACGACGCTCCGGCCTTAGCCGTTGCTGATGTGGGTATAGCAATGGGAACAGGCACCGATGTTGCAATAGAAGCGGCGGATATAACACTGATCAATAAAGACCTGCGCTCTGTTTCGGCCGCTATCATTCTTTCCAAGAAAACAATGCGAACGATAAAGCAGAACCTCTTTTGGGCTTTTGCCTACAATATAATCCTGATACCTGTGGCCATGGGTGCACTGTATCCATTTTGGGGGATTCTATTGAATCCCATATTCGCTTCCGTAGCAATGGCCACAAGCTCTATTTCGGTCGTTTCAAACTCACTTCTTCTCAAGCGCAAGCGCATAATCTAATAATCACCGATACCCCTGATCGTCGAGAGTGTTTTGTCTGCCAATGACCTGAAGAAAGAAAGGAATTATATACTCAAAGGTATTGCTTAGTTTAAGGGCCCAGTCTTCCAAATGAAAAACGAGAAACCACCTACAACAGAAACCCCGTACTTCCCGGCGCAGGAATTGAAGGCCTGGATCGAGGAAACCTACAAGGATAGCGATACCTATGGGCAAGAACTTAAAAATGCCCATATCAGAGCTATCGAGGATAAGAATATAGAGGGTTTAAAAAAACTGTCTCGAGTTATGTTTGTCCAGATATCGCGATTGAGACAAGAGTCTAAAGAGAACTGGGAGATGACCGAAATGATTCATAGGAAGCTTGATAGGTGGTTAGAGCAAAGAGGACGGTAGCCTAATAAATTTAGACCCGGCGTTATTCTATTGACATCGCAAACTCTGTTTGTTATACTCAGAACAGTAAAGAACGGGGACGCCCGTTCTTCACCCCGGCTTTGTCTGGGGGTTTCTTTTTATAGTCTTTAAAAGACTATAAAGCATTAAAATTATAGCGTTCAGCGGTTTTATAAAAACTTCTGTGTTTACCTGAGTTCGAGGCAAAATCGAGTATCAATTCGAGGCGTAGTTAAAGCTACGGCGAGAATTAAACGGAGATTTTAACAAAGAAATCAGTTAAACCTGGAAGGTGCGCCGTAGGCCTGTAATGACGTAGGCCAGGCTCACACAAAGTTTTAAACAATGGAAATAAGAAATATAGCAATAATCGCCCATGTAGACCATGGCAAAACTACTCTGACTGACGCCCTGATGCGCCAGACCGGATTTGCCGTCGAAGGAGCCACTATGGACTCGAACACGCTCGAAAAAGAGCGTGGCATTACGATATACGCAAAGAACGCCTCAATTGCCTATAAGGATACCAAAATTAACATAGTCGATACGCCTGGACATGCCGATTTCGGATCGGAAGTGGAACGGGTACTGCGATCAATCGACTCGGTACTCTTAGTCGTTGACGCTCAAGAAGGACCGATGCCGCAAACACGCTTCGTCCTCAAGAAATCTCTTGAATTAGGATTAAAGCCGATTGTGGTCATCAACAAAATAGACAAACCGGCTGCCGATCCGGTTAAATGCGAGGAACACGTTCTCGATCTCTTTTTAGAGCTTGGCGCCAAAGATGACCAGGCTGATTTCCCTATCGTTTACACAATAGGCAGGCTCGGAATCGCCAAGAAAAAACTTTCAGACGAGTCCTCTGATCTGACTCCTCTTTTGGACACGATTCTTGAGCATGTTCCCTGCGCTTCATCGGATGAACTGATGGATAAAACGTTGATGCTTCAGTCGTTTAACTTAGGCTATGACAACTTTTTGGGCCGTTTGGCTGTGGGGAGAATTTATCAGGGTACGGTTACCTCCGGTCAAAATGTTTTCGTCAAAAAACCCAGCGGGGACACCCGCTCAGGGAAAATAACTAAAATATTCACCTTCAGCGGTCTTGAGAAAATAGATACGGATAAGGCCACTACCGGGGATATAGTAATGATAGCCGGGTTACCGGATATTTATATAGGCGAAACGGTAACCGATAATGAGAAAGCTTCTCCCTTACCTGCCATTGCAGTGGATGAGCCGACCATTGCTCTTAATTTTTTGGTTAATAACTCCCCCTTCGCCGGCCGGGAAGGCAAATTCGTAACTTCAAGACAAATCAGAGAGTATTTAGAGCGCGAGCTCGAAGTTAATGTAGGACTTCATATTGATTTTGCATCAATGGATACCTTTAGAGTGCTTGGACGCGGAGAACTCCATATCGCTATACTTTTAGAAAATATGAGGCGAGCCGGTTACGAACTTCAGGTTTCCCAGCCCCAGGTAATTATCCGCGAAGATAACGGAATTAAAACGGAACCTTTTGAAGAAGTAATCGTGGATACGCCCAAAGAATATCAAGGCACTATAATCGAGCGATTAGGCATGCGAGGATTCATAATGAATAATATGTCCGTCAGCGACGAATTAGTAAGGCTATCTTTTGAAGGTCCGACTCGCGGACTCTTGGGCTATAGAAACCAGTTTATTATAGATACCAAGGGTGAAGGAATTATGTCTTCGCGGGTTGTAGGCTTTAAACAATACGCCGGCGATATACGCAAAAAATCTGTAGGCTCCATGATCTCTATGGCTAACGGCAAAGCCCTTGGATTCGCTCTCTGGAATCTACAAGACAGAGGGATGCTCTATGTGGGTCCCGGCATTGAAGTATATGAAGGCATGGTTATAGGCAACACCTCAAAAGGAGAAGAGATGCATGTAAACCCCACCAAGGGCAAAAAATTGACCAATATGAGGGCTTCCGGAGCTGATGAGGCCATAGACCTCATTCCGCCGGTTCCCCTCACTATAGAGCGCGGACTTGAAGTGATGGCCGAAGATGAATACCTTGAAATAACTCCCCAAAGCGTAAGACTAAGAAAGCAGTACCTTACCGAAAATGACCGATCAAAAGCCCGAAGAGCACAAAACGAGTAGAGCATACATATGCATAATGAACAACCACGGCCGTAAGACCGTGGTTGTTCATATGACCTTAAATCACTCTGTCAGCTCTATGATCGCCAACTCAAGAGGGAGCTGTGGAATCGGAGACGATTTTATGCCTTCCCGGGCAGAAATAAAAAGATTCAAAATGGATGCTATTTTCTTTGGTTCAAGAGATGACGATAGGGCAGCTATAAATTTTACTTCTCCATCCAGCAGATTATCTCCTACGGACGCCAGAGTAGCCGGACTTACTCTATGCAAAAGGACTTTGCGCAGATAATTTATAAAATTACCGGCAAAGTTATCCAAGTCGATGCCTGATTCATGCATCTTGCTTATAAAATTTAAGGCCGCCGTCCGGTCATTATTGACAATATAACCAAGCAGTTCGGGATGGTAGCTGAAGGGTATCAGGCCCAGTAGTTCGCCGACATCTTCGGCTGTAACTTTTTTACCCCGGCTCACAGCTTGTATTTTGGAAAGGGCAACTTCCGGGTCCCGTAAAGCTCCGTCGGAAGAAACGGCAATAGAGACCAGGGCATCGTCGTTGATACTAATCTTTTCCGTCTTGGCAATTTCTCTTAACTTACCGAGAATTTGTTCGGACGAAAGCCTCTTAAAATCAAACCTCTGAACCCGGGAAAGAACAGTGAGAGGTATCTTGTGAGCTTCCGTCGTGGCTAAAATAAAAACAACATGCGCCGGCGGTTCTTCTAATATCTTCAGCAGAGCATTGAAAGCGGCCTGAGTAAGCATATGGACCTCGTCTATTATAAAAACCTTATAACCTCCGCTCGGAGCAGCGACTCCGGCCGAATCCTTAATGTTACGGATTTCATCAATGCCCCGATTGGAAGCGGCATCTATTTCTATCAGGTCCAATGATCTATTGGTCGTAATGGCTGTGCATGAGTCACAAGTATTATCGGGATCTCCGTTTACGTCTCTTTTCTGACAGTTTAGAGCCTTAGCCATAAGACGGGCTATGGTTGTCTTGCCGGTCCCTCGAGGTCCGGTGAATAAGTAAGCGTGACCAGTCCGCCCGCTTAAAAGAGCCCCGCACAAAGTCTGGATAACATGTTCTTGCCCCACAACTTCAGAGAATTTTTGAGGACGATATTTACGATACAGCATGATGATTTTGTCTATGAGGAGATCTGACCTTGCGACGAATAGCCACAAAATCATCACCCCGCCCTCTAAGCGCTTATTCTTAGCTTGAGAGCCCTCCAAGCACTACCATAGTGTTTTAATCTTTTCTCTCTATCTCTTTAATCTTTTCTCTCTATCTCTTTAATCTTTTCAGATAGGTAAGCTTCATAATAGAGTAGAATGGTTTTCTGCTTTTGTTGATGCTCCTTAATCCGTCTTCTTAAATCGCCTGTATAACCAATATAGAACTTACCCTCATTAAATTTTAATACATAAACAAAATGCATAGAGGGCGGGGTCAAGGTTCGTCAGCCAAAAATTATCTACTGCTGTGCTAATTTTTGGGACGAGCCCTTGAACACCACTATTCTAAACCCAATAAAGCTAAAAACAAGAGCAACTGCAGACCCGGCAACGCCCCCTACATTAGCCCATGCCTGCGCGCTGGTTCCGAACAGCGGTCCGACTACGTTCACCAAAAGCGAAGCAACCCCAACGTTTACCAAACCCGACATCACAGAAACTGCAATGAATTTGGCAAACTCCGTTCCAGCATGAGCGCTCGTTCCCGAATCGAAAACCCAATATTTATTCCAGAAGTAGCTATGAAAAGCTGCTAAAGTAAAGGCTGTGCCGACAAAAACAGAATACCAAACTCCCGAAGCTATATCGGAAAAGGCTATCAACAAATTAAGCGTTCCGGCATAGACGGCAAAATTAGTAAATCCTATAGCGGCAAACCTGCCAAACTGATTGAAGAATCCCATCCATCGGCCCAGAAAATAGCCCAAGTTTACCCCAAGAATCCAAACCACTGGAACGATCAGCATAAAAAGCTCGTTAGGAAGGTCGACTGATACGGACAGAAAATTACCCGCCATTAGAAATGGATTTAATTTTAAGAAGTCCAGTATTTTCCAGGCTATAAAACCGGTATAAAAACCGGAGAAGATTGCTGAAAATAAATCTTTTTTCGTAAATTTGTTCATAGTTAAACTTTGCCGTACTTAAGCCGGGAATTTTCTTTGATTTTCCGGGCAAATTCAGGATCAGACGGCCGCTTGGGTTCAATTTTGATATTGAACGGACGCGTCGTTTGATTATTAATTAGTAGTTTTATATAGCAATTAAAATTATCTATATTTAAAAGGTCTTGCGGGCTGAAAATCGGTTCAAATTGGTTCTTAAGATACTCGGCGTCATCGGCTCCTACTCGAAATGTGGAGATTGAACCGACATTTCCAAAAACCGCATCTCTGATCTTATCGGTCAGCTGTCTTATGAACTGATTGGCGATCGTCAGATCCAGACGGTATTTTCTCGCCTCAGCTAAAATAGTAGCTATGCTCTCGGTCGTGAAATTCTGAAACTCATCTATGTACAGGTAGAAGTCCGCCCTCTGTTCTTCAGGAATATCGACTCTTGACAGCGAAGACATTAGGAGTTTGCCGACTATTATCATGCCGAGAAGATTGGCGTTGATATCCCCTATCCGTCCTTTTGAAAGATTGACCAGCAAGATTTTCTTCTGATCCATGACCTGTCTGAAATTAAATGCGCTCTTTGGCTGGGAAAGTATCGGCCTTAAAAATTCGTTGGCTATAAACCCGTTGATTTTAGAAGTTATATAAGGAGCCATATTGGCCAAAGCCGCTTCTCCGCCTGCTTTCTCGGCCTCTAATAGCCAAAAATCTCGGACTATGGGATTGGTCTCTCTGGTCAGCTTATCCCGGCGGTATTTCTCATCCGTCAGAACCTTGGGAATATTAACCAAAGTCGGTATTTCAAACTGATGGTCATCCATGAGAAGAAGCATGGCGTTTCTGAAATACTGATCAAACATCGGACCCATTGTTTCCGCCAAAAAAAGCTTCTGAAATATGCCGAGCATCTCGTTTACTATAAATGTTTTCTGTTCCGGAAATTTCGGATCAAATTCGAGCATGTTAAGACCCAGGGGCTTCGCAACATCGGCCGGATCAAAAACTATAACATCATCGATTCTTTCTTTGGGAATAAACCCTAAAATAGCTTCGATGGCCGTCCCGTGAGGATCTATAAAACAAGCACCGTCCCCGTTTACTATGTCCTGATAAATCATATTCTCCATGAAGGTCGATTTACCGGTACCGGTCTGGCCTAAAACGTAAAGATGCCTTCGCCGGTCATTTCGAGTAATGCGTACTACGTTATCAACACCCCTGAAAGTATTCTTGCCCAAGATAATGCCTTCTCTCGGCAGGTTAGGGGGCGGTTCAGCCGGTTTGGCTTTTAAGAACTTGATCTTGGGAGCAAGCGTCGTGGCAATGGGAAGATGATAAAGGCTGGCTAACTCTTCGGTTGATAGAACCATCTTATGAGAATCGTCAAAAAGCCTAAAGGAAAAATTGAACAGCTGATCCTTAAGAGACAGACCCTTGACCTTAACCGCCTCCAGCGAGTTCATGTCCGGTGCGGCAAATTGAACAAAAGCTCCGTTGATTTCATTTAAAATCTGCTCGGCCCGGATCTGTTCTTTGGCTGAAACGGCTAAGCGTATGTTTACATCAAATAACGGCCGGGAAGCCTTATTCTGAATTGATTTTATAACCTCCCCCTCCATCGGAGTCATGATTACTGTTTCTTTGGGCTTTTCTTTGGCCTGTTCTTCCGGAGTCTTGGGCTTGGGAGGACTCTTGGCTCTTGAAACAGCCGTTGAGAATTTATATCCAAGCTGCATTTCTTTGGCCACTTTCTGGGCTAAATCCTTATAGGTATTGTGGGACGGCCTTATCAGTACCTGAATGGCCGCCCCCTCGCCCTCCGCTTCCAATTTGGAAAGCGCGGTCGCTAATCCTCCCAAGGGATCGGACTCTAAGTGCTGATAGGTCCTGAATGGCAGCATAAAATTGTCCTTCAGCTTCAGGTACGCGCCGGCAGCAACCCCGTTAGGGTTGAAAATGTTATAATCCTTAACTCTCTGGATTTCAGCCAAAGGAAAAACTCCATGAACTTGTTTTTCGAAAATCTGCTCATAGCTCCTTGGCACCGAAACATAGAAGTGAATCTCCTCGCCGATATGATGGACAGACATTTCCAGAGCTATATAGGGTTCTCCGTAAATAAATTTATTCCAGCCTACCGCATGCAAATTAGCGAAAGAGGAGTACAGCTGTTCCATCACCGAAATCAATTCTTTTTCATTTTTTTGCGATGACGACTGTGAAGGGGCGTCTTTGGGAAGAGTAATTAAAAAAAGCGACATATTCAGCGCTCTTGAGATACTCCTCTTTCTCTTAAAAGTTTCATACCAGATAAAGCCCACGACAAAAAGAGCGACTAAGGAGATGAAGTAAATGATGAGAAAAAACGTGGACACAACTATGGCGTTAATCTATTTTATCGAGCTTCCTTTTTTCAATTAAGGCTACATAGAGCTCGTCGCACAGAATAGCGTGAAATGCGTCCATAAGGGCCGGATTGTTCTCTTTTGCCGCCTGTCTGATGCCGTCTTCAAGATTGGTATCAAAAACCATCTTAACCAAGTCGTCAACCTTGGCTTTGAGTTCTGGATCTAAATAGCTGAGTCCGCTATCATCGGAAGATCTGGAGGCAGGACCTGTGTTTTGATAAGCCGGCACATGCTGGCTGATTTTTTCTTCCAAAATAGACTTAAGAACTTCTTTTTCTCCGTCTTTGACCGATTCGGCCTGTCCTCCGGAAGGAATTTCTTTGTGCTCTAAAAGAGCCCTCTTCTCTTGAAGCTCTTTTTCTAAATTTGCTATATCTTGCTCGATTGAAGCTGAAGGTGTTTCTAGCATGACTTAGTCATCTAAGACCTCTTAAGTATACCAGAGTTACAAATAGTTGCATCCACAGTACTCAAAAAGGCCTTTCGGCCGTTCTTGATGCTAAGTAAAGTAGGGATGGGCTGGATGCTACGACAATTTTTCTGACCATTTTGCTATCAGTATGTCGACTGCTTTCTGCTGTTCTTTGGCTGCTGCCGCCCACCTCTTCTCCTGCTCCCGTAAGAACAGCTCTCCTTCAAAAGCAATCTGATCTAATGTCTCTTTTTCGGCTTCCAAGGCGTCTAAAAGGCGAAAAACCATAGACTCCGGCAGTTTATCCAAATTCTCAATCAGGGAAGATTTAACCTTCCCATCCAAAGGAGAAGCGGCCAGTAGTTTGCCTATTTTGTCTGCTATTTCTTTCTGTACTTTTTTTAGAGCCATAGTATTAAATTAATTAGTAACCCATCGCTCGCATCACTGCCAAGGGAATCTTGATGGCCATCCCAACGGGTAGTGTTCTCGAACTAAGAAGATCCTTGACCGCCCCGCCGGTCCACTCTTGCTCGTACATACCATTGGCATCCAGAACTTGCTGGCTAAGATCCATAAGCTGCTGATCGGACAAAGGTACCTTGGACATGCTTTCTACGGTATGCCAAACATTTTCGTTAAGAATTTGACTGAATGCCCTGGTAGCCGATTCTGTAGCCACGGTACCGGCCTTACCTCCTGTAGCTGATATAACCTGCTCAGGACCGGGCATAGCCAAGTATCCTATTCCGGCGCCCCATAAAATTGCTTCGGCCCCGCCCCAGACATAGCGTCGCCACCATTTCTCATCAAGATTGCCCCGGATTAATTCCTTAAAACTCTTTAGATCTTCGACGACGGCTCCGTATCTTATCTTGTTAAGCTCGGATAGCAATTCTTTTCTCACGGCCTTTTTGTTTTCTTCGCTCATGACTTCCTGCCCTGCGAATCCTTTTGTCTTTCTAAGTTTTTCTTCAAGAATCTGAACGGCATTTTCCACGGCCCGATTGATAAATTCGTCATTTTCCTTATCCTTGGCCTCCACCACGCCCATGAATGCCGCATTCTCTACGCCGCCTCTTCCGACCTCTCCTCCGACCGCTCTGAAAACGTCCCATGCATATTTCTCCGCTTCCTCGGCGGTAAGGTTTTTGTCTTTTTCTATGTTCTTGGCGTAGGCCTCCACATGCTCGGCGGCTGTTCCTGTACTGCCTCTGAATTTCTCAGCCTGATAGAATTCCCATATACCGGCGGTGGCAAAACCTTTAGCCCGCTCTTTGATCCAGCCCCAGTTACTTTTAACCTTTTCTTTGGCGCCTCTATAGACCTCTAAAACCCGGTCTTTGAAACTTTTGCCCATGCCCTTTTCTAACGACTTAATATCTTTTTCTAATCGTTTTATTTCTTTTTTGAGATTTTTTATTTCTTTTTCGACTCGCTCTTTTTCGCTCTGCCAATAGGCCAGTCCATCTACACCAATGCCTATTATCCTGTTAGAAAATCTGATCTTTTCGGCAATTTCCCCATTTAAATAAGCTTCCTGCTGAACAAGGTTAGCCTCAACGGCCGTCAATTCGTTCTTTGTTGCCTCTAATTTACGCAGTGCTTCTTCAGATTTCTGTCTCTCAATAAATTCTTCTTTCTTTTGCTCCCAGTACTCGACACTTTCACCTTTAAGCCCTAAGGTTTGTCTTTTAGCAAATAGTATCTGTCCTTCTATTTCTTCAAGTGTCATGTCTCGCTCGGGCTTTTCAGTTACTTCCGAATCCGCTGCTTCCAGGGTCTCGGTTGGTTCTGGTATTCCAAAATCAACGGTGATTTGTGGCCTCTCTGCCGGAATAGTATTGGTAACCGAACCCGTTTCAGGAGACGTCGGAGCCGCCTCCGGTGGTTCCTCCTGAGGTTGATGCTCCGGATCACCTACGGGCACGCCTTCGGGCCTGTCTTCGGCGCCATCCTGAACTTGAAAGTTAGTTTCGGATCCTTGTATGCCGGCCTTAAATAAGGTGGCCTCTGTTTGAACGTCTAATAAGCGGTTTCCAAGGTTGGCAATATAATCCCGATCATCTTCTGGCAACTCCTCCCAAGCCTTAAAAGAAAGTTCTTTCTTAGCCTGCCAATCATTCCTAAGGGTATTATAAAGACCGAGAGTTTCCGGAGTCATTTCTCCGGGCTTTTCTCCTTTACGAAATGCCGTCATTGCATGAAAAGCCAGCAAGGTATCCCTCTTCTTTTCTAAGGCTTCTAAATACAAAACCTCCGGTGATTTTTCAGCCGGAGATCCCTCCGTTTTGAGCTCTCTACCCTCGGTAGCCATTAAGACAAGTATCTCACGCCGGAACTAAAATTCAATACGCCCGTATGTGGACAAGAAAAATAACTTTTTTCTTAAAATCTGATAGAATTATCTTATGCTTCACCGGACACTCACTAAAAGGAGAGAGCTCGTTGTCTTTGTCGCAATAGTTCTGACAGCTATCTTCTTCCGTTTTTACCAGCTAAACTCTTTTCCTCCCGGACTTTACCCTGATGAGGCTATGAACGGCAACAATGCATTAGAAGCGTTGTCTACCGGGAATTTCAAAGTTTTCTACCCCGAGAATAACGGCAGAGAAGGGCTTTTTATCAATATCCAAGCATTGTCAGTTGAGGTGTTCGGTAATCACCCTTGGTCGCTGCGCTTAGTCTCGGCCGTCATGGGCATACTGACCGTCATTGGATTGTATCTCCTGACCAAAGAGATGTTTGAATGGCGCATAGCCGCCGTCTCCGGCTTCCTGATGGCTATCTCTTTCTGGCATGTTAATTTTTCCCGAATCGGCTTTAGGGCCATCATGCTGCCATTCGTTCTGGTATTCGGTTTTTATTTCTTCTGGAAAGGTATTAAAAATCTTCGTTTAAGTGATTTTATACCGGCCGGAATTTTCTTTGGTTTAGGCTTTCACACTTACATACCCTATCGTGTTGCTCCGCTGATCGTACTGATTTTATCATTGGTATACTGGTGGAATGTCAGAAAAGATATTGCTTTATCAAAATATAACGAAGTAAAAACAAAGTTTTTCAAAGGCTTTGCCGTCATGATTATCTCGGCAATCATAATAACCCTGCCTATCGGACTTTACCTTGCAGCCAATCCGGAACAATTTAACAGTCGCTCCGGGCAAGCTCTGTCTGTATTCAGCCAAGACAACCCGCTACAGGAACTGGTGTTAAGTACCGTAAAAACCTTGGGTATGTTTACCTTTACCGGAGACTTCAATCAGCGACACAACATTGCCGGCCAGCCGATGCTGCCTTGGCCGATAGGAATATTTTTCATCATGGGAATCTTCCACGAAATCATCCATTGGTTTAAAAGAAAACATGGGCATTTTTCAACAACACACACTTTTATTCTATCCTGGTTCTTTGTAATGCTCCTGGCGGGATTTTTATCTACCGAAGCGCCCCATGCGCTCAGGGCCATCGGAGCTATCCCGGTTGTTATGATACTGACCGCAAAAGGATTGTGGTGGTCATTTGAAAAAATAAAGATTCTGTACACTCAAGCGTATCCTTATAAAACAAGATATGAATTGCATACCTTCATAGGTGCCGTAATGATCCTGTTTGTAGTATCGTTCGGCTTTCTTGAATTTAACAGGTACTTTAAGGTATGGGGACCGGATCAGGAAACCGCTGGCGCTTTTAATAAAAATTACACGAAAGTAGCCGAGAAAGTTAATGCGATGCCGAATCAAATAAAAAAATATATCCTGGTCAACGCCGAAGGAACCTTAGTTAATGGCGTCCCCATGCCGTCTCAGACAGTCATGTTCCTAACCGACACCTATACCGCCGAAAAACAAAAAGCCAAAAATATTTTTTATCTTACCCTGGAACAATACCGTTCCGGTCAGTATGACAAAGGCGGAATTGTAATACCCCTCGAAAACAAATGACGAAAATAATTAAAATCCTGCCCGCTCTGATCGTGATTGCCGCTTTAGTCTTAGCTGTTTCAAGCGTCTGGAATGATTCTCCGATCGTTGACGAAATACCGCACATAGGAGCGGGCTATTCTTATGTAGCTAAGCTTGATTCTCGTCTCAATCCAGAGCATCCGCCGTTAGCCAAAGACTTGGCCGGATTCGCATTAAACTTTATGGATTTGAACCAGAGCGCTTTTAACAGCAGGTTCTGGCTTCGAGACGTTAACGGCCAATGGGAATTTGGGAGGCACCTCCTTTTTACCTCGGGCAACGATGCCATAACGGCAGTCAGGGTCGCAAAAATTCCTGAACTTTTATTTTTTGTTTTCTCGGGAATCTTGATATTTGTTTGGGCAAAAAAAATGTATGGAGACAAAGCCGCCGTCTTGGCTCTTTTTCTTTTTTCGTTCTCTCCTACGGTGATCGCCCACTCTCGGTTTGTTACTACTGATATGCCGGCATTATTCGGAGTATTGCTTGGCACTTTTTTCTTCGTACGCTACCTTAAAAATCCTTCAGTAAAAAACTTGGTTGTCGCCGGATTAGCCTTGGGCGTAGCCGAACTTACAAAATTTTCACTGTTTCTCCTGATACCGTTCTTTATTCTTCTGGCCGCTTTTTACGGTTTGCTGATTTTCTCCGAGAAAAGATGGAAAATGACCTTATTTTATTTTAGCCGGACGCTAATAATTGTATTGACGGCCTATATTTTCGTGGTTTGGCCGATGTACGCTTTGCATGTTAAAAACTACCCTCCAAGCCTCCAGCGTACCCAGACAGAAAATATTTTATCTTCATTCGGAAGGCGTTCTTTAGCCGACACGGTTGCCTTTTTTGCGGATAAGCCCGTCATACGAGGTTTAGCCGATTATGGGCTTGGCCTTCTCATGGTTACTCAGCGTTCAGTCGGCGGAAACACCACTTACTTTATGGGTGAAGTTAGAAACTACGCCTGGAAACAATATTTCCCCATTGTTTACTTCCTGAAAGAGCCTCTCCCTTTCTGGATCCTGCTGATCCTGATCTGGCTATTCTGGTCAATGCGGGTACGTTTTGAGAAAAATGTCATTCAACAAGCATGGCATTGGTTTGTAAAATTAGTAAGAAATCACTTCACCGAATTCGCCATGCTCTTATGGTTAGCGACCTACTGGTATTCGAGTATAACGGCGAACCTGAATATAGGCGTAAGACATCTCATGCCTACATACGGATTCATTTTTATCCTTCTTTCCGGTCAATTAGTTAAAATCTATAAATTGGTAGCTCCGAAAAAGCTTTTCGCTTTTACCTTTGCGCTTTACGCTTTACTCGGTTGGTACTTATACGAAAACTTATCTATATACCCCTACTATCTGACCTATTTCAACCAAGTAGCCGGCGGACCGGCGGGCGGCTACCGGTACGTTGTAGATTCTAATATAGACTGGGGTCAAGATGCTAAGCGTCTTGCCGATTGGGCGGAAGATAACGATGTGAAAAAGATTTACTTTGATTATTTCGGATGGGCCGATGCTCGGTATTATTTAAAGGATAAATTCATGTGGCTGCGCGGGGGACAATTTAAAAATGCGGCTGAATTTCTCCGAGCCGAACCCAAGGGCGGATATATAGCCGTATCGGCGACATTTTTCATGGGCTCTTTCGAGAAACCGGAAACAAGCTATGCTTGGTTGGAGAATTACCCTAAAAAAGCAGTCATAGGCAATAGCATTTTCGTTTGGTATATTCCTCCAGTCTCGCATTAACCCGTCTCTCACTCTATTATGAAATGAAAACGCCCGTGGGGTTACCACGGGCAGCGATTCTTTTCCAAGGCTCGCCGAGCCCGATTTCAAACTAAGTTCAACGCATGGTCTCTCTCCTTCCGGCAGCCTGCCGGACGAGTTTTAGATCCGGCCATTTGTTGTTTGTTTGGTTTCCCGAAGGCCCCGCGCACGTTTTCAGGCGTGCGCAGGACTCATCCATCGGGAAGGCGTGTCGGGTTAATTTTGGGAACCTTCCACGATCCCCGGTCCGACGTCGATACTCCAGCGCTCTGCCAACTGCGCCGGAGGTCCGGGCGAACCCGGACGAGATTTCAACGTGGAGTTTCGCCGAAGCGCCACTCCACGAATGGGTCTTGATTCTCTTATCGGATCCCCATCTCTCTCCGACAAGAAAGCAATGACATGTCTTCGGTCATCGCTCAGGTAGGCCGAGAGCCGCAATGATGTGAGCGACCGGCATTTTCACCGGTTCGCCTGATCATCGCAGCACTACGGCCCATTCAGAAGCAGAGGAGGAGTTCTTCGCTCGCGCCACCCGCGTTTCGTCGGCCGCCGTTTCAGAGCGCTTCTCGCACCCCCCTCTGCCATCTTTTGAGCTCCCTTTCGCCGTTTATAGGCACATAAGGGCTCGAAGCAGCCAACAAACAAGAAAACTGATAGAGATAGATTCTAACCCTACGATTCTAATCCAGATCCTTTCAGGCCTATTTCTCTTACTTGAATGCCCGGATAGTGGATATTTTGAGGTATTTGCTGGCTTTTTCGAGCCCTCCACCTTAGTAAAACTAAGGCAAAAGCTCACTTTATGTAAAGAACTGATTCTACCTTACCATTATAGCAGATAGGTAAAATTTGTCAAATTTCGCCGACAAACCTCACTTCGGGCTCCAACTTTACCCCGAATTTTCTTTCAACGTCGCTCCCGATAAGAGAAGCGAATTTTTTGATATCTTGGGCCCTTCCCCGGCCGTAGTTCACTAAAACTAAAGCGTGCTTCTTCGATACCCCGACGCTCCCTATTCTTTTACCCTTCCATCCCGACAGTTCGATCAGCTGGCCGGCCGACAGTTTAACTAAGTTCCTGCCCGAGATGCGACCCTTAAGTCCGGGATGGAGGCCAATAAGTCGCTTATAGACACCCGAGGATATAACCGGATTTTTGAAAAACGATCCGGCCGTGCCAAAAAACTGATCCGGATAAATCAACTTGCTTCTCCTTATTCTGATAACGGCTTCTCTGATTTTTTGTATGCTCGGTTCTTTTTTATTTTGAAAATATTTTACCAAATCAGAATAAATAATCTTTGGTTTAGGTTTTTTATCTAACCTTAAAACAGCAGAGAGCACTATGTAGTTTTTTCCTATCTTATGTTGGAAGATGCTGTCCCTGTAGCCGAATCGGCAGCCTTTTTTTGATAATCTGAGAACTTCTCCTGATTTGATATTCAACGCATTGACACTATGAAGAACGTCTTTAAGTTCCGTTCCGTAGGCTCCTATATTCTGATGAACTGCCCCGCCGACCGTTCCGGGTATTAACGACAGGTTTTCAATCCCGCCGAAATTATGCCTAACCGCCCAGGCAACAACTTTATCCCAAATTTCTCCCGCCCCAACCGACGCTAAGACAAATGAACCCTTGTCTCGAAAATCCGCGCCCCTGATTAAAAGCCTCAATACCAATCCCCTGACTCCGTCATCGGATATTAGGATATTGCTGCCTCCGCCTAAGACAAAAATTTTAAGCTTATTTTTGCGCGCAAATTTTACAGACTCTTTAATCTCTGAGAGGCTTTTTGCTTCGGCAAAAAGCTCTGCCGGCCCGCCGATCCTAAAAGTAGTATAAGGAGCAAGTTTTACGTTTTTTAGTATCCGCATCCTCTAAAATCCGTTTAAATTTTTATTTATAGTAAACCCTTCCGTCTATCCTGAGATCAATATATTGGGGCCGAAAATCGACGTTAGACTTATCGTTTAAAAATATTTTAAGCACTTCCACCTGTCCTTCAATATCAGTATCCAGGTTAAAAATCAACCTGTATCCCCCATCGGCAACTAAATAAAAATCCATGACGGAATCCTCGGGTATCCCGGCTTCCTTAGTGCTAATATTGCGCTTTTTCAGAGTTTCAGCTGCAAGTCTTATCCCGTTAAAAAAATCTATATCGATTCTCTCCTGATTATCAGATTTCCTTAGGTCATCTATCATCAACAACAAAAATCCGGAAGATCGAACCGGCTCACCCCATAAGACTCCTTCGGAATCAAAATAACGGCATTTACCGGGATCAAAACACCAGATTCCCGAAGGCATCCTCTCGAAAAAATTGATGATTAATTCGTGTCTCAGTTTTTTTTCTATTCCGATAGTCTTTAAAACAGGAAACTCGGCCGATAGCTTGGCCGCCAAGGCTTCGCCGTCAAAAAAAAGTATATTTTCCTGCATTCGAAGATAGCCAAGCGTTTTAACTTCCATCGTTTGCCGTATTTCCCTTAAAACATAATCATCCTCCACCGTTTTTAGGCCGTTAATCGTTATGTTTCTTACATCGAAAACTTTTGCGAAAAACAAAAGATACGCGACTCCCCCGGTTAAAAACGCTAAGAAGAACAGAAACCCGGCAAACTTCAAAATAAAACGGCGCCGTTTTCCGCGCGCCAGATTATCACGATAACTGTTGAGGTTTTTGATATTGACCGGTTTCATGGCGATTTCGATCAGTCTAAGGCCCTATAATCCCGCCTGCGGGGCCTTTCTACCGTTTTAACCACAAGAGACCCGTCTTCTTCAACGCAAACAAATCTAAGACCATACGGCTTGTTATAAAAATACCGGGCATCCGAGTATTTGTTATTAATCCGTCTTATGACCCGCTTTACCGGATCTAATCGAATCTCTTTAGCATCCCCGATTACGAGCCTAAGTTTGCCCTGCCACTCTTCTAAGCTGCTTGGAATTTCATCAAAACGATCCAATGGTTTCCACCTTTCGATAAACCTTTCGAGGGCATGAGAACTTATCTTTACTTCCGCCCCCCGAAGGTTTTCCGTAAGCTCCGGACTTTTTTGATAAAGCAACTCTTTTCTCATGACTGCTTAATTTCCTTAGTATCCATGTATTTTTGCAGGACTTTTGGAATTTTGATCGTACCTTTTTCGGTCTGATAATTCTCAAGAATAGCAATGGGAAAACGGCTTGACACGACTGCCGTCCCGTTGAGGGTGTGGACTAATTCTGCATCACCGTCTTTCTGGCGGTAACGAATGTTGAGACGCCGCGACTGGTAATCGGTACAGTTCGAAGTACTGGTGATCTCTCCGTAATCGCCGTCAGGATTTGAGTCAGATCTTTTCATGGTCATCCAAGCTTCTACGTCGTATTTCCTATATGCAGGGCCTCCGAGATCACCGGAAGCGATATCAATTACCCGATAGGGAAGTTCGAGTCCGTCAACTATCTCTTTTTCAATCTTGAGAATTTCCTCGTGCAGTTTCTCGGAGTCTTCAGGTTTACAATAAATGAACATCTCAAGCTTTGTAAATTGATGCACACGGTACAGACCCTTGGACTCTCGTCCGTATGACCCGGCCTCGGTTCTATAGCAATGAGATAAGGCAACGTACTTCTTCGGCCCTTCAGAAAGGTCTAATATCTCATTGGCATGGTAGCCGCCAAGAGTAATTTCGGCCGTACCAATCAAGCTAAGGTCCGAATTTTCTATTGAATAAACCTGCGTTTCCGGCCCGCGAGGGTTAAACCCTATTCCCGACAATATCTGATCTTTGGCCAAATCCGGCGTTTCCATAAGCACATAGCCATGCTTAGTAACTATGTCTATGCCGTAATTAATCAGGGCTTGGTTGAGCTTTACTAAATCATTTTTTACAAAATAAAACTTAGAGGATGCCACCTTGCCGGCCCGCTCAAAATCAATCAAATCAAGACCGAGCATAAGTTCCTCGTGATCCCTCGGCTTAAATTCAAATTTGGGAATTTTCCCGTTTTTTTCAAGAACCTTAAAATTTTCTTCTCCGCCCCTTGGAGCATCGGGATGAGTCATGTTCGGCACTTTTTTCAGAAGTTCGAGATAGTAAATCTCCAATTCCCGAAGCTCTTTTTCCATCATGGCTATCTCGTCCCCTACTGCGCGCATTTTCGCTATTTCTTCAGGAGATGGCTTGCCCTCCGAGGCTTTATTTCTAGCGGCCCTAAGCTCCTGAATTTTGGCCATCAGCTCCCGGCGCCTTTCATCCAAACCGAGTAATTCGTCGACATCAACATTCATCCCTCGTTCAGCGATGTTTTTCCTTACCTCATCTTTGTTCTGGCGAATAAACCTGATGTCCAACATACTATTTTATCGAAGCGGTTTTTTTTAACTTTTTGATACCCTGATCGATAGCTTTTTTAACCCCTCCCATTGTTGTACTTCTTATATTCTCTACCTGCCACGGATCTACGTTCCGATCCTCCTTCAGAACGTTCTCAATTAACTTGCTGTTAAAATTAACTTCGCCTAATTTTAACTCCACGACCATGAAAACAATGAAATTTTTAACTAACGTACCGTAGTCGGGGACGGGATCCTTCTCAATCTTATCGAAATAGGCCACTATCTTGTCGCTATTCACATTCAACTTTTCCAAGGCTTGCCTTAATTCAACCTTAAAATCATCATAGCTGATCAGTCCATGGTACCATTTTGAAAAAATACTGTCATCGGGTTTGTGGTTTTCCAGTATAGCGCTGACGATCGAAGCTATGACTACCCTGCCGTCGTACTCTGAATAGCCGACATAGGGTTTTAATTCCATTTTGGGATATTTCTGATGCAGCATCTGAACGCTTGCTAAGGTCGTTTCCTGTGCCGAACCCTCCCTGAATATCTGCATCAGATGAGTCCTTCTTCCTTCTATAGCGGCCCTGCTCACGAAACTGCCAGGCTGAAGAGTGTGGTTCAATTCGTGGATAAAAGCATCTACGAAAGCGTTCATCTCCGTATCCGTCTTACCGCTGAAAGATCGCGGATTAAAGAACATGGCGGGCTGCCATTTATCGGGCAGGGGAACTTGTTCATTGGTTGCGTTTATAAGCTCGATGTCTAACTCGCGCGCGTAAGCGCTGCTCGGCGAAATGCTGTGATTTTCAAACACCACCGACGGAAAATCGAGATGCTGAATCAAGTCCTCTCTAACCGCTCTTGAGTCATGGACCATCAGGGGACCTAATATTAAGGATCTCATATTATCCCTGAGCATGGCAATATACCGGCGAAATTGATCCGAGTCCTTCCTTATCGCATCCAAAATCGCGTGGTCAAGATCAATGTGCTTATCGGCGTATTCCTTGGGCCGTACTTTAAAAACCTGGAGTTCCTCTTCTTTATCCTTGGCCGGGTTTGCAATAAGTATATCGTCTGACAATTCATCCAACTCCTTGTTTACTTTGTTTTCGAAAGATCCAAGCCAAATAATAAATTCGGGCTCCTCTCTTTTTAACCTTTCCTCGAAAGCTTTTAGTTTCTCTTCCGTCAGCCCGTTTTCGACTACGAACTGAGGGGCAGAATTTTCTCGTTGAGAAATTTTTAGCTGGTTTGCATAGCTCTCTCTCGTCGTACCCGGACCAAAAGTAAGAAAACCGGCCAAGGCCATAGTCATTAGTTTTGAAGAAATTTTGCGACCAAACCTCTCCCACAAGCCTTTTTCGTCGGGAGCTTCCGCTGATCCAATTTTTTCCGGAGTTTTCATAACACCGCTTATTCTTTCGGCCTCATTAACGGGAAAAATACCGTTTCCCTTACCGGCTTATCCATTAAGAAAGCAAAAAATCTTTCTGACATTCCGAATCCCGCCGTCGGCGGCATTCCGTATTCTAAAGCCTCAACGTAATCCTCATCCAACCTCTGAGCTTCTCTGTCTCCTTTCTCCCTGAGCTTAGTCTGCTCGTTGAATCGGTCTAATTGATCTTGGGGATCATTCAGTTCGGAGAAACCCTTGCCCAATTCCGTACCTCCGGCTACAACCTGAAAACGCTCTACGCGGTTAGAATCTTTCGGCCATCGCTTAGCTAAGGGCTCTATATCTACGGGAGGCAAAATAAGAAATCCGGGATTTATTAAATGAGGCCGGATCTTCTTTTTAAAAATAACGTCTATCAATCGGCCTCGGCCGATATGCTTTACGGTATCAATCTCCTCTTTTTTGGCATAATCTTTCAGCTGGGATTCCTTGGCCTCGGCCAAATCTATTCCCGTATGTTTCTGAAAGGCTTCATAGTAATCGACTCTCTCCCACTTCTGCGACCAGTCTACCTCTTTGCCCTGATAATTATGCTTAAAGCTTCCGAGGGTTTCGTTGACTATGTGCTTAAATAGTTTCTCGATAACCGGCATCAGCTTCTCATAATCAGTGTAAGCCCAATACATTTCCATCTGGGTATAATCCTGAAGGTGCTCTTTATCTATACCTTCATTTCTGAAAATTCTTCCGATCTCAAAAACCTTATCATAACCTCCTACGATTAACCGCTTCAGATTCAGCTCTAAAGAGATGCGCAGATACAAATCGATATTAAGGGCATTAAGATGCGTGGCAAACGGTTCGGCGTCCGCTCCGCCCGGTATCCTTTCCAGCACCGGCGTCTCAACTTCAAGTCCTCCCTCTTTGAGAAGAAAATTCCTAACCGCCTGCCAAAATTGGGATTTTTTAACAAAAAGTTCCCGCTCTCCCGGATTCATTATCAAATCAAGATATCTTTTACGCAATCTCTCTTCGACATCCTGAAGCCCATGCCATTTTTCGGGCAAAGGCAGAAGGGCTTTTGCAAGGAGAACAAGGCTATCGGCATACAAAGTCTTTTCCATCTTCTTCGTATCTCTTAACTGTCCCTTGATTTCGATAAAATCACCGATATCGATAGCATCTTCAAATTCTTTATATTTTTCTTTACCGATGCCATCTTGTTTTATATAAACCTGAATTTTGCCCGAGCCGTCGTTCAAATCAAGAAAAGTAGAGCCCCCATGCTCTCTTTTAGCCAGAATCCTCCCGGCTAAGACTATGACCTTATTCTCTTTCCACTCTTCATAATTCTTGAGCGCATCGGCAACGGAGAACTCACGGTTAGAGTCGGCCGGATACGGATCAACGCTGGATTTACGTAATTCCTTGATTTTGTCTATTTTTGCTTTTCGTATTTCTTCTATGGCCATAATGCTTTAATGATACCAAAAACAGCTAAAAAAGCCATGAAATAGGCTTGTTGGAGTGTCTTGACAAATAGGTATAATGTATGCTATAATGTTAAGGTAGGGTAGACATTGGGCCCCAGGGCCCGGGAGAAGAACGATGAACCTTCGCAACAAGCTCGTAGTCGATCTTTCGTCGGCCGGATCGCCCAAGCTCGCCCGTCTGGAATACCCGAATGGCTGGGTCGGCGTTGAGACGATTCCGCAGGACATCCTCAAGGACTTTCGTCCGGCCGAGGCCGAGGCAGCCTACCGGGACGACTCTCGTCGAACCGACGAGAACCTCCGCTACGTCCAGTTCGGACAGGCCTTCAAAGCCCCGAACGAACGCGGACAGGTGATCACCAAGACGGACAAGCGCGACGGGATGTGGATCCCGGCGTGGCTCCTGAAGGCCGCCGAGGAAGACAAGGCGGCTAAGAAGGCCGTCTAACACGCACCGCAACTACCCGGTCCCGCTTCTTAACCGAAGCGGGACCGGCGAAAGCGGTGTCTTTTTGTTTAAACATCGAACGGAGCCTTAACCCGCAATGAAGGGATTTACGGAAAATCATAACGAAGCCTTGGCTTATGAGAGGATTTGCGGAAGCTGACCAAGCTCAGAGCGAGGGTTTAGCCGATGAAGGGATTTACGGAGCTCGACCGGAACGAGTAAAAGATGAAATTTCAGCAGAAATTTACATCGTGCCCTTCATTGGCTAAACCCGAGTAAAAGTTTATGGCGTGCCCCGAACGGGTTAGGGCGGAGCGCTATTTCACCTCTATAATCTTATACTCCGCCGTTCCCTTGGGCGTGAGAACTTTTACCGTATCTCCTTTTTTGTGGCCGAGAAAAGCGCTTCCAAGCGGAGATTCGTTTGAGATAAAGCCTTTCAGCGGATCCGACTCTGCGGCGCCGACAATGACAAAATGCTGAGTTCCGTTTTTTGATTCAACAGTAACGCTCGAACCGACTTCAACCATTCCCTTGCCGGTACTGCCGGTGAATATCTTCGCATTTTCTAAGGTTTCTTTGATCTCTTCGATCCGGCCCTCGTTGACGGCCTGCGCTTCCTTAGCGCTGTCGAAAGCGGCATTTTCGGATATATCTCCCTCCTCTTTGGCCTCCTTGAGGCGCCGGGCAATATCCGGTCTTAAAACATTGAGCCTTTCCTCCAGCTCATTTTTTAATTTTTCCAAACCCTCTTTACTGAAATATTGGTTGTCCACTATTTAAGTGTAAAGCGTCAAGCGTGAAGCGTAGAATTATATTATTATACCGCCCCTACTCTCGCTCTATAATAATTAAAAGTTAACACATCTTACCATGATCGTATCGTACCGACAAGTTAGCTCGCATATCAACCGTTAATTATCCTGCGTTTTTACCTTTTCATTTTGCATCCTTTCAAAATACCATTTTAATACATTGTTAGCCACCCGAACAGCCAAGCCTTGATTGGAGGCGGACCCCTCGATTAAAACGGTTATTGCTATCTCCGGATTCTCAAGCGGTGCAAACGAAACAAACAAGGAATTTATTGATCGACCCTTTACCACTTCGGCCGTTCCGGTTTTGGCGGCGGCTTTAACAGGTAAGCCGTTTAAAAGCTGGGCCGTTCCCGATACGACCGCTTCTCTCATATCGTTTTTTATTTCATCTATAAATTCGCTTCTAAAAGGCAGTCTGCCTAATATCTGGATATTCATCGTTTCCAAAACATTTTTATTTTCATCTATAATTTTATCGACTATTCTCGGCTGATAGAAAGTCCCGCCGTTTGCAATCGCTGAGGTGTAGCTATTCAGCCACAACGGCGTAATCAGCAAATCTCCCTGGCCTATCGATACATTATAGGTATCGCCTAAATACCAGTTTTCTCCCCTATTGCTTAGCTTCCAGTCTGGCGTCGGTACGAATCCGGCTTCTTCGCCGGGCAAATCAATACCCAAAACTGAGTCAGCGAAAGCCTTCCCGAGATAACCGGCTATTTTCTCAATGCCCAGACCCTTGATTTTGCCTAACCCTCCGCCGACGGCGAAGAAATAGATATTACAGGAGTTAGCTATCGCCTTTTTTAGATTAAACGGCCCATATTCAACCCGCCAGTTACTAAAAGTGCGGGACAACTCCGGGTTGTAGGGATTTGGGACGGTCAGACTGATGCAATCCTGAATAGTATCTTTTGACGTCACCGTACCTTCTTCTAAGGCCGCAAGCCCCATGAACGGCTTTATGGTCGACCCGGGGTTGTAAAGACCGCTTATAATTCTATTGAAAAGAGGCTTGGATGGATTTTCGAATAATCTTTTATAATCGTTGACCGAGAGATCGTCATTAAACAGATTGTTGTCAAAACTCGGAAAACTCACTAACCCCAGCACCGCGCCGGTATTGGGATTTTGAATTACCGCCGCCGCCCTCGACAAATTCGTCTGTCTAAGAACTTCAAAGACCTCATCGTATAACTTTTTCTGAAGGCTGAAATCTATGGTGGTGATCAGGCTATTGCCTACATTCGGTTCATTGGCGGTGTTGTTGCCCGAGTCATCTTTTATAAAAAAGATATTCCCGTGTTCGCCCCTGAGATACTTCTCATACTGAGCCTCCAAACCGAGGCGTCCGATCGTATCCGTCGGGAAATAATAATCGTCCCAAAAATCATTTTTACTGACCTGGCCGGTATATCCCACGATCTGGGAAAATTTGTGGCCGTCGACATACTGCCTTTTGGTGTTTGAGATGATATAAAATCCTCCCGGATTAAGATATTTTATGGCTAAAGCCTGATCCTTCTCTAAGCCCTTGGCGGCAAAAAACATCGATTCTTTTTTAGAACTTTCTGCTATCAAAGCCGCCAAAGAATCTCCGGGCAAGTTCAGGATCTGGGCGACCTTTGAAATGGTTTCGCCGGTATCGTCGGCATCCCCTTTCAATTCGCGAGAAACAACTAAAAGATCAAAGCTGGGTACATTTTTTGTCAGCGCCGCTCCGAAATGATCAAAAATAATACCTCTGGGAGGCGGGATGGCAAAATTAACGGACCGGTTTTTGAGGGCTAAATCCGAGAAATACTTGCCGTCGATAACTCCGATTTTAAAAACAAAAATAAAAACCGCTCCGATCAACAAGGCAAAGCCGATAAATGATACCCTGAACACAGAGTCCTGGATGGGTCTTTCCATATCCGCATAGCCGCTGCCCGAGTCCATCAATGTTTCTTCGGGACCGGACAATTCTTCTTCGTCTACGGATATCCTGTATGTCTTCTTCAATTTAAGCATATATTCCGTACTTGGGTTTCGATCTTGTATATTTAAGAAGACCGACAACGATAAACGTCTGGATCAGCACAATTATCAGTATCTTATAATTATAAAAATGAAGGCTCCGGGCGTACTCAAGCCCCTCGCCGTGAATAAATCTTGCCGCCATAAAAGACAAAGTCTGAAAAATATAAACGAGCCCCGCTACAAGCAAAGTCTCGGGAACTAATCTAAGAATGCCGTCCTGAAAGCGGTATTGAGCCGATTTTAAACTCAAAAACTTATCCATGCCGAAATATATCAGGGCAACTCCCAAAAATGGCAGTATCAGCGTACCGGTATTAAAACCGCCGATTAATTCAGCCGCACCGGAAAATAAAAACCCGGCCAGGAGCATGGAATTATAATCGGCCGTTACGGCAATGGCAACCAGAAGCACGGGAACAATGAGAGTTTCTTTTGTTCCCGAGAGAGGAAAAAAAACAAAATAATCTGTCAGCAGAGCAAATAAAAATAACAAAATCAGTTTGTAGTTCATCGAGATGATTTTATAACAAGTACTCGGCCCAAGTTAATACCGTCTATGGCCGGTTTCAGTTTAACCTTCTTGAATAAACTGACCGGATCAGCTTCAACATAATTAACCGTACCCAAAATCAGGGCCGGAGGCACAAGATCGCTTCCGTTGGTTACGATAACATCTCCTTCCTTAATATCGTCATCATGGTTTACAAAATCGAGGTAAATACCCTCAGATAATCCTCCTCGAGCCATAGCTGATATATCGGATCCCAAGACTTTTACCGTTACTTTGAAATCCGGATTAGTAACTAAGCCTACTTCGGAGTAAGTCTTAAAAATTTTGCCTATCTGGCCGATAAATACTCCCGTTTCAGAAATTACAATATCTCCGGTTGAAACGTTTTCGGCTGAACCTCTATTCAATAGCATCCTATAGCCCTGTTGAGAAAAATTGGACCCAAAAACGCCTCCCTCGATAACGATAAACTCCGAGGTAAGGCCCAACCCCAAGGCCTTTTTTAGGAATTCGTTCTCTTCCCTGAAATCTTCGTGCCGAGCCAATTGATAGGTCAACTCGGTATTTTGATTTTTTAGTTCAATATTGTGGCTGATTAAATTTTTAAAATAAACCAGTTCCGAAAAAAATAATCTGACATCCGAGAGTTCGGCAACGGCAAAATTAGCCGGCCGCTTAACTGTTCCCATAATCAAGCTGCCGATCATGCCCTTGGTAAAATAGAAATTAAAAAAAACGAGCAGCACAGCCGCCGCCATCATTCCTAAGATTAGCTTGAGGGGAGATCGGGACAAGTCCTAATTGATTTAATTAATCTAATTGATCTAATTAGACTAAAATTTTAGGTTAATTATAAATTTCCTAAAGGTATCCTTCTCTGTTAGTCGAAACAAGTACAGACTTCAGCTGATCGACATTTTCCAAAACAAGCCCGCAGCCCCGCGCTACGGCCGTAAGAGGATCCTCGACGATTTTTACAAAAAGTTTCGTCTCCCGAGCTATGGCCTTATCGATTCCTTTCAAAAGCGCTCCTCCACCAGCTAAAAATATGTGCCTGTTTATCAGGTCGGCGGTCAGCTCAGGAGGAGTCTCCTCGATAGTATTTTTCACAGCCATGACAATACTCCGAGTGGATCTGTGCAGAGCCTCTCTCAGTTCTTCTGAGCTGATAGTCAATTCCTTCGGCAAACCGGAAACTAAATCTCTACCTCTAACCCGGCCCTCCAATTCGTCTTCAAGTTCGTAAGCTGAACCGAGGTGCATCTTCAGCGTTTCAGCAGTGGCCTCGCCAATTAAAAGATTCTTTTCTTCTCTCATATAGCGTATCAGGTCTTCATTCAATTTATCGCCGGCGATCCTTAAAGACCGGGAAGCAATCATTCCGCCCATTGAGATAACAGCCACCTCGGTTGTGCCTCCGCCAATATCAACTATGACATTAGCCACCGCTTCCTGAACGGGCAGTCTGGCTCCTATGGCTGCCGCCATAGGCTCTTCAATCAGATAAACCTCGCGGGCTCCTGCGCTGTAAGTCGCATCTTCTACTGCCCGCTTCTCTACTTCTGTAACTCCTGAAGGTATTCCTATGACAACTCGCGGACGCGGAACCAAAGAATAGCTTTCCTGATGCACTTTATCGATAAAATACTTGAGCATCTGCTCGGTAACTTCAAAATCAGAAACTACGCCCGAAACCAGTGGACGAGAAACCATGATATGCCCGGGAGTGCGACCGACCATCGTTCGAGCCTCCGTCCCGATTGCAAGAATTTTGCCGGTTTTCTGGTTAACCGCGACAATAGATGGCTCGTTGATGACAATCCCCTTTCCCCGAACATAAACCAAGGTATTGGCCGTACCTAAATCTATACCTATATCTTTTGACCAAAAACCGAATATTTTATTGAACATGAACGGGCAGCGAGGAGGATATTAAGTAAGACTCATAATTTGGTTATAGGATAGCAAAATCCTTATCAACAAGCAAAACACTGAAAACAAAAAAACCTCGCCTAAATTTGACACTACGTAATAACAATATGTCAAATTTAGACAGTTAGAACAGAGACTCCCCCGACGAAGATGATATACTTTATTCTTTAGAGCGAGGTTTCAAGGCAATTGAGAAAGCAAATCCTTAAGAGACGCAAAAGCAACCTCTTTTTTATTCCTCATTTTAATTTCAACTTGGTCTTTCTCGAGAGTCCTCTTGCTTACGACTAACCGGACAGGACAGCCTAATAAGTCCGCATCAGCAAACTTTTCCCCGGCTGTTTTATCTTGTCTGTCGTCATATAGCACATCGATCCCTTTTTTACTCAAGTCTTCGTAGATTTTATTTGCCACTTCTTGCTCCTTGCTTCTTGCTCCTTGCTCATCAAGCAAAACAAGATGCACCCTGTAGGGCGCGATCGTTTCCGGCCAGATAATCCCCCGCTCATCATTAGAAACCTCTACTGCGGTAGCCATTAACCGACCGGGGCCTATTCCGTAGGAAGCCATGATAACCGGCTTTTTGGCGCCGGCCTCATCGGTAAAATCGAGCCCGAGAGCAGAAGAAAACTTAGTACCTAACTTAAAGATATTGCCAACTTCTATAGATTTTTCTTCCGTGAAGCCGTGTCCGCATTTAGGGCACTTACTGCCCCCCTCAGCATGAATTTCTTTATTCTCGGCATAACCGCATTCAGAACAAACATAAATCAAATCTTCTCCGACATCAGCCAAAACCTGGAACTCATCTGAATATTTTGAGAAAAGACCGCCTGAAGCCGAAGTTCTGAGGGCTTTAACGCCGACTCTTTTGAAAATTTTATCATAAGCAACGGCAACCTCTTCGTAATATCGGTCGAGATCCTCCTGATCAGCATGGAAACTGTAGAGATCCTTCATCAAAAACTCACGGCCCCTTAACAATCCCGACTTAGCCCTTTCTTCTCTTCGAAACTTAGTTTGTATCTGATAAACGGCCTTGGGTAAATCCTTATAAGAACTGATAAAATGCTGAGCCGCGGCCGTAAGCGGTTCTTCGTGAGTAAATCCAAGGCCCAATTCTTTACCCGAAGAATCTTTAAATTGATACATCACTTCTTTAGCTCCGTCCCAGCGCTCGGTGGCTGACCATATATCTTTGTTTTGAAATACCGACATAAACAACTCCTGTCCGCCTACGGCATTCATTTCTTCGCGGATTATATTATTAATCTTATCCAAGACCCGCCATCCTAAAGGCATATATTCGTAAACTCCGGCCATTACTTTTGAAATAAACCCTCCCCTGATCAAAAATTGGGCATTCTTTGACGCCTCATCCGCCGGCGCCTCTCTTAATGTTTTTGTAAAAAGTTTTGATAGTCTCATATGTTTTTTTTCGGAATTTCTTTTTTTGCGCCTTCTTTCTTTCTGTTTTTCAATCTTTCGCTTTCTCCTTTGTAGGCGAGGCTAAAACTATCTTGTACCCAGTACCGAGGATGTATAGACTGATGAGGATAATAATATAAGACGTCCTGGAGCCGTATAAGAGAATTTACCGCCATATCACAGTCGCCGATGAAACTTTTTCTATCCTCATCGCGATGTAAGTCTCTCCGCTCATGCTCCTTAATGTTTTCCACCGAATCCAAATCTACTATCCTTCCGTCAAGAGTGATATTGTGCGTGGTAAGATAGCCATGAACCCATTTTTTATGATGCATACGGGCAACGTTGACAGCCATCGTGTCCACAAGCCATTCTATATACTCCTGATCAGTAAATTTATCCGGATCTAACCCTAATTCCTGAGCAACCATAGTTCTCGCATCTTCCAATAATCGTTTCTGAATCGCGGGTTTACTGAAATTAGCGTCTATATCGCTCAAGCGTGATCTGACTCCGAATGCTCTTATTTCGATAACCGGCTCATCGTTTTCTTTCAAAACACCTTCCTTCTGGGCTTCTTTAATAGACATCTTCCGGCCGTCTCTTCCGACTACTTCTTTAAGATCGATGACGGCAATAACCCTGTGCGTTCTTACGCCGGCCTTTAAAAATTTCTCAGAAAAATCAACATCTCTACGGATCAGCTCCTGATTAGCAATCCCAGTGGTTCCGGCCCAACGCCATATATGCCTATAAACCGAATGCCATCCAAGAGGACCCGCCCCGCCTTCATTTCTGTCAGATGGAACATACCCGATTCGACTGTACCCTATTCCCTTCATATCAATATCCCTGTATAGTCTTCCCTCTTTGTCTTTAAATATGACTCTGCCCAAAATTCCCGAACGAGTCTGGTCCTTGCTTACCTCAACAGGATAAGGATTTTCCCCTTCGTTATTCGGGGTCAGAAACATGCCTAAGCGAGATTGCTTGCCGACTTCTAATTTGAACGGGGCTTCGATCTTATTATTCACCCACGCCACTTCATTCGCCACTTCAACTGCCGGCAACGTCTCCTTGCCTTCATTTAACTTTTCACCGCCTATTCCTGTGGGTAGTTGTCGTTCTAATTTTTCAGTCATCGGATTTATATGTTATTAAGTATCCTCTTCGGCCGTTATATCCTTCCCCTCTCCTAATCTTCGAAAAGATCCCTTGCCGAAAGTCTCATCTATAAGTCGGGCTAACGGCAATACTTTGCCCGTAAAAACCGCTTGAGCAAATATCACTGCGACTTCCTGCAGAGAACTGAATCTGCCGGGATTCTTAGAATAAATTTTAACTGTTAAATTATCTAATTTGAATTTCTCTTCTACGTATCCGGAGAGATGTCTTTCACCTTGGTAATCGCAGTAAAAGCTGATCGCATTTTCTAAAAATGAGGGGTCGCGGCCGGATTTTTCGTACTCATCCCACAAACGGCCCGCTTCGGGTAGTATAACTGATTGCAGATCAAGATGAAAATAGATTTTCGTAAGTTCGTTAGTTGCTTCGTCGCTCATCTTATCTCCTCTCTCTTTAAAATTATACTCCAATCGGGCCATCATTGCCTTGCGCAAAAGCTCTGATTTCTCGAGCTCATCCCTAAGTTCGGGTTTCGATATCAAATCATAATTTCTCACGATATGTAAGGCGGATTTCTCTATTATAGCCTCGTCTAAGCCGCTGAAGTAAAGCTGGCCCGGCTGGTTAAATTTTTCTGCGCTTCCATCGGGTTTTGTTTTTTTCACTCTTTCTATTTGTCTCATGCGTAGCCCCATCCTGCGTTCCGTCAAGAGTTCTTCGTTGCCGACTACGGCGGGCTGAAGAGTTATGTAGCCCTTGAAGTGAAGCATCTCGTGAATGACCAGATGTAAAAAGGCTATATCATCTTGAGCTTTCTTTTCTCGAATAAATATGCCCTGATTGGGTGTATGAGCAAAAGCCGCACATCTTTTAGGATTAACTGACGCCCAGGGGTCGATATTGCTTTTTTTAACCAGCATATCAAAGGTCTCTTCATTTAATACATGAATATTCTTGGGTCCGATATCTATTTTGGGATCAACGCCTATTCGGGTAAGAAATTCGTTGGTCGTCCTGTTTGCTTTATCCACCAAACTTGCCTGTTCGGGAGAAAGTTCGATTTCGCCTCCTTTGATGTCTTCTATGTCCTGCTTTTCAAATCGTTCAATAAAAAAATCTCTTATCTCTTCCTTATCCTTAATCGTCATATTTTCTGAAATAACTCCGTCCACAGCCGAAAAGTGCTTAGTACTTTCGGGGTTTTTAGTTTGTGGTTCCTTCAATTCCGTCATAGGAATTTCGCTATGTCCTTAACCGTTACATAGACCATCAGTCCTATTAAAAGGGCGAAGCCGGCCGTATTGATCAGGGCCTCGGCCCGTTTATTAAGAGGTGAGCCTTTCAGTTTCTCGATAATCAACATTAGAGCCCTGCCTCCGTCTAAGGCTGGGAACGGAAGAATATTAAGAACGGCTAAATTCACTGAGATCATGGCTACGAATTGCATCAGAAAAGTGATGCCGACTCGGGCCGCTTGGCCGGTCAAAGTAGCAATCCCTACGGGACCCGAAACATCAGCTAAAAGCTTACCGGTAGTGAATAATGTCTTGAATAAAATTCCGTAGCCATAGATCGTATTAACGGTCATCAGATATGCGTTATAAGCGCCCCGCCAAATCGCCTCGTACCACGGATAGTGGATCAATCCGGTCAGAGACATCTCAATTCCCATCGCTCCCTCGCCGGCCGGAGGATTCAACCTTGGCTCGAGCTCTTTAGCCAAGGTCTCATTGCCCCTCTTGACCGTTACAGTTATTGTCTTGCCCAAATTTTTCATTACAAAACCCCTCACATCGGCTGTTTCCGAAACATACGCTATATTGCCTGCCGAGTCCTCAAAACTGACTATCTCATCAAGCAACATAATGCCGGCTAAATCGGCCGGGCTATCGGGAGAAATTCTGATTATTTGGACTCGTTTATCAGTAGCTTTTTCGGCCAGAGCCGGATCAGAAATATCAACTCGTAAACCGGAAAAATTACCAAAAGTTAGGAGTACTACCGCTAACATAAAATTCATCACGACTCC
The DNA here is from genome assembly GCA_001794215.1 of Candidatus Yanofskybacteria bacterium RIFCSPHIGHO2_01_FULL_44_24. Taxonomy (GTDB): domain Bacteria; phylum Patescibacteriota; class Minisyncoccia; order 2-02-FULL-40-12; family GWA2-44-9; genus GWA2-44-9. The sequence continues at coordinate 75,278 of MGJK01000015.1, forward strand.
GGCAACGATAACCTTGAACCGGCTGAAGAAACTTTTGGATCCGAAGCTGTCGGGATTCTCCCTGTGCCCCCCGTCTTCTCCATAAATTTTTACAAATCCGCCGAAAGGAATCAGATTTATCGAGTAGATCGTATCTCCCTTTTTCTTTCCCCAAATCTTCGGCGGAAATCCGAATCCAAACTCTTCAACTCTCATCCCCGCTTTTCGGGCCATAACAAAATGCCCCCATTCATGGACAAGGACGAGCACACCTATAACCGCGATAAAAATTAAAAATGTGATCAACAGAGTTTATAAAGTTCCGAGTTGATAAAGTTATAAAGTTTTTATCAGACCAGAAATCAACTTAGATATCTCCGAACATAGCATCTTAATAGTCTCAAAATCTTTGTCGTTGATATATGTTAACTTAACTGCCAAATACGCCATGGATCTTACCTCCCCGCAAGATCCCTTAGCTATGAATAAAAAGTGCCTGAATTCGTTATTGCTTCTTCTCTCAAAACCTTCGGCGATGTTGTTACCTATACTGACCGTGGCTCTCTGTATTTGGTCTCTGAAACTATAATCCTTGCTTGCCCTAAAGAGTTTATAGATTAAAACGGTGAGCTCTTGTGATTTCTGCCAGGATATAATTTCTTCAAAACTATTAATTTTCATTTAAACTTTATGAACTTTATAAACTTGATGAACTTTTAACTGTTGAGGAGCTCCGCTTCTTTCTTTTTCGTAAGCTCGTCAAATTTTTTATTAAGATCGTCAACAATCTTTTGGATCTCCTCCTTGGCTCTATGCAGATCATCTTCGCGGGCAGTTTTAGCCCGGACTTCGGCCTGAACTTTTTTCAATACATCCTCCCTTACCTGCCTAACCTTTATTCTGGACTCTTCGACTTTCTGATGAAGAATGCGAATAAATTCTTTGCGCCTCTCTTCTGTCAGCTGAGGCAGAGTAAGTCGAACGCCGTTTGAATCCGCAGAAGGGTTTAAACCGCTCGAACTTTCCCGTAAAGCTTTTTCAATCAAAGGTATGGCCTGCTTATCCCAAGGCTGAATAAGTATAACCCGAGGCTCAGGAGTAGTGATCGTAGCCAATTCCTTTATTTTCAATCGTGAGCCCATATATTCCACAGCCACATCCTCAACCATACTGGCGTTAGCCCGGCCGGTCCTGATGCCGGCAACTTCGCTTCGAGCATGCTCGAAAGCAGCGTTAAAATCCCCCTTCTTTTGATTAATTAAGTCTTTGTAAGTCATCTTTAAAATATACCACGAATTTTTTTAAAAAAAAGCTGGGGGGGGGTTACCTCCAGCGTTGATTCGACCGCGGGAGGGATAGAGCTTCGCGCTCTCCCTCCCGCCCCGCGGCCACTGTCGTCTCTTTCTGTTTCTGCTCGCCCGATGATCGGCGGGTCGCCGCGCCGCTGTCCCGCGCCGCAGGCGACCCGCCCTTCTTTCTTTCTCCGATCTCCGATGGATCTTTTGTTAGAGCTTTGCCCCCGATCAGGCACTCAACCTGACCGGAGAACGGTCGTCGCTTGAGTGGCGACGGGAGGAAGCCTTGCGCACATCGGCGCTTGGCCCTTGCCTCCAGCTCTGCGATGGCCCCATCCGGGCACCACCCCTTAACCGCCCTCAACGCCCGGGGATCGCGGCCGCGTTCCGGACACCAAAGAATTAGAGATCACGGGCAGGTCCGCCTGCTTTTCGAGACAGGCGGACCTCGAGGTTGGCCATTTCGGCGTTACCCCACTGCCCCCGAAAAACCGCTTAAAAAGTAATCTTTCAGGGACAGTGTCAGCTCAAAGAACGTATATTACCCTCTCATTATAGCAAATCTACAGAATCTGTCAAGCCCCGCTGACAGATTCTCAAAACGATGACACTCTACCGCGATCGTTATATTCTGTCACTCATAGTTTAAACATTCTTCGAAGGTCTTTATCATATTCGATCTTATCAGTAGTAATCAGCCTCGTATAATGCTTCATCTGCTCTTCAAATAAAATTTCTTTCAAAAAATTAGGCACTTTATAGGGATACGCCCAGATGCTCTTTTGAAATTCTTTAAACCCTATAACTTTCAGCATTAAACGTAGTTCGTCTCGGTATCTTCTCTTCTTTTCCGGTATATCAAAAAATATCATTCTCCACTTACCGTCCCAATTCGTATCTTGCGGAGAATTTTTATCGGTAGATAACCGAAAATCTTTCAGTGCACAAAGAAAGGCCTCTTTTTCTCCTAAGGAAGTTAGGCGATAAATTTCTTTGTTCTTATACTGGGTTATAAATCCCCTCCTTCTCAGTCTGGAAATCGCAACATGATAAGAATTTCGTTTTTCATATCTATTGCCGTAACCGTATTTCTTGGCATATTTTGGATTAAAAAATGCGTTAACGGTTATCTCTCCGATCTCTCTAACTATCATCAGTATCATGGAACCGACAGATGATATTTGCATGGTGACACCCTACCACGATCGTAGTATAATGCAAGCGAAGCATTTTAAAACCTTAAAGTCTCGGGTGGCCTAAGCTGGCTTGATGGTATTTTAAGAGTGGACTCTATAAGTTAATAAGAAAATTCTCCAGAGCTAAACGATGATTGAATTGAGGCTGAGAAATTAGATAATGAAGCTTTAATAAGTTTTTGGCGGCCTCCTTCAATTTAGAAACCGGGATATCTGAGCCGTGCTTTAGCTGGTAATGAAGCCAATCCAGCCAAAAATTCACAAGAGCGGGATAGCTTTTTGATTCATAGGCTTTCTTTGCATAAATCATCCTCTCGAAAGTCCCCTCTTTCAGAAGTTTCTTAAAATCATCGACGGCTCTTTTGGCATCCTTGAGTTCGCCTGATTCTAAAATCTTTTCTATCCAGCCTATCCTTCCGGCCGACATCTGTATCAGAAAATCAGCATCCTCATTTTTAACTTTTTTAGATTTTATAAAATCTAAGGCCCCTTCAACGGAAGGAATGAAACGAATAAGCTGGCATCGGGACAAAATTGTTTGCGGCAGAAGCTTGGGAGTGGAAGTTACAAGTATAATAACGGAGAACGGCGGCGGCTCTTCTAAAATTTTGAGCAAGGCATTAGAAGCTTCCGGAGTAAGAGCGTGGGCGTTATCGATAACGACAAATTTATAAGGACCGAAATTCGGCTTGAGCGACAAGAACAACTTTATTTCTCGTATGTCCTCGATATATATCTTGGCCTCACCCTCTGACAACCTCGGAAATATCATCTTAAAATCCAAATCCGAACTTCTGATCTCCTCTCGGCCATTGACGTTACGATAAAGATCAAGAGCGAATGTTTTTTTACCGATCATCTCCTGGCCCGAAAAAAGATAGGCATGAAATAAAGCACTGTGGCCGGGTGCGCTTGCACTGCTGTTTTTTAAGACAGTCTCAAAATAAGCCTTATTTTTATTGTGACCGAGAACGCTCCACATTGAGTTATAAAGTTAAAAGTTTTTAAAGTTCTTAAAGAAAATACCTCAAACTTTACGAACCTTATAAACTTTACAACCTACTGACTTAGTAGCTCTTCCGCAATCTTTTCATCGGCGTCGAGCCTGGCAAAAGTTTTGATCTTCTCGCCAACTATTCTGTAATTATCCGGCTCGAGAAGAAAGCCGACCCTTTGCATTAAAACATCCCGGGTTAGGTTTCTCTCCTCGATCATCATCGCTCCGTATTTAACAAATTCGGAAGCATTGTAAAGTTGATGGTTCGCCGAAGAATTTTCTCTTGGTACGACGATCACGGGCTTACCTAAGCAAGCTAATTCAAAAATTTGTCCTCCAGCGCGAGAAACTGTAATATCGGCGGCCGCATAGGCCATCGAGAGGGCTTCCTCTTCAAGGAAAGGAAACAGCTGATAATTTTCCTTAATTCTCAGTCCGTAAGCAGCTCCGCCTTCCTCAATAAACTTATCAGATTCTTTTTTCACTTCCTCATACTGGCCTTGCCCGCATTGGTGAATAATCTGATAGTTTTCGGTCATTACCACGAGTGAATTCAAAACTACATCGTTGATCGCTTTCGCTCCCAAGCTTCCGCCTAAGAATAATACAGTTTTCTTGACCGGGCTTAAATTAAAAAACCTTGAAGCGGCTTCCCGATCGGCGCCGAATAAATCTTTTCTTACCGGATTTCCAGTAAATAACGTTTCCGTCTTTGGAAAATACTGAGCCGAATCTTCGAACGATATGAACGCTTTGCGGGCTATCCGGCCGATCAATCTGTTGGCTAAACCCGGCACAAAATCGGATTCGTGGATGAAAACTGGTATTAAGTACAGACGGGCCACCAAACAAGGAATGAGAGAGGCATAACCGCCTTTGGCGAAAACAACATTGGGCATGAACCAAAAAATATGCCACAAAGACTGGATAAGGCCTGCCGGCATTTTAAAAAAATCTATGACATTATCCAAACTCGCGTATCTCCTGAGCTTTCCGGCTATAATTCTTTTAAATGGCAGCTGAGCCGCCATAACGGCCTTACCGATGAAATCTCCGTCTCCTACGACAAGAATTTCTAAGCTTAGACCTCTTGATGAGGCGATTGTTTTAAGCGTTTTTCCGACCGCGACAAGCGGGTAAACATGCCCGCCCGAGCCCCCTCCGGCCAAAAGTATGCGATAGCTCATATGACAATCTTAGCACAGTATTCCTTCTTTTTTGAGAATCAAGAGTTTCTTTTCCGACCCGCGGTTATATCCTCCGGCTTTGCCGTCTGATCTTATAACTCTGTGGCAGGGTACGGCTGAGTCGTAGTTCTTGTTTAAAATGTTTCCGACGGCCCGGTAAGCCTGCGGGTTTCCGGCAAGCCGGGCAACCTCCTTGTAGGTTAGAATTTGACCCTTGGGTATCCTCCGGACCACGCCCAAAACCGAATCTTTAAATTTAGAATTTTTCATTTATACAAGCCTTTAATGTCCCGGATCAGTTCGGGAAAATCTTCTTGATTGAAATGACCGCGACCGAGGAAGACCCTTCCAATACTATTTTTCAAACTCTTCTGATACTTACCGAAATCCGCGAAAGGAACGACGGGATCTTCTTTGCTTTGATATATAAATATCTTACCCGCCTGCTGTTCTAATTTTTTAAGGCTCTTCGGCAAAATAAAATCAACCAGCGAATATTCGGAATCCTTATCATCGTAAGGAGCGGCGATCAGGAAAACGGCTTTCACTTTTTTCGAAAGCTTATTTTCTGAAAGGTATTTGGCCAAAAATATACCGCCCATAGAATGCCCGACCATAATTACGCCGGATTTGAAATAAGGAACGAATTTATCAAACCATATCTTCCACTCGGAATACTTGGCATTAAAAGAGTTCGGCATGTTGGGAAGAATAACCTGAAAGTCTTTGCCGAGTTTCTTGGCGAGATTTTTTTTCCAGCCGGCCCTGTTCTGGATATAGTCATCGAAATTTATTTTCCAGCTCCTGAGGAACTTCAAATAATCCCGATAGTTATCGAAAGAATCCCCTCCATGAATTACAATAACCTGATTTTTCATATTTATCTTATCCCCGCACCTTCTTTAACTTCTGACTCGGGAATTATAAGAACCGGGCCGTCTTTGTCACTGGCCGCCAAAAGCATCCCGTTGCTTTCAAGACCCTTAAGGTTCCGGGGCTCCAAGTTTGCCACTACCACAATCTGTTTACCCACAAGAAGCTCGGGGGTATAAATGGATCCTATACCAGCAACAATCTGCCTCTTCCCTAATTCTTCTCCTAAATCTATCTGCAGTTTGACTAACTTGTCAGAACCTTCGACCTTTTCAGCCTCGAGGATCTTGGCTACTCTTAGATCAATTTTTTTGAAATCGTCTATTGTAATCATGACGTTATAATATGATAAATACTTATTTTTGAAAAGTAAAAGCCGAGATTAATCTCGGCTTGATACGATATGGTTTTAGTACGAATCTTAGTAATCCGCAGGCTGATCCACCTGCCAACCAGGCAGAAATGATCGGACAATATCGGGATTATACGGGCCAAACCCGTAAGATGTTCCAAAAATTCTCTTTCCCGCAAGATCAGCAATACCTCCTCCTCTTACCGAGGACAAGGGTATGCCATTCTGCTGAGCGACAGATGAATGAGAATCGTAGTTGTAGTCTATTGACCCGAATATAACTCTCTTATCCGTAACAACAAACTTGACGGTCATTGTTGCCTCCTTTTTATTAATGTAGCCCAGATAAGCAAAACCGGCCTATCTGGCCGGGGCGTTCTTAGAGTCTCAAAGATATTAGTCGTAACTAATGAAAACCAAAACCGCCATGGCCAAAGAAGCCTGAAAAGAGCTCCTTTTTATAGCCATAGCTGTCACTGATTAAATTGTGATCTGGATTTAACATATTTTTATTAATGACGGATAAGAAAGCCGAGTCTATTCAAGCTCGGCCTTAACTTCCTGCCGTATTTTATCCTTCTCGGCGGTTCTTCGGTATTTTCCGCCTTTATCGGCAACATGGAATCCGCCCGTTTGACGGGGCAAAGGAATCCGTATTTTCTGATAGGCTTTCTTGACTCGTTTCTTCTTCATGATTTTCTCCATTTCATTATATCATTTTTAAGGAGGGTAGTCCGACAAGTCGGACTACCCCATGTTTGAGGCCTACCCCTTTGCAAGCCCCATTTCTCTCACGATTTCCGGAAGCGGAATATCCGTCTCCTTGTGGAGCTGGACAGCCGCCATAAGATCCTTGAGAGAGATCGGCATCAAGGTGTTAATCACTACCGGATCGGTAATGCCTAAACCTAAGAGCAGAGCGGCGGATGTCGATGGCCCGCCTATCAAGAACGGAGCCATCAGAGAGATGTAAAGCGGCGACCCGCCGACATCACTGGGAAGCGTGCCGAGAAAATCGGCCACCCTTTCGATGATTGCACCGCGACTCGTCTCATCGCCCATGATTACGGCATGGCACGCCGCTACCCTGACGATCAGTTCCATCTCTTCCCTTGAACCCTCGAAGATTGTGGCATCCTTGCAGCCGAGAACTACCGTCTCGACAACAACCTTGGTTTCAGAGAGATCAGTTACGCTACCTCCGTAGCCAAGTTCGTAAACCACCATGCTCTCAAGAGCCGCCATGAGCGGCCGCCGACAACCGCCGATGTCTCTCTTCATTCCTTGACCGTTGTCTCGCAAATTAGTTTGCCGGATCAACTTACTCACCTCCTTTTTAAAGTTCCCTCTTTTAATGACCCGGGATCTGTCATCTACCGATTGAAAGCTCGGCAGAAAGCATGTTGTAGAACCCGCTCCGGAATTACTGGAGCGGACCCCAATCGACCTCGACGCCAAGCTCCTTGGCGGCAAGCTCAGTGAGTTCGCGCTTCTCCGCCTCGGAAAGCTGTTTGAGCTCCTCCGAGAAGTCTTTGAGCGCCTGCCCCGGCTTGTAGCCGAAGTAGTCGCGCAGAATTTTCATTGCTCCCGTTTTCTGGGCCATAGCGGCCTCCTGTTTCTGTTTTAAAAAGACAGTACTTTCCCGCCGATCAAAGGCCCGTCGGGTTGCCTGTTGTTTCAAAGAACAGGAGAGAAGCCTTAAAGTCCGGCTGTACAGTGGCCTTCATCGTCACATACGGACGCCTCGCCTCATCGTACGTATTGCGCCGGTTTGCTTGTTTACTCCTCTCCCGCCAAAACCATCAGCTACCCTTCATGATATATCATAAAGGGTATTGAAAACTTTGGTGGGAGTCCCGACCGACGCAAGGCCGGGACGTACAGATTCTGTTGCCAGGCTCTGTAAGGCCCCGTCAGCCCAAAGCTGACAGATTAACCGGGTCACAACGATTAGAAGTGTCCGAGGTAGCCGTAGAAGTTGGCTACTTCGGCAAAGTACTCGTCAATACCGGGGATGCCATCCTCTTCAAGAGGCCGGCCTTCGGTATCAACGGTGCAACTCTCACCGACAGAATAACGGAAACGTTTTCCGGTTCCGTCGGTGCCGACGTAAAATTCGTGAGACGCGTTATGACCGACGCGCCAGAACTTAACGCCGTTGACGACGTGAGGCTTGTCAATCCACGGAGTATGCGGATTGTTGCCTTTGCCCCAATTGTACATGAGATTCAACAGAAGAATCTCCTCCACAACAGGGTCGCCGTTAGAGTTTTCTGAAGCAACTTTTCTGAGTCGCTCCATAGCTCTTTCTTCTCGCTGTTCTTCCCGCTCTTCTTTTGTCATAGGACTGGGGATTTCTCCCACCGAAGCCTCATAGACGCAGAAGTATGAGACTTCGGTGGGAGGCCGACATAAGTCGGCCGGATTTTTACACTCAGGACGAGTAACCTGTTTTAGCAGAACAGGAACCGCAATCGGCGGGATGGATGTGAGTTGGAAGGACTCACGCTCCTTCTGTTGCCAGGCCGTCGCTCGGCCCCGCGTCGCAAGATAGATCAGCCGGCAAGGCTGATCCGAAGACCCAGTAAGTCGCTCAAACGAGAAATTGCCTCGTCCGGCTTCCAACCGCAGTCCTCGAACACCAGGAAGCACGCCTCACGCAAATTGCGGGAAGTCCAGCGATATTTCACGCTGTTTCCAACAAGTTGCATGCGGCGGTCAGCCAGGGCTATCCTGCTTCTGCACGAATCACAGAACGGATTGCAAAGTCCGGCGACCTCGAACTTGACGGTTTTACCGTCAATGAGAATCCGCCGACCAGTCATCCATCCTGCGACATGCACATACAGGCAAGTCTGCTCCATCATTTCACCTCCTCGATTCTGAAATTCCCCAGAATAACCAACCAGATGTGCCTTCGCACAAAATGGCCAGTAAATTAAGGGTACATTTTTTTGAAAGAATGGGATTTCTCCCACCGAAGCCTCATAGACGCAGAACTATGAGACTTCGGTGGGAGGCCGAGTCAGAGACTCAGCCGGTTGATTTGTTTACGCCGAAAACCATTCAGCGGATGCATTATCTGTTCCCGGGACTGCGATCACACCCCGGTGCAACCTTTATTTTGCACAGATAGGCAAAGTAGGGATACGAACGACCAATTCGCCATCAACCACGAAGCTGAAGAGTTCGCCGTTAATATTGACAGACCATTCATTTCCCAAAGAGCAGACACTGACTTCTACTCCGATTGCTGCCTTAAGAATCTCTTCGATAAGACTCTCTAATATATTTTTCTCCATCTCTCCTCAAAGAACTCGGGACATGCAGATTCTGTTGCCAGGCTCTGTAGGGCCCCGTCAGCCCAAAGCTGACAGATTGGGTCCAACTCCTATTTGAAGAAGTTGGCGAACCATCGCGGCTCGAGGATCACTACACCCTTTTCGGACATCGCCTCTTTCATGGCGAGAATTTCGTCCTTGAAGGCGCGCTTCACCTCATCGGCGTTCATTGATTCGACTTTGCGGTAGAATCCCTGAACGGCCACCGAGATGTTCAACGACTCCTGGGGTGTAACTCCAGGAGCGACCCATGAAAAGAGCGGTTTGCTCTTCATGAGAAGGTTGGGAGATGGTTCTACGCGAGCCACAGGGTTCCATGACACGTCCTGATACATAGATTTTGCGCTACTTCTCCGCTCTCCCACCAAAATCTCTTTAAAGAAACTTTGGTGGGAGGCCGAGTTTTACACTCGGCCGTAGAGGTGGAAGTGAAAGACAGGGTCATAGCGAACAGCGAGCAACCGTCCGCTTCAGGCTTGTAACCCCTTCTGTCTTGCTCAAGGACAGCAGACTCACTACTCCGTCATGATCGACGGCGAGTCTGTTTTGCCGCCCTTCACCCCCACCAAAACCTTGTATTCGCATGTGCGTATTTGTAACGCTATTCGCATACAAAACTTTGGTGGGGGTCCCGGCATAAGGCCGGGACTGGATGCGCTATAAGTAGCGCTTGAAGGCTTGGCGGGCGGCCTGCTGGCGCTGGACCCGACGCTGCTCCATCTCAACTACCGTCTGCTGGTAGCGATAGAAGCGGAGTCCGGCTTTGCGGCCGAGGGTCGCACAACGACCACAGTGGATGTGGTCGGCCAGATCCTTGACCGAGGGCCAACGCCCGACGACCTTGCGGATGGTCGACAGGGCCGGCACCCAGGCCTCGGACTGAGCCATCTTCGTCTGACACGGCTTGCCGGGTTTCGGCTCGCCATGACATCCGAAGGGCTTGTCCTGAGCCTTGTCGAGGGACTTCTCCGCCGCCGCTGTCACAATCTGATCATTCATACACACCTCCAAAAATGAAAGAACTGCTGACCGAAAAACAATAATCAATGGAGCTCAAGGTATAAGCTTGTTGCCCCTTTCTGAAACAATATGTGAAACATGCCTATTCGCACATATTGCCTCAGAAAGAGGCCGGAGCTTTGATTGTGGGGGCCGCGTTAATTATCTAGACGGCTGATACCACTATATGCTCAAAGCTCCACCGAGCTGAGCTCGGTCAATCCTCTAACTTTGTCTGGCCGGCAACTTTCGATGCCGATTTAACTTAACTGCCAGTATTATACTCAAATGAAATAATTTGTCAAGCCCCTCGGACAAAAAATAAAAAAATGTTCAAAGTAACGGCTTAAAGCCTTGCTTTTTTGAACATGGCAGGTGTCATGATAACCAATAAAATAACCGTGATTGTTTTTTTACAAGAAAAAATAAACGCGATCATTTTTGTCACCCTTTCTTGACAAAAATTACGGTAAGGCGTATAATAGACATGTAGCCTGAGGGCAGGCTACCCTCGACAAGAGGAACCAGCGGGAGAAACGCAGGCCTGTTCCCCGTCGACAGGAGATCGGATCTCAAGCGCGAAAAAGGGATAGGCCAAATGCCTCCTGCCAAAGGAGGTCCAACGTGGGCTCGAGATGAATTCAATTTTAAGAGCTCAAGAGAACTTTAGAAATTAGTGGTGAAGCGAGTCATGGGTTTCGGCCGTCCACCCTTTCAGGGGGATGGCCTTTTTGTTTCCCAAGAGAGAATTATATCTTGCCGGAGATATTCCAAATCAAGTTGAGCAGGTTCCGGAAAGAATTTGCGATTTCTTGGTGCCTGATCATGGCACCGGAAATCTTTCCCTTCAAAGCCGCGATAGCGACAATATCATCATAGACGGTTATGTCTACATTAAAAGGCATTTTATCCGGGGAAATATATCGAGCTTCCCGCAACATAGCGGGATCGCTTTCTTTAAATACCGGCCCCTTTGAAGATGTGTATATGGAGCGCGAATGAATACCCTTTTTAACCCTTTTGTCAGAATACGATTCCGAGTCTGGAGAATCAGGAAAAAGCTTAATCACATCATCAAGAGAAGTAATACCTATGATTTTCTTTTCTTTGGCCTTTAGAAATTCCCGCTCCATCCTCATCAACCCCTCTTTTCCCTCGAAAAATCTTACTTCAGGCTTTTGATCGCCCAAACTGAAAACCGTCATAAGCTCGGGCATCAGTTTATTAAGGGTTTCTTTCTTGCCTTCCCAATCTCTCCTTTCCCGTTCAATAACAGACTCTAAGTATTCAGGCGACTCAGCTACGAATAGCTGTTTCTTGCCTTTATTTTGAGTGCTTACTAAGCCGAGTTTTTTCAGAGATTCAACCTGGACATAAGCAGTAGGCCGGTTAATCCCGGCTTTGGCCGATATTTCAAGCATTGTGGCCGGACCAAGCTCAAGCATGGCCAAATACACCTTAGCTTCGTTGTCTGACAAACCGAGATTTTTTAGCTGGTTAACAAGCATAGAATTTTATGGTATAATTATACTATAAATTATTGAATATGGCAAGCATAGCAGCTCGGGCCGGGCCTCCCCGAATAGCCCTACCCAAAGAGACGTTTTTTGACCTCAGCCCAAGAAGTAACCTTGGTATAGTGGGGCTGGTGGCTAAAAATATTAAACTGATCAAATAGGAAGCGGCACTTAACGCTGTTAAGTTTGCTGATGACTCCTACCTCGTCGTCAATATAATGAGTTACCCCCAACTGAGCCGCCTTAACATCTTTATCTTCTGGTTCAAGGACAAAAAAAGCGTTATCTTCATCGAAAAAGTACGGCCAAAGACCGTGTTTTTTTAGTATCCCCTGGGCGATGTGGGGAATCCGCCGGCGGGATATCAGGAAATAAGGGAAACCGGATTTCTTCACCGCAGTCAGAACGCCCCGAGCTCCCCTCATAAGAGGCGTGGTCAATGCCGTTTCAATGTTGTCGTAAAGATTTCGCTGCAATTCCCTCAGAACGAGTAAGGGAAGATGCTTAGATATAATTTCGGAGGGAGTTTGTTCCGGTAATAACTTAAAACCAAGCGCCTTGGCCAATCTTATTTTAGGCTGAGTATTGTTAACAATGACTCCGTCCATATCAAATCCGATTATTATTTTCTCTTTTTGATCGTTCATCTTGGGGTATTGGTTATTTTTCAGTAATATTATACTATAACAAAACTAGGCTCTTTCACAAAATAAGAGAGCGGGAAAATGGCCGACTGGCAGATAGGAACCGAAGAGTACCTGAAAAGGCTTGGCCTTGACCAACCCGGATTCGAAAGGCACCTTAAAATACCGAGGTTCGAGGAGATTACCCAGATCGTACCGCTCAGAGAACTCACCAGAATAGTTTCCATAACGCCGATACATTCTGACACCCTTCTTTACCTGATCAGAAGAATTAAAACCCTAAGGCTGTTCGAAAACCATAGCCTCCTTCTTGATATAATGTAGGTATGAGAAGAACAGCCATAAAACCAGCAAGAATTCACGAATTGGCTAAGGA
>MGJK01000016.1 GCA_001794215.1 Candidatus Yanofskybacteria bacterium RIFCSPHIGHO2_01_FULL_44_24
GAAGTTTGCTCTAATCAGGTTTGCCTTACTTAATATGGCCGTTTTGGCTTCCTTAGAAAAAGCTGATCAATTGTGGCTATGGTTTTCGAACAGCCTTATGGCAACGCTATAGTCACACCGGCCTTTTCTAAAACTTCTCGGACAGAATAGGAATAACCGTGTCGTTTCCGAAGCGCTTTAAGGGCCTGCTCTTTGGAAATAAAGCTTGCAGTTACTTCTCGTCCTAATCTGGTCGAATCAGGGTGAAAGCCCAATAACTTCCTCGCTTTATTCTCGGCGGCCCGAGCAAAAAGACAGGAATTGGCATTCGATTCTATTAGGAGTTCGCCCCTTGGCTCTTTCCATCCGATTTTTCTAAGAATTTTTTGGGTATCGCCGATTTTGGCCTGAATCAAAAATGGCAAATGCACTATATAAACCGCCGGTTTATTCTTGAAAGGCTTTAGCTTTCTTATCGCCGTAAAGTTGTTCCGGCTCAATCCGGTCCACTCATTTATTCCTAATACGACTAAATTTATCCCCCTCTTAACTGCTTCGCCGTAATATGCCCGTATTACAACTCGCCTGCATAACTGACAGGTTCTGACAAACGGAATGCTGTGTCCGCACTTCACCGAGTAATGCTCTCGGCCCTCTTCGTATAAACCTCTAAACCGGGCCTGCAGTTTATCTGAGTATGGGAGGTCGTATAGCTCCGCCGTTTTCCGGTAGGATATCCGATCAATTTTCCTGACATAAGTCCTGATATCTATCCTCTCGTGGCTGACTCCTAAATTCTCAGCCATTTCGGCCGATCGTGAAAATATATGATCGGAATAATACCCGGTATCGAACGTAAAAGCCAACGGCCGAAAACCAAATTTAACCATGCGGTATAAAACGGCGGTACTGTCTTTTCCTCCGGATATGCCGACCATCGCGTTATATTTACCTCTCCTATTGGCAAAAGCTTTGAAAAACTTTAACTCTTTTCTGAATACTTTCGGATTAAATTTTGATTTATATAAAGCGCAGGTTTGGCAAAGTCCGTCTTTGTCGATACTGATTACTGGATTTTCAATATTATTGACGCATTTTTTGCACTCGTACTTCCCCAGAAACCTTAAAAGGGCTGCGGCTGGCCGCATCGGATCTTTGCCGGATGTATCTAAAATTAAATCGGCAATTGACTTTACTTTTGATGTTTTATAGATAGTCTCTTCTTCTTTGTAATCCTTCACTGCGGCATCCTTAGAATAGCCCTCTCTTTCCATCAACCTTTTAACGCCGGCCGACGCAGGTACCGACAAAAACACTATAAGATATCCTTCCCTTTTCAGGTACTGGGCATTTTCAAGACCCCTTATGCCTGAAATAATAATAAATTGTTTTTTGTACTTTCTTTTATGGATACCTGTTACCAACTTGCCGATAGCCGACTGTCCGTACTTATTTTTTAAATATCCAAAAACCTGCCTGGCTCTTTCTCTGACAGACTCGCCTTTTATGTGGGGTGATTTCCTAAGAGTCGGCTCGATAAGTTCATCAAAAACTTCCAAGTGCTTGCTTCCGGGCAATCTTTTTTCCAATTTCAAAGAAATGGCGGTCTTGCCGCTTGCGGGGGTGCCAAAAATAGCAATTCCTTTATAGGTTTTGCTCATCCCGTTAGAGGTACGGTTGCGACCTTGCCGCAACCGTACCGGATTAAATTATTCTTTTATTTCCCGTTTAGGTATTTCTGATCACCGCCTTGATACCATGGACGATAGCTATGCCTCTAACGGGATTATCCGACAATAATTATCACTCTTCTGCCGTTTTGAACGTCTCCATCATTCCAGTCATGAATCGCATTCATCAAAACATTCGGAGCATATATAAAGTCGGCTCCCCGGCGAGTGCCCGGATCGTTAGTAATAAAATTACCGTCTTTCGTATAACCCTTGATAACAAGCATGTGATAAAGCGGGCCGGGCTGGGTAAAATAAGGATTGCCGAGCATTCTTCCGGCGGCGGGAACAATAATAACTTTCTTTTCAGATAAAGATTTTTTTATAATATCGACTGAGGGGTCATAAACGACTTTTACTTTTTCATATTTATAATATTCTCTTAAAATAACGGCCGTTTCCTCCGCAGTTGTGTCTTTATAGTAGCCAAATCTCGCTTCCTCAAAAGACTTGATCTTCAACATATTCTGATCGGCAAAATCAAGATTTGGAATCGACGAACCCATGATATAGCTTATGGCCATAAGCACAGATGCCTCTTCGCAAAATTCTGCATAAGGATCGTCCCAGTTACCATATGGGGCCTGAGGGGTAAAGGGCACGGCCAAATTAATAGAATCAAGAATTTTAAATTCAGAATTAGGAGTTAACGACGGTAAAAGAGACGTCTTAGGAGTTGCGGCGGGCATCGGACTTGCTTGCCGATAGCCTACTGCTTCCGGTAAATCTTCCTTCTGCCAGTTCGAAACAAAATCACGGATATCAACCCGAAAAAAATAAAGCCCCGCTCCAAGAGCCAAAATTATTATAATCAGAATAACCCGCTTCATCTCTGAAATTCTAACATATTTTTCCTAAAAATCAAATCTGAGCCTGCATCCTACTTACGTTCGGGAGAGTCTGACTTATAGGGATTTGTGCAGATTTTTTGTTCAAAACATTAAGCGAAGCCTTAACCCATGAAGGGATTTACGGAAAATCATAACGAAGCCTTGGCTTATGAGAGGATTTGCGCAGGCTGACCAATCTCAGTGCGAGGGTTTAGCCAATGAAGGGATTTACGGAGCTCGACCGGAGCGAGTAAAAGATGAAATTTCAGCAGAAATTTACATCGTGCCCTTCATTGGCTAAACCTGAGTAACATTTTATGGCGTGCCTCGAATAAGCCAAGGCGAAGTGGCTTTTATGCCGTGCCCTGAATAGGTTGAAGCAGAGCGTCTTTACGCCGTGGTTCAAAATTAACTCGCCCCTATTAATAAACCACCACTCCGCTCCGGCCAAACGCATTCCACTTTTTAAGAAACTCTTCTTTGGAATAGTAAATCTGTCCGTAAATAGGATCTATCAGAAAAAATCCTTCGGGGTTATTCACCGGCCCCTTCAATCCGTTTACCAAAAAACTATGCTCATAGTAAATACCGGTTATTTTAAGGCCGTTGGACGTCTGCCAGGAAGTCGTATTTCCCCTCCCAAGATAACCCCAGATTATGACCGGATTACCACGCTCTATCTCAACAGCTAAATCCGAGATATCCCATCCTTCAAACCAAACCGATTGCCGGTACTGATTGGCTGTTTTGGCGATCGGCTTCCAATATACACCGTAACCGTCAACGAGCATCTTGCCGTCGATATTACCCACAAAACCTTTCTGAGGATCGCCCCAGATCATCTGTCCGGATATCATTTTCTTAGGAGTGTTATCGAAACCTGTTTTTTTGATAAGCTCGGCTTCGTCTATATTGACGCCCCGAAATACCAAAGCCATTTTTAGCACGGCAAACTCGCACGAAAGAGCATGATCTTGCTTATCAAACTCAACCGCCAGTAAAATATCGGCCTTGCCCGCTGGAATGAGGGCTAACTTTATTTTTGAGTACATCCTTACGGCCGCGGCATGAAAATACGTGTCACGAAATGCCGGCAAGAAAAAAATTAAAGCGATAAATATCGCCGCTAACGTTCCCGCTCCGTAAAATATGTACAGCCTCTTCATCTTCATATGATTTTTAATTGTATCATAAACAGCGTATTAAAAAACTCCGCGTTAGCGAAGTTTTTGGAAATTCAGATGCTCCCTTATCTTCCTTTTTAAAATTTTGCCTATCGGATTTTTAAATTCTTCCAATGAGTCCACCGCCATTACCATCGTCGGGCGCTGGAGCTTGGGCCAATCCTGGTTTCCGGAAATAGATTTCATAATGAGCTCCTCGGCTCTTTTCTTCAAATTGTCTTCGCATTCTTCGATCAAAACCACCAATGCCACCGGAGTTTCACCAGATTTGATGTCCGGAATGCCGACTACAACCGCCTCCGCCACAAGGGGCAGGCCCATCATCCTTTTCTCAATATCGGACGCATAAATATTTTCCCCCAATACCTTTATGACGTCCTTGATCCTGTCGGTGAAATAAAGATACCCATCGGCATCAAGATAGCCGGCATCACCGGTCCTGAACCAGCCGCCATCCAAAACAAGCTTCGTCTCATTGTCTTTTTTATAATACCCGGACATAACCTGAGGACCGGAAACAACTATCTCTCCCACAAGGCCAGGCCCGAGAATTTCTCCATTTTCTCCGACTATTCGAACCGTTGTTCCCGGAAGAGGCTTGCCGATAAACCCCGAGGGACGATCTTGATTCAGATCTTCCGACCGGGTGACAGATATAACCGGCGATGTTTCCGACAACCCATAGCCCTCCACAATAACCACACTACCTGTTAATTCACGGAACTTGTCGCAAATACCTTTATCGATCGGACCGGCTCCGCTAATGCACAGCTTCAGAGATTTCAGATTGGCTGACTTGAATGCCTTTTCGTGGTCAAGCATCTTTTTATACATAAGATTAACTCCCGGGAAAACCGATACCCCGTATTTTCCTATATATTTTATAGCCGTCTTCGGATCAAATACCGGCATCAGTACCAACTGAGCGCCCAAAGAAAGAATGGCCATGTTAAGACAAGTAGTCATCCCGTAAATATGAAAAAACGGCAAAGCACCCATCACTACTTCTTCCCCGTCAACGAACAAATCGCCGAAATGCTCCCGCGCCTGCAGAAGATTCGAAACTAAGTTGCGATGAGTGAGGATGGCACCCTTCGGATTACCGCCGGTCGTACCTCCCGTGTACTGAAGCTGAGCAATAGAATCAGGGTCGTACCGCTCCAGAAGCAAGCCCTCCGGAAAATCAGTAAAAATCTTCTTGAACCAAAGCACTCCATGAACCCGCCGGCCGATATGCCGGCCTTCTTTCCTGGACTTCAGCGCATAAAGAGGCTTCAGGTACCAGGGAAGATATTCGCCGGGACTGGTCAGTATTACGGGACAGGAATTATCCAGTCCCGCCTGGATTAAAACAGGATAGAAAAAGTCGGCTGCGAAAATAAGAACGGGATGGGCGTCTTTGATCTGGCCGAGAATTTCGGGAGTAATTTTGATATCGTTTATATTCTTAGTTTTCAGGTCGGCGGCGATAGACATGAAATTAATCGGAACGGCGATTCTTCCGGCCGATAAAATTCCGTAATAGCAGAAGGCAAACTGGGGAATATTCGGCATTAAAAGAGCTACCCGATCCCCCGCCTTCGTATGCTGGCGGACAAAAAGAGCGATCTTTCGGACATTAGCCGATAAATCACTGTAGCTCATTCTCCTGCCCATATAGATTAAGGCTGTTTTTTTACCCATTTTTTCGGTCATGCTATCAAGCAAATCGGGGATGCTTCCGATGTTTTCTTCTTTAAGCCACCGATGCGCCATCAGCAACCTTCGTGGTGATTGTAAAAGATCTCATGCTGATTCTAAATAAATTATCCGCCAATAACAAGCCCCGTCCGCCAGCTGGCGGACGGGGCTTGTTATTAATATTTAAAAAAATTAGACCAGCAACAGGGCCACGCAGGCAGCCCATAGAACAAGGTCAAGCTCCCATCCCGTATTATCCCGGGATACAAAATTCGTATTCCACCTAACAACCTTAAAATATATGGCACCGATCATAATTAACCCCAAAACCATAGCCGCGCCCTGAACGCAGAATCCGATAATCAATAAAGCGCCTCCAACCACTTCGGCCAATCCGTGGAAAAGTCCGACTACCGAAGGAGCTTTATAGACCGCAGCGATTCCTTTGGGATTCTTTATTTTGGGAAATCCATGAACGATAAAAATGATGCCGACAACGGCACCAAGAACCCAAAAACCGTAATTAGCGTATCCGATCGACAAATACATAATGACACCTCCTTTATCTCATTTTAACTTTGTATTCCCGAAACTTCAATCACCTTCTGTCGAGAAGTATAGCCGGAGATAATTCTTACCTGAAACCTTGAAACCTTGAAATGCCCGGCCAAAGCCCGGATGATGGCTTCGTTGGCCATGCCCCGGACGGGCGGTTCCTTGACCGAAACAACAAATCCCGAACCGTCGGGATTTGCTTCAACTTTTTCTTCTTTGGCGTTTGGTTTGGCTTTTACGATGATTCTCATTAGAAAATAAACGTCGAAGAGGCGATGTTAACGGACGGCAAAGATGCGGCCGCTATTAGCAATGCGAAATGACCGGCGGTAGCTAAAATCAAATTCTTCTTGGCTCCCAAGAATAGTATGGCCACTCCGAAAACAATGATTGAGGCAACCATATAGGCCTGATAAATGAGATTCAGCTTATTGGAAACGCTATTGATATTTAATGAATCCCGATTTGCAATCTCAATCGGCTTGCCGACCGAGGGGACAGAATCATCGGTGGATATGCGGTTCAGCTCTTCCGCCGACAAAACGACTGCCTCCGATCCGGAAACAACGCTGCTCGGCAAAGGCGTTGATGCATTTATCGGATTAGGAGTTGCGACCGGAGTTATCTTCGGAGATGAAACCGGCTTAACAACGGCAACCGCAGTAGAAGATTTTCCGAACATTTGTACCACCAAAATTCCGCTTACGCCGTTAAGGTCGGCTTTTCCGGTAGCGACTCCTATTTCCGTATAGTTTCCGTTGAGGAGATTAGCCTTGTGGGACGGGGAATTCATCCATCCGGCCACGGTGCTTTCGGAATCGGCGAAGCCGAGCGCTAAGTTTTCTCCGGCATAAGTATATTGGTATCCGGCCTCAGTCATCCAAAACCACGGGCTTACTCCTTCGGGGCTGACATGGGCAAAATAACCGTTCCGAACCATGTCATTGAGTTTTTCCGATGCGGCCAAATCAAGCTTAGCGTTTGCCGAAACCGGCGAAAGACCTTCAACGGTCCTGACTTTGTTCGTCTCAACGATTATCTGGCGGGAATCGAAAGGCAGAATCTGATCCAGCATACTCGCTAATTGGAACCCGGAAATGGGCAGAACCGCTTTAACTGCAAGCAACGCTAAAATATTCAGAATTATCAGGTTCTTCATTTTTAGCGGTTCTATCAGGTTTTTTACTATTGTCTTCATGATAAAATTATAGCATTAATTGGCCGAATTTATTAATTCTCCGATCACAACCAACCTCTGCTTAGTTGAGAAAAGAGGCGTGCACGTAATAACCGTCAATATAGAGTCATCGGTCGGCTGAATTACCGAAAGATCGGTCGGTTCAACGACTTTTGTTTCAGAAACGCGATAGCGGTACTCTTTGCCCTGCCAGTATAAAACCATCAGGTCTCCGGCTTTTACCTTGTCTAAGTTCCAGAAGGTATTTTGTTTAGGCGGACGATACATGTAGCGATGCCCGAAGATAACCGAATTTCCTCCCTTTTCGGGACGTGAAGTTTCTGAAAAAAGCCAGCCGCCCTTACGAAGAGTCTTCTCTGTAGATCCTAAAAAAACCGGCATATCGATATTCGCACCGGCAATAACGAGCCTGTCTCTATGAAGAGTTGATTGTGCGCCGGATTTAGATTCAGGGTAAACCTCTTGGTCGGCGCTTATAGAAGCATTGGCGAATGTCGGCAACCGAGACTCTATTCCGGAAACCGCTTGCTGATCATCGAGGGAAAAAATGTTGAAAGTAAAGGAAAAAGAAGCCCCGATCAGTCCGATTGCAAGCAGGGTAAGTCCGGCACCTATGAAAAGGTTTTGCTTCTTTCTTTCTTCAATTATGCGGTCTCTGAGAAAATTCATAACTTTATGTTTCCCCGATTAAACAATAAGAAGGGCGCCTGCCCTTCTTATTGTTTTCTTAAATTATTCGCCTGAAGGGCTTATAATCCCTGATTTTAGTCCAGCCGTCTCAGCAGAGCTACGGGAAGAGCTCGATATCCGATCAAAAGCATCATCATGCCAGTCATCATCGAAGCTATAAATAAAGACGAGAGGAAATTGATATAAGCAAACGATGGTCCGCCAGTTTCGGGCAATACCGTCATCGCTCCGGCAACTAAAGGAGCTGGGGTCGGAGTTACTGATGCACCCTGAACAATCGGAGTCGGGGTCGAATTAGGAACAAACGGGGTCGTAGTTCCGCCTCCGCCGCAATTTCCGGTACAGCTCGGGGTCGGGGTTGGATCAGGAGTGGGGGTCGGGGTAGATTCTGGCGTTGGAATAGGAGTCGGAGTCGGCTCAGTGCTTGGTGTAGGTGTGGGAGTTGCGGCAACAGAGATATCAGGGTCACACTCTACAACGACCTCATTGCTTGAAACGGTAACCAGATAAGATCCTGCAACGGAATAAACCGTTGAAAACGAACTTCCTGTACCGTTATCAGGTGTACCATTAGGCGCAGACCAGCTGTAACTGCCGTTTCCGCCAGTAGCAGTAAAGTTAACGGATTCGCCGACATTAACACTGGCATCTTCTACCTGACAAGCAAGTTGATCCTGAGCTGGAGGATTTTCGTCATAGGTGCATGAGTCATTGCTCTGGGTTGCATCGGGATTATAATTATTGGCTTCCGGATCCATGCAACCTAAGATCGGATCATCTTCCTCATCGTATTCACAGGCACCTTCTGGCTGCTGAGTAGCCTCTGAATCGTAGTTATTAGCTTCCGGATCCATACAGCCAAGAACCGGGTCATCGGAAGAATCTGAGAAACTATTCGTGAATGTACAAGTAACATTTTCGCCCTCGCCAAGATTAATAGAAACCGAGTTTTCAGTTACTTCTACGTCAGAACCATCATTACAAGTAATACCGCCGAATGACCAACCGTCTACAAGATTCGATAAATCTTCGGTAACGGTATAAGTATCCTGACCGAGATCATTTGAAGTAAATGAAGATAGCAGGTTTGATAAAGTAAATCCGCCCAATCCGGTAAAATCGAAAGCCCATTCCGAAATTTCATCACCACCGACTTCTTTTTCGATAGTTATCGAACCGAGATCGGCATCTTTTGTATTAGTGAAAGTACAGGTTACGGTTTCCCCCTCTTCAACATTAAAAGTCGCCGTAGCAGATTCTGTGTTACCGGTACTATTTTCGTCGTCACAGGAAATACTCGTTAGAGTCCATCCGTCAGGCACTGATTCGGTAGAGGTATAAGAAGCATCGGGATCCACCTCTTCAGAAGCTGTCTGCCCGTTGCTCAAAACGCCAGAGACATCTCCGGTAAAGGTAAAGCTCCCGTCACCACCAACTGTTACTTTTTCAATAACAATCGTGCCTGGTTCTGGGGTTATGGTCGGAATATTGCAACCGTTATTATAGAAAGCTTGACCTTCCGTTGTCCAATTTTTACCAGGGTAAGAACCGTCATCGTAACTGAAAGGTGGAATTATATCTCCCCACTCCTCTGTTATACCATCAAACCAAACTGGGCCATTATGAATATCATGGCCACCGACATCGCCGTCCTTACTTGGATTTTGTACGATATAAGGATTTGAGTTTGAGGCAGAGGCATGACAAATAGTAACCGTTTCAGGCGGTCCTCCTACGGCAAGGGTTGATAAAACCAACGGCTGGACCGTCATTGAGAGAGTAAATATTAAAACGAAAAATCCGACCAGAAACTTCGACTTGCTTATTCTTATATTTTGCATAAAGTTTTTCAGGGCGGTTGCGGTGTTATCAACCCCATAACCGGCTCCTTATTTGTTAAATTAATATAATGCTATACAATGATATACTATATGCCGTGATCGAAGCAAGGGTATGAAGATTAAACTGTTTTGTATTATACCACGATAGGTATATCTGTGTCAAATTCAACCCGATATTGACGTATCGGCCTTTTTATTATATAATTAGTAGACCGTAACCCCAACCAGATGTCCAACCCCCACCAACAAAAGGTAAACGAGGAATTAGCCAAAAAATCCGGCCCCTCAATCATCAATTTAGTGAATACCCTGATTTCATACGCCCACAGCGTGAAGTCTTCTGACGTCCATATAGATTCCAAGGAAGACTCCCTCAGAATCAGGTTCAGAATTGACGGCGTGCTCAAGGAGGTTTATAGCCTTCCAAAAAGCCTTCATTCAGAAATCATAAGCCGGATCAAAATACTTTCCCGCCTTCGAACCGACGAGCACCAGACCACTCAGGACGGCAGATTCAGGATTCCGACGGAAGAATCCGGCGTCGTCGATATCAGGGTGGCGATAACTCCGAGCTATCACGGCGAAAGCGCGGTTCTCCGTCTTTTGGCGGATAAAGCGACGCCATTTACCTTGGAGGCTTTGGGTTTCAGCAAAAATAATCAGAAAAAAATTCTAAACGCCATCAGAAGGCCTTACGGAATGATATTGGCTACCGGTCCGACCGGTTCAGGCAAGACCACCACTCTTTATACGATACTGAAACTGCTCAATACTCAGGAAGTGGCCATCATTACCATCGAAGACCCGATCGAATACGCCATTGATGATATAAAACAGATTCCGGTAAATTCACGGACAGGACTTACGTTTGCTACCGGGTTAAGATCCATTCTCCGTCAGGATCCCGATATTATAATGGTCGGGGAAATACGCGACGAAGAAACCGCCGGCTTGGCCGTTAATACCGCTTTGACCGGCCACCTTCTCCTTTCCACCCTGCATACCAATGATGCCGCCACCACCCTCCCCCGTCTTTTGGACATGAAGATAGAGCCCTACCTTGTAACTTCGACGGTAAATATAGCCATGGGCCAGCGCTTAGTAAGAAAAATCTGCGAAAATTGCAAAGAAGAGCATGCCCTCTCTGAAAGCGAGCTGGGAAGCCTAAGATTAATGCACATAAAAATCCCCGGCACGAAAAAATTCTACAAAGGCAAAGGATGCGCCGACTGTAATTCAACCGGCTATGAAGGCCGGATAGGAATCCATGAGGTCCTAATTATGGATAACAATGTCCGGGACGCCATCCTCAGAAAAGATTCAGCTGATTCCATTAAAAAAATTGCAATTAACAATGGCATGACTACGATGGTTGAAGACGGCCTCGAAAAAGCCGCCTCCGGAATAACGACTATCGAGGAAGTGCTCAGGGTAACTTACGAGTAATCCCGTTAGAGGTATAGCTGTCGTCCATAGCATTAAGACGGTGATCAGAAATACCTAAGCGGGAAATAAAAAAATAATTTAATCCGGTACGGTTGCGGCAAGGTCGCAACCTACCTCTAACGGGATGAATCTTTTTACTAAACTTTCCGTAAAGGATCAGGCGGCTTTTGCCAAAAGATTGGCCTTTTTGATCGGCGCCGATGTGCCGATACTTGAGAGCTTGAGAATGATGCAGAAGCAGACCAAGTCGCGGGCCAGAGCCCAGGTTTTAGAAAGCGTCACCCGGGACGTATCCAGCGGACAATTTCTTTCAACCAGTTTGGCTAAATACAGAAGTACCTTTGGTGATTTCGCCATAAATATTATCAAGGTGGGAGAAGAGGGCGGGATTCTCGACAAAAACCTCGAATACTTAGCCGAAGAACTCAGAAAGAAGCAGGAATTGAAAAAGAAGGTTATCGGCGCCCTAATTTACCCTATTTTCATAACAATATCGACGCTGGGGATCGCCGGATTCATAACCGCATACGTCTTCCCTAAGATCATGCCCATCTTTAACAGCTTGGGAGCGAAACTCCCTTTGGCGACGAAAGTTCTCATTTTCATCAGCAACTTCCTCACTCACTACGGCCTCTACCTGATCGGCGGAGTAATCCTTGCTATAATTCTATCGATCATGGCCTACAAGAAATTCAAACCCTTCAATCTCGTCATGAACCATGCCGTTTTCGCCACGCCTATTTTCGGAAATTTAGCTCGAAGCTATCAGATGGCTAATTTCTGCAGAACGCTGGGCTTGCTGCTGAACTGCAACGTAACTATAGTTAACGCCGCCAATATTACCGCCGATGCCACCGCCAATCTGATTTACAAAAAAGAAATAAGGAACTTAGCCGAAGAAATAGTAAGAGGCAGAAAAATCCACCAGTATATAGAGAGCCGGCCTTATCTTTTCCCGGAGATGATTCCGCAAATGATCTCCATAGGAGAAACGACCGGAAACTTGGGCCACACTCTGATGTACTTAAGCGGACATTACGAATCGGAGGTAAACGACATCACTAAGAATCTTTCGAGTTCAATAGAACCGATACTTCTGGTCGGAATGGGTCTAATCGTTGGATTCGTAGCCGTCTCAGTTATCACTCCGATATATGAACTCACGCAGAATATACACCCATGATTCAATAGGAATTACCAATTACCAATTTACAATTAACAGTAAGGACGTAAATTGCCGATCTAAAACGCCAGTATTGAAATAATCAATGAAAATTGAAAATTTAAAATTGAAAATTAGTCAGAGAGGCTTTACCATAGTCGAACTTCTCGTCGTAATGGCCATAGCGGCCGTAATGATGGGTTTGGGGCTTTTTCTTAGCGCGGATTTTTATAGAAGCTCTTCCTTCCAATCGGATATAAATTCTATTGCGGCGGCCGCCCAGAAAGCCCGGAGCCAGGCCGTAAACAACATCAATGCGGCTCCTCATGGTATTCACCTGGACTCTGCCGGCTATACTATCTTTCAGGGCTCCTCTTATCTTGCCCGCATCCAATCGGAGGATGAGATTTTAACGGGTAACCCGTCTTTTACTTTTTCCGGACCAACGGAAATAGTTTTTACCCAGCTTTCGGGAGAGTCAACGGCAAATGGAAATTTGATTATAACCAATGGCATCAAAACAGCCACGATATCATTTAATAGCGAGGGCCTTATCGACTGGTAGAGACCTGTGAATCAAATGAAAACTAAAAATTGGAAATTAAAAATTAGTTTTAGCTGGGGTTTCAGCACTCTTGAGCTGATGATAGCCATGGCCGTAATTGTGACCGCGATATCAACGGTGATTTTGGTTGTCTTTGGAAACCAGAAGATGGCGGTTGATAACCAGCTGAATAATTCCGCGGTACAAAAAGGATCAGAGATGATCGAAAGCGCCAGAGCTTCGGCCCGTATAGATTTTAACGGTCTCTCCGGTACAACTACGATCACTGACGACATTTATACAAAAATTCTTTCCGTAAATGACATCAATCCCTGCAAGAAAAATGTTGTATCATCCGTAAACTGGAACACCGACCCGTCACGCCCTCAAGCAATAGAATTCAATACGAGCATTACTAACTCTCGGACTGCAGTAGCACTGGGCGGAGACTGCGGACCGGATGCCGGAGACGATGATTGGATCCCTCTGGTCTGTGATGATAACGATGCAACTTTTGACTTTACCCCCGCAGGTGTTAAGGGTAAAGCAGTTGATCTCATAAAAAGGGGGGACAGTAAATATGCTCTCTTGGCCTCGGAGGGTAACGCCGCCGCTCAACCCGATTTTTGGGTAGTCGATGTTACCAGCAGATCTAATCCGCCGGAAGTCTCATCAATCAATACCACCGATGAATCTCTGAGCGACATCGACGCTTTTAGCAATTATGCTTTCACCGCTAATAACGATGATGACGGCCAACTCCAGGTAATAGACATAGCAAATTTATCGATGCCCTCAATAGTCGCGACGCGCTCGCTATATAATATAACCAGTCCCGACTCTCAAGGAAAAAAGATTTTTTATTATAATAAAAAGATTTATATTGGCACGGACTATATGGCCTTCGGAGCCCCCGGCCAGAATGAAGAACTTCAGGTTTTCGATGTAACAGATCCAACCAACCCAACTTTCTCCGGAAGCTATAACGTCAATCACAATATTTATGACATTTTTGTAAGAAACGAGGTAATAGCTGGAAATCCAAAAACTATAGCTTATCTGGCTCTATCGGCTACTGCGGCCGGCTCCCCTGAATTAATGGTTCTTGACGTTACTGATCCATCAGCCATTGCTCCCAGCGGTCCCGGGTTCAACGCCGAAGGATTTAATCAATATGGAACCGCTATTTACATTCTGGGCAATGTTCTTTATTTAGGACGAGAGAAAGGGAGCGGTGTAAACTATGATCTTTATGTCCTTGACGTATCAAATCACGCCTCTATATCCGTTCTTGATTCCGCTCTTTTGGGCTTGGCAAATAATACCGAGGTAAGGGCGATTATAGTCTCGGGAGGATATGCATTTATAGCCACTTCGGATAGTGGCAGTCCGGCATTTCAAATTTGGAACATAAAAGATCCGACGAATATCGCTCGGATAACTTCTTGCAACTACCCGCAGAAGCCGGAAGACTTAGATTTTGACGGAACGAACATCTATGTCACCAACGGAAGCAATGAGGGCTTAAGAATACTATATGACGGAAGCCCTTAAAAATTGACCTGATTGACCTAATTCCTAATTAAACTAACTTGGGAATTAAGATTTGGATATTTTTTTAGAAATTAGGTCAACTATCATAATTAGAAATTTATGCCCCGTAATTCGTCCCAAAAAGGCTTTACTCTGATCGAAACCTTGATCTATTCCCTTCTGATATCATTTATAATCGGCACTTCTTTGGTTGCGGTCTATCAAATATTGAGTAGCAGCAACAGTCTGTCCGCCAAAACGGTAACCGAGCAAGAGGCGGCTTTTATCGCGGCCAAAATAAAATGGGCCTTGAATGATATCTCGGCAATAAACTCCCCCGCCGTTAACAGCTCGAGCTCATCGTTATCCGTCAATAAAAATGGATATCCTCCTCCGCTGATTCTCACTCTAAGCGGCAATGATTTCACGATTACAAAAAGCGGAGTACCGCTTATCGTTAACAGCTCCCGGGTCATTGTTAGCGGCTTAAGCTTTGAGCTTGAGCGGACTACGGTTGGAGCGGTCAACACTGATGTTGTGACTGCTTTATTTTATGTTGACGGAAAAAAATACGAGATAAAGAGATTTTTAAGATGATAAGAAACCATAACCGCCAAAGAGGATATATAGCCCTAATATCATCCGTAATAATTGCCGCCGTATTAATGGCTGTGGTGTTCGGCTTGGCCTATACAAGCTTTACGGCCCGATTCAATATTTTAGACAGCGAATACAAAGAAGCAAGCTATCATTTGGCTGAGGCCTGTTTCGATAATGCCCTGGTTAAGCTGATCGCTGAGCCTGCAATATATACCGGCAATGAAAGCATTACATTGGATACATATACCTGCACGATCCGTCCTATTACATTATCTGGCGGACGATACATTATAGAGACAATATCGACTGTAAGCGGGGCAACAACGAATATGCGAGGCTTGGTTGATCAGACAACTTTCGATATAATTTCCCTGAAAGAATCCGCCAGCTTCTAAAATCAACTAAATTCAAAACCCCCGCTTTCGGCGGAGGGTTTTTGAATTAGCGGTCAAGTTTGAGATTTTTTTCTATACTCTCGTAAAACTTATCCATTGTAGGCAGGTTTTCTCCGGCATGCCTATCCGCCATATGAGCCGCTAACGCTCCCGGGCTCATCATCCCCTTCATCTCTGAAACCGCCTCTTCAATACTAAGGGCATCAACCGTCATGACATCTCCGCAAGTACAGGTCATCGAATATTTATTCATCCCGTTAGAGGCAGGTTGCGACCTTGCCGCAACCGTACCGAATTAAACTATTTTTATTTCCCGTTTAGATATTTATGATCACCGCCTTGATATTATGGACACCAGCTATACCTTTAACGGGATTCATCCCGGGTAGTGAAAGTTCCGACTATCTTGGGGCTTTAACTTTATAGCCGCAAACAGTACGGTCTCTTGATTATATATTAAATGCATAAATAGCTGTTGGAAGCGATAGAAAAGCATTCGGAACTTCTACTACCTGGCATCCCGTAGTGCTATTATCTTAAAATTTTAGCATGCCGATAACAATAAAGAAAGCCGCCCCTTAGGACGGCAACGCAATCTCCTTATCAGCTACGGCTCTTCTGGACCATAAATCCGATCTCTATAGGTATCGAGCCTGTGAACTTTCTGGGGCTCTGATAGACACAGGGTCGTAGGCAGCTGCCAGAACTCAATAAGATCGGCCCAAAGAACATCTTTCTCGGCTCCCCGGATGGTGATCTTGATCCCGACAACCTCATTGCCTTCGACCAATCGGCCGGCGAAAATAGCATCATTTGTCGCCTGTCCTGGACCCGCAACTCCGATATGGACCGGATCGCCCTTGAGTATCCCGCTTTTTTCCAAATCATGAGCGTTCTTGATGTTCCGAGGCATCGCTGTCCTCCTTTAAAGATTCGAAATACAAAATAAAAATAGCACGATATGTGCTATTTGTCAATCTATTTCGGGTCTTTGCCGAATAGAATCCGGCGCTGACGCTCAATCAAATCCTGGGCATATTTATGGTTGCAAATCGGGCATTCAGAAAGTTTTCTACTATGTCCGGCCTGACTCAAGCATTCCTTGGCCAGCTTAACGGCTCTTTGAACCTCCTGCTTCAACTCGCGGGAGGTGGCTTTGTTCGCCTTCAAGGCTTCCTCCCTGATCCAAGTATCAAAAACCTGATCAGAAAATAACAGATCAGGTTAAATTAAGCAAGTCCCTATTGCAACGTAGTATGGACCGTCAAAGATCCTCCGCTTTTTTTGATTTTCACGTAAAGATCTAAATTCCCCCATTCACCCTTTTTCAACACAACCTCTTCGATATTAGCCTGACCCTTAATCCGTTCTAACATTTTTAAAGATTGCATTTTTGCCTTATAAAGCTCCTTCTCGTCTGCCCCGGCTTCATTTTGTACTACAAAATTCCCGGACATATCGGGTCTGCCTTCTGAAGTATTTTCTGTACCTTCTTCCTTTCCAGGAAATTTATACAACTCCCCCTTCTTCCCGCCTTGCAGCGGACGAGGATGAATATCCCTGCGGTCAGGAAACGGGATAATTTTAGATTCTTTTTCCATCCCAGTATATCAACCTCCGATTGCCTAAAGGTTTTATTGAAAAAACTATGGTTCGGAAGTTAACTTTTAGTAAATTATATTAATGTCCAGTAGCACTACCGGCTGAAAACTTTCGGAGGCTGTATTACTGGGCATTACTACATTATATATCATAGTGCCAACAATCGAAAACCGCCCCAGAGAGCGGTTCTGAATATGAGTATCAATGTAATCTGAAGCTCATTTCAATTTGAATAACTACCGGAACTTTCTGGCCCTGACGCATGCCCGGTTGAAACAACCATTTCTTAGCGGCCTTAACAGCCTCCTCATCAAGACCATATTTAGTGTCGAGGGATTTGATGACTCTCACTTTTCCTACCCTGCCGTCGGGCATCACTATTGCTTCCAACAAAACTACTCCTTGAATCCTGGCACGCATGGCATCTGGGTTATAGCTGGGCTGAACCTGATAAATCAGAACTGGCTCCGTTACACCGTTACCCGGAGCATAAGCTCCGTCACCGAATCCCCCGCCGGTACCCGGGCCGACTCCGTCGCCCTTTCCTGAACCGATACCGCCGCCGCTTCCCCCTCCGGCGTAAGTCCCTAAAGATATAGGACTCACTCCGTTCATTTGCAATATACTGGCAGAGTTAGCCTCAATAGAGACGTTCAGAACTGGAACCGGCGGAGGAGCCTCAGATATCGGCAACGCAACAATCGGAACAAGTTCTATCCTTTTGTGCTTTGGAATCTCTGTGGGCTTAGGCGGAGCCGGCATCGGACTTCCTCCGCCTCCCCCGCCGGAACCCGGATCGTTCAGAAAAACTATATTGGTCTTTATTTCTTCTTTTTGAACCGGAATTGTTACTGCCTGAGGCATACTTTTTACAACTAAGATCGCGGCTAAAAGTAAACTGTGAACAAACATGGAGATTACCATCGCCGAGCCAATCATTCGTTTACCCGGAGAATCTGAATTTGATTCCGAACCGAGCCATCCCGAAGATACGACCTTTTTGACCATTTTTTCCAAGGATCCCCTCCTGAATGTCAAAAGTCTATAAGAAAATTAACTGATTAACCGGCATTAAGCAAGCTCCGTAATACAGCAAGGATTTAACTCACAGCCGACCCTGGCTTGGCTATGACCTAACTCGCAATAGGAGGTTAGACTCATGACCTTAATCGGGATAAGGTCGTTATAGGAGGCATATCCTTGCTGATGTACGGGGCAAGCAACGGCCAAACAAAAACTCCGACAGAATGTCGAAGTGATAGTATGAATCTACCGAGTCAGCTCCCTAACGAGCCGATTTGCTCCGTAGATCTTAGCGAGGACTTCTAAAATTCCGGCTGAATGAACCGAGATCGATCTGGCCCTTTGATCGTACTTAAAGTCATAGTCGCTGACGAGGCCCTGAATATTGCTGTCAAAAACTATTCCGACGATTTCCAGGTCCTTATTGAACACCGGGCTTCCTGAATTTCCGCCGGTAATATCCAGATTAGAGACAAAGTTAAGCGGCGTAGTCAACTTTAAAAGCTTCGTGCTTTTAACCCAGCTATCGGGCAACTGATGATCGCCACTGTTTCCAAATTCAACAGCATGATCAAATGCTTCGCCAAGAGTGGTAAAGGAATTCAACTGCTTACCGTTCTCAGCATATCCGGAAACGGTTCCGAAAGATAATCTCAGGGTAAATGTAGCATCGGGATAAACGCTTGTTCCGTAAATAGCGAACAGCGCTTCAGAAATTTTGGCATAGCCCTGACGCTCTTTAATGAGGGCAGCCCTCCATTCATTGGCATAGTCGGCGGAAGCACGCTGAACTAATTGCGCCAGACCGACCATAAGGTCACCGGTCGGAAAAGTACCAGAAACAGCCAGTTCTTGAACTATCAATGTATGCTGGTTGATATCAGACAATTTTGTTCCTTGAACAAACAGTCTGGCAACGTCCGAAGGTCTTCGGTGGTAACGAAATAACAGGTCCTGAACAGTTAAATCGTCAACTCCAAGCACTTCAACAAAATGTGTAATCGAATCGGCCAATTTTGCCTCTTCGTACTCAAGATTTAGAGACGGCTCACCGGCTCTTGCCTCGAGAACGGCTTTGGCCATTTCTTTATCTCCGGAAACGATGCTCTGGGCATATCCGAATAGCCGACTGTCAAATGCCTGGCCGGATAGAAGAAATACAACCGCCGGATAAAGATCTCGGATAGCCTTTTGAGTATCGGCTACCATATCCCGACCCTCGCGGAATTTCTGCTGAATAGCAGGATCGATAGAATTATCCGACAAAACCTTATTCGCAAAATCTAACTTGCCGTCCATTAATCTCGGATCGTGCAGACCCCTAATCTTACCGACATAAAGTTTTCGGGCATTCTGCCAGCTAAACAAATCTGATTTAGCGATTCTTTCATTTTCCCTGCTCCTGAGCATGAACTGCTGGGTTGTAATCTCCCGGCGACGGAACATATCAAGCAGAAAAGGAACTTTCGTATCACGTTCGGTTACCAAAGCTTCTGGGGTCAGCAACCGCTTAGTGCTTCCAGGATGGCCGGAAACGAAGATCAGCTCCCCTTCTTTGGCTCCTGATTTTGACCATCGGAAATGATTCGGCGTACTGGCCGGCTTGTCATTCTCATAAGCCCGCAAAAACGAAACATCCAGAGTGAAGCGAGGATATTCGAAGTTATCGGCATCACCGCCGAAAAACCAAGCATTCTTTTCTGTCGCGAAAACGAGACGTACGTCATCGTAAACCTTATAACAATAGCTATTATACTGCCCGCCCTGATACAAGACGACTTCCTCGCAGATTAGGCCGGGCTTCTGAGCGCCCCGTGCCTCAACACTGACCAGAACCTTAAGGTTCAGCCCCGTTTTTCTTTCATCGGCTAAAGTCTTTGCATAAAATCCTTTTTCGTAAAAATTATTTTGCGGAGTGCTCAGGGCCTGAACCGCCTCTTCGGCACAATGGCCGTTGGTCATAACCAGGCCATTGGAAGAAACAAATGAAGCAGAACAGTTGGGCAACCGGGCTGAACTTAGCTGAACAGTCTCGACCCACTGGGCCGTAGGAGTAAAATTATACTTGCTCTGAAGTTCCTTAACCGGAAGATTGCTTAAGAGCCACATACCCTCATCGGCTTTAGATACCGCGAAAGAACCCAGAATAACGAGTAAGAACGCAAACAGAGCAATGACTTTTCTCACTTGCCCAACCTCTCTTTTTTGTCAAAAAACGCAGGTTAAAATTATCTCAGAATCCGGTCAATGTCAATTGGGACTACAGATTAAATTCATCTATAAATTACCTGCGGGTAACTTAGCCCCTGAGGCACGGCGTAAATTATTGCCTGACCTCAACCTCTCAGAGGACACGTCATAAAGACGCTCCGCCTTAACCCATTCAGGGTACGGCATAGAGTTCACTCGGCCTTGGCTTATTCGAGGCACGCCATAAATTTTACTTGCCCCCTGTCCATCTTCAGCACGCCTCCGGCTTTTCCTGCGAAAACCTCGGCTATGTTCGCCCCGCCCTTTCAGATCCAAGCAAAGGGCGGGGTCTCAAATGCTTCAGATGGACAAGGGGCTTCGTCTTAGTTTTTCTTAAATCCCTTCATGGGTTAGAGCTTCGCTTAACGTTTTAAATAAAAACCTGCGCAAGTCCCCTGAGCAGCTAAGGTCTATCCAATCCAACTGCCTACCCTGATTTACCTGACTGCGAACAGCGAAGCTTCGACCCCTGAGAGGGCTTACGGAAGCCGACCGGGCTGAGTAAGAGATGAAATTTAGCAAAAATTTACATCGTACCTCGAAGGGGTTGAAGCTAAGCAGACTTATACGCAACGCATCCAGGAAATTAAGGTTATCTGCAGATATATAGCTTGAAATACCCAAACGCCCCGTCCGCCAGCTGGCGGACGGGGCGTTGTTGCGTTGAGCCTACTTCCCTTTGCTTTCTATCGGAAACTTTCCCGAATTTTTCTCCATCTTTGCGTCAAAACTCTTTTTCAGATCTATGCCCAGATCATGGCTGACCATCAGAACCCAGTACAAAACATCGGCTAAGCCCTCCCCTATTTCGTCTTTATTCGACTTCATGAACCTTCCCGCCTTGGCGACCTTTTTCTGTGATTTGAGTTTAAAGTGCTTCAAAACCTCGGCCGACTCAAGGACCAACGGCAAAAGCATATTTTTATATTCATTGAATTTGTCCCGGCTCGACGTCCTGTCTTTGGTATTTGTTTTTTTAAGTTTAGCCATATATCCTCATTTTACTCTCCATAAAATCTTTATCAAGGATAGCTCCGTCCATAATACCTCGACGAAAATCGTTTTTTATTTTATTATATGGCCATGAGAACCTTAACAGGGCAAAATCATGAGAGTTAACGGACAAGAAATAGAAAGAAGGTTTTTAGTCACCCGCCTATCAAAAAGCTTTCCGACCGACGGCAAGGTAATTAAGATAAAACAGGCATACTTTGAGGCGCAAGGCGTCGATAAAAGTTTTCGGGTAAGGATCTCCGAAACAGGATCTCCGTCCCGAAAAAATCTAAGTTCTGTTATAACTCTGAAATCAGGAAAAGGACGCATCCGAAAAGAGAAGGAATATGAAATAGACCTTCGGCTCGGCAATGAACTTATGAAGATAGGCAATTATTGGCTGGCTAAGAACCGCCACCTCGTAAAGCATGCCGGAATGACTTGGGAAATAGATTTTTTCTTAGAGCCCCTCGACGGGATCATCCTCGCCGAAATAGAGCTTGAAACGCCTGACCAAAAAGTAGAAATGCCTCCTTGGATAGAAGAATATACCGAGGTAACCGACTCGCTTACCAACCTCCACCTTGCGCGTTTAGCGAGCGACCTAAGGGACTCCGGAGCGCATCCGATGCCCTTTATTCAGGAACATCTGAACTCGTCGATACCCAAGATCGTAGTTACCGGTCCGCCATGTTCCGGAAAGAGCACCTTCATCGAATCGGTAAAATCCGGCAGATCGGATATTCACTGCGTTCCGGAAGTGGCAACCATTATTATCAACCAGCTCGGGATTGTGCCCGGAAATCACCCTATCTCAAACCGTCGATTCCAAGAAGCGATCTACAGGATCCAGCGGATATTCGAAGCTACTTCGGCCCAATATGCCATAAGCGCCGGTAAAAAAGCCGTCATTTTCGACAGGGGTACCGTTGATGCGGCGGCCTATTTGAAGGGCGAACTGACCGAATTTGAAAAAACATTCAATACCAGCCGGACTGCAGAATATGCCAAGTATGACGGCGTAATCTGCCTCGATGTCCCGCCCCGAGATGTCTATAACGGCCAGAAGGCCAATAATCAGGCTCGGTCTGAAACATACGAGCAAGCCTGCCAGCTTCGGGATCGCATGGTTTCTGTTTGGCGGGGCCACCCTAATTTTGTTTTCGTACCCAATGGAAGCGGCTGGGAGGAAAAAAAGAGGCTAATTGCCGATGCCTTGGAAAATTTGATATCAAGAAAACCCCGATAAGCGGGGTTTTTGTTCGGCCTCATTTTCTGAAACGAACAGGAATACTTATCTCATCATCCAATTCAGGAAGGCCCGAAGGATTATCTTTTTGAAAAACGAGACTGCCGGTTAAAGTTTCAGGCTGACTGAATTCCAGCACAGTACTGAAAGAAACAAACTCCGTTGTCATCCAATTATCGGAGGTCATAGCGACTGCGACCGCCATTTCTTTGCCGTTAGCATCGTAGAGGCGGACAGGAAATGAGGCTTCGAAAAACCATGTTCCCCGAGCTTCACCGCTTATTCCAAGCGGGCTTTCGATAATTTGGTTAGGAAGAGGCGTCGCCACCCTAACCTTATCGGATACAAACGGTGTCGCCTGAGGCTTGGCCTTTTGGGGTTCATAGGTCAAATTCAAATAAACCAAGCCGGCGATAACCACCGCTCCGATTATTAAAAATGTTTTTTTCATAAGATTATATAATTATTTTTTATCACCTTTAAAATCCAGGGAACATGAGTTGATGCAGTATCTCTTGCCGCCCTTGTCTCTGGGGCCATCATCAAAAACATGGCCCAAATGAGAACCGCATTTTTTACATAAGACCTCGGTTCTCCGCATACCTAAGCTATCATCTTCTTTAAGCTCTATGTTCTTCAGGTTCATTGGGTCAGTAAAACTCGGCCACCCCGTCCCCGAATCGAACTTAGTCTCTGAAGAAAAAAGCTCCTGCCCGCAAGCGGCGCACCGATACACTCCGATTTCTTTGCTGGAATAATATTTGCCCGTAAAAGGCGCCTCTGTCCCTCTTTCTCTTAAAACACGGTACTGCTCCGGAGTGAGCTTATTTTTCCATTCTTCATCCGGAATACTGCCGGAATTATTTTTGCTTACTTTACCCATCATGATCTACCCATTGTACCCCGCAGTGAATTGACAGTCTATAGTAATTTTGGGAGCATACTGCCATAGCACCTTCCAAGGACAAGAAATGGATCAGCAAACGATCCTGAATATTCTCGCCTCAAAAATAGTCCAAAAAGAGACAGCCGAGGCCCTTATCGAAAGCGCTGAAGAAATAACGATGAAGATATTGGAAGAAACCCTCGGTCCTGAAAAAATTAAATCGCTGCCGCCGGAAGAATGGGACATACTTACCACCGCCACGCATTTAAGGGGGCAGCTCCTCCCGTTTTTATCAGCCGCCTGCACGGCTGAAGAAGTACTGGTCAACAAGAGTTCCTTTGCCGAACTCCTTCAAATCTTAGACGAGCTCGAGCGAGCCATGAAATACGTATCGGCCAACTATGATCGTCTCTCGCTGAACTTCAAGCCAACCGCAGCCTGGACCAAAGAACAGCTTAAAGGCGCCTTAGGAATAGTCAAGGAATTGAAAAAGATCGAATTCAAAGACGAATACGCCATCTTGACCGCAGACATCATAAGAAAGTTATCGAGAATGAATAACTCTTCCATATGTTCCGTAATCGGAGAAGATCCCTATAAACTGTTCGCCGCAGAATGCAAGAATGCCATGAAGATACTGTCGCGTTTCCAGCATCAGCTTTCAGGAACAGATACGAAAATCGTCCACTAAAAATCCGCCCCGGAACTTAGGAGCGGTTTTTGTTTTAAGCCCCTTAACCCGCAAACCATTTATGGGGGACTTACGGAGCTCGACTGGTCAAGGCGAAGGTTCACGCGAGGAACTCGGCGGGAATCGCCTCGGCGAGTAAAAAATAAAATTTCAGCCGAAATTTATATCGTGCCCCCATAAATGGTTCGTGGGTTTGCTCAAATTTCGGCACCCACTTTCAAAATATCGCGGCTGTTTCTACGAATTAATCGTCATTGACCTGCTAATAGCCGCATCGCTTAATTTCAAGACGGTCTCTTTGATATGGTACGGATTGGGCACATCTTTCATCAGAAATTCCCTGGCCTCTCCGGCGCTCTGAATTCTTATTTCACCGAATTTAAGCATTGAGCCCAAGATTCCCCTTACAGCAATGGTTATGTCCTGTATTTTCTCAAGCCTTACCGTCGATACCCGCCGGTTGAAAAAACCGATCTGCTCGATATCGACTATCCTTTTATCGGTGACTACGAGGATATCCAGATAGTAATCTACCCAGAATTTGCAGAATAAAAGCCAAACGAACAAAAGCCACATAGACTCGACGGCGATCACAAGATAAAGAGGCTCCCCTTCAATAAACAGGAAGCTTGCACTGCGGATAAAGACGAAATAAAAACCTAACGGCAGGAGAGCCATGACAGCCATCGAAAAGGCATGCGAAAAAACAACAAACCAATGCCGGCGGATTTTTAAAATAATTTTCTCGTCCGGTCCGATATCAATCATAGAGAATTGAGATATAGATTTATTCCCCCTAAGGCAGCTAAAGTAAGCCCTCCCCAAACTATGACGTAAACCATCATCAGGAAAAAACTCCTCACTGGTTCCAGCGAAAAATTCTTATAGTGGTACATCATGATTGCCCCCATAATCAGGGCGAAGGCAAATAAAAACCCGAAAGCGGACCACAAAATAATCGGCGATACGCTTAAGAATATATTCGGCATCCCTGTCGGAAGCTGTGATGGGAACTGTGTAAATAAATCCGGCATATGGCTTAATTCTAAGGTATATATACTAAATCGTAAATACTTGATGTTTGGGACTCCCTCCTAATAACAGAAAAACAAGAAAAGTGCTAACTGAGGTTATTTAGAATCAAAATAGGACGGGTCTATTTTAAGCACCGTCCCAAACGCTTCCTCTGCTTTTTCATCTTCGCCAATACGTTTATAGGATGTGCCCAAAGAAGCATAAGCTTCTGGTGTTTTATAACCAGAGGAGATTGCTCTCTCAAAATGCGCTGTTGCCATGACGGGATTTTTCTCCAGTTCCAAATAGCCTAAGACCAGCCAAATTTTTCCTTTTTCTGGCCACTTTTGGGCAACCGAATATAACTTCTCTCTACCCAAGTCAAATCGCCCCAATAAATTATATATGTCGGCTGCGGCTACTTGATCGTCATAATTTTGAGAGCGCGAGAGGCCTTCCAGTTTTATTTGGACATTTTCTGGCGTTATTTCAAACTCATCTATCACCTTTTTATTCTCTATATTATTTCTAACAAGGATAAGATTATATGAATTTGCATAAACCAAGCGCCAGTTCGGATCATAAATCCGATTGATAGTGAAGCTTCTCATATGACCGTTGCGTGAATACATATAGAGAAAAATGGTATTGAAGCCGTACTGGGCATCTATGTTTTGCCATCCATCTTCAGAACTTAACGCTGACATATAGGTTTCGGACAGAAAAGTTGCCGAATGAGCCTCTGGTCTATTGTCTACAAAAACTTTCCATCGAGGATACAGGCGGTAAATTAAATAACTTCCAGAATCAAAATCATTAAAAATCGGCCCCTGCAAGTCTTGCTCTATAAAAAAATTGGCAGCCTGATTTGAGTTTGCGGTCAAGCCCAAACCCAGTTTTTTATAATTTAAAAGACTGCCAGTATTTCCAAGAAAAATAAGATAACAAATAAAAATGATGAAAGTAATTATAGAGATTCGTTCTAAATTGTCACCCAAAATTGACTTTTTAAATTTATTTTTTAGCCATATAAAAATATTCTTTAAATTAGACGAAGCAGCTGGCAGAAAAACTAACCCAAAAAATGATAACAGTCTGAACATCATAAAACCTCCCATAGCAGTCGCGGCGGCGGCTAAGAAATAAAATATCGGCATAGCCCTGCGGTTGATTAGAAAACTAACTGCTAAAATGACGGCTGCCCATTGGAAAAACCTGATGGGAATATTATCAAGTGGCGGACTTGATTTTAAAAAGTACGATGGAGGATAATTTTCGAGAACATTAATTCCGTAATTATTAAAAATATTTACCGGATAGAGTGCCCCTTCCAATCCGTTCGGATTGATAAGCGATACCGCAATCAACGCCAATAAAAGAAAGGCTAATTTTTTAGTAAGCTGATTCTTTCTAAAATTCTTATAATCTTTAATAAACTTCTCAATTAAGAATCCGCCGACTAAGGCAATACCGACAATGAAAAATAAATGCATGTTCACCCAAATAAGTTGAACGGGTATTAGCCAAAATATTCTTTTACTTTGAGGATGCTCATTGAGATCAGCTAATAAATACAGTGAAATTGCTATAAACAGAAAACTCATCATTTCCGGACGGAGAATGGTACGAGCCATTAAAATCATTATAGTCGGCAAAGAAAGAACCGATGCAAGCCAAAAGTTAGATTTTCTTACGGCAATAGCAAAAACGAGGCAAAAGGCAGCTAAAAAAACGATCGTCTTGAATATTACCAACCCAGCCCAGCCAATTCCCAAATAAAATAAATGAGCCATTACAGCGAACAGCCAGTTGTGATTTACGAAAGGATGTTCAGGCTCCGTATAGGTATAGAGATTCGAATAGATAATCCTAAAATCTCCACGCAGAATTAATTCCCCATTTTTTAGATGACGAGCCATATCATCACCGCTGGGAAGTTCTATTTTATAAATCAAGAGGGAACCGTATAGGGTCAGCAGCAGAAAAAAAACCAGGATTTTTATAAATTTATTGCTTGCCATAATATAGCTATATTATAACAGATACTATGCTTTGTACTTGAAACTGTTATGGTTTCCGGTCCGTTACTTGATGTTTAGGACTCAAAAGAGCTATACTCATCCATAGCATCTTCATTGAAAACAGGAGATTCGATGCCCGACGATCAGAAGGCTTGCATTATCAACTACAAGGTCGGTTTCCTGAATGGCATCTGTCTGGGCTACGCTTTCGACAAGCTCGAGCCGTGCTGCAGGACTTTTAATTTTGAATTTTTCCGGACAGGCAACACGAAGAAAAATTTTTTCTCGAAAGATTCTCTGCGCGAGGATACCGGTTCGGGCCTGAATTTAATAGTCCACGGCAACCAGCCCAAACTTACGCTCTCGACCATTGAAATATATTTCTGCCCTTGGTGCGGATCCCCCATAACGGTACAAAGGTCCAAGTCTGTCACCCTAAGACAGAGAATGATGGAGGTTCCCAATGGCTACGAAGAGGTGGCTGAGAAAACCCTTATAAAACCGCACAGAACCCCGCCATAGGCGGGGTTTTAAATTAGGTAAAAATGAACTAAGAAAAACAGCCCCGCGATAGCGGGGCCGTATTATCAAAAAGAAAACTGCAACGTAACCCGGAACTCGTTCGGCGATTTTCCCGGTCCGACGAACCAATCAGCGATCACGAGCCCCTTAGGTACATACACCTGAAAGGCCGGTCCGACTCCTTGGCGAACGCCGACATCGACCGTGTAGATCATAAGGTAGCTCGCCCCCACCGCGACCCGACTGTTCAATTTCCTGGTCAAAGTCAACGGATCAATAAATGACTGCTCAAACCCTCTATCCGAGAGCGGCTGGTAAGCACCCATAAAGGAATTGAGGGACCAGTTCTTGGTCTCGATCCACGGCGACGCCCAAAATTCCAGATGAGATCCGTCGGTCGTCGAAGCAAAAAGAACCGTCGGCATAATACCGTAAGTTGCACGATTGAGATTCAATCCCAAGCCGGCAAAATATTCTCGATACGGCCCATGCGGATCCGGCGCGGCACCGATAGTAAGCACCGGACTGCCAAAAACCGGCTTGAGGGAGCGCTGATAGACCAGCCACGTCACCGAAGCCGAACCGTAGCGCACATAGACAAAATTTGTCGGCCCTGAAGCCTGATCCGCCGGTTTGTTCTCCTGAGCCCAAGCCGGCGAAGAAAACACCCCGATCATCAATGCACCGATAGCCGAAAGAATTCCTTGCCTTCTGCTGTTTGCCATCTTGCTCTGCTGCCTCCTCTTTTTCTTTTTTCTATTGAAAGGCGGGCTGATAAAGCCCGCCGTCTGAATCTACGAAGTATAAGGACCCTTCGGATCGCAGAATCTCTCCTTGATGACCTGAGCCAGCTGGAGAAACTTGGGAGAAAACTGAACATCCGGCTGATAGGCAATTCCTTCAGCCACTAAGTCAGCGATCTCAACAATTCTCGCGCCCGGAACAATCTTCCCTTCGGCGTCGCGGTCCCGACCCATGAACCAAATCCTGTCGGCTGCCATAAGAGCGGTCTCGATATCGTGAGTTACGAAAATCACGGTATTATCCTGGCCGTCAGTCTGGTCATGAGCCACCTCATTAATCAGGGCACAGGCATCCTGTTTGGCCTTGTAGTCAAGGCCGCTGAAAGGTTCGTCCATCAGCAGAAAGTGCTCGCTGCACATCAGCTGTTCGACGATGGCGATTCTCTGTCTCTGGCCGCCAGATAGCTGAGCAGGATAGTAATCCTTTCTTTCAGTCAGACCGAATTTACCAAGAAGACTCATGCCTTTTTCTCGGGACTGCTTAGCGGAGAGTCCGGTCTGTTTGCCTGCCCTGATAATGCTTTGCATCACCGTAAGCCAGGGATCGATATAGTAATTCTGGAAAACGACCCCTACTTGTCCGTTTCTTACGGGTTTGAGCTCCTGACCGATCAATACTTTTCCTGAGGCGGCCTTGCGTAATGCCGCAAGGATCATAAAGAATTGAGTCTTACCGACGCCGGACGGTCCAAGAATCGCTACAACCTGGCCTCGGCCCTCGATGTTTTCAATTTCCACGTTAACATCCCGCAATACTAAGTTGTCTCCGAATTGCTGGCAGACATTCTCAACTTTTAGAAGAACTTGCGGGGATGACATCAGTGCTTCTCCTTTGACAGATAAGCATAAGGAAACAGGAACTTATGGCACTTGGCCAAGAAGAAATCCTGGAACAAAGCCAAGAACAAAATCGCAAGCTGAATGGCAAAGATGCCGTCAAGCTTGAAAAACTTGTTTTGGCTCAATAGAAGAACGCCGACTCCGCCTTCAGAACGGCTCAATCCTTCAACCATGGTCAGCATTGTCCATCCGATGGCCGCATTCTGGCGGACAACATCGAACATTTGATCCAGTGTTCCCCGGATCACCACCTCCCAAACGATCCGCCACTCGCCCATTCTTAAAGTCCGGGCATGATCGAATTGTTCCTTGGGAATATTAACGACGACTGAGAACATTGCCGTCGTCATGAATGCTGTCATAGCAAATGTCATCAGCGAAACCTTGAGATAGTGGCCCCCGCCGAACATAAGCGTGAAAGCCAAGCTCCATCCCACCAAGCCCATGAATCTGAACTTTGATACCATGGTAAGGTAGGGTTTGACATGTTTTCCGACCAACGGAGAAACGGCAAGATAAATAATGGCCGCGGAAATCACAGAGCTCAAGACCAGAACTTCCGCATTCAGCCAGAAACTCGTCCAAAGTTCAACGGCAAACCCCTGGTTCCACAACCGGAGAAAAGCCGTCCAAACTTCCGAAGGCTTCGGAAGAATCTTCCACGGAACAAAAAGCCAGATCATGGCCCAGAAAGTAAGGTGCATCAGGGCAATAGCCTGCTTTGAACCCATTAACAGCCCGGGATTGAACCCGGGACCGGTTTTTGTCTTCACCGCTGTGGCTGTGCTCACGGCTTTTTCCTCCCGCCCTCTTCTTCAATCCTCGGTTTTCAAGGATCCTGAATGCTCGCGCTTTGAAGCACGAACATTTTCTTAATCACTTTTCATTAGAGGTTATTAAGTGGCCTCATTAGAAACGAAACTAAGAAAATGGCCCGACCCAATTGGGTCGGGCATTTGAAAACTTTTCGATGAATTATCTGCCGAGAACGATCTCGACGCGCCGATTACGGGCTCGACCAGCAGGCGTGCTGTTGTCAGCAACGGGCTGATTCTGGCCAAGGCCCCGAACCTGCAAGCGGTTATCGGGGAAGGTCGAACGAGACTGATCCTGCAGCCAGTTCCTGACTGCCTGAGCGCGCCGCTCAGAAAGATCCTGATTGAAAGACGGATTGCCGACGTTGTCGGTGTGGCCCTCGATGCGCACCAGTTCGTTCTGGGCAACGCTTAGAACACGGCGCAACTCTTCAAGAGTCTGCAGAGCCGCAGGCGTAAACGTAGCCTGGCCGGTCTCGAACTCAATCTTCCAAGAAGCACGGGCCGATTCTGAAGTGATCTCCTCGCCCTTTTCAAACTGACGGACAACGCCGGTCGCTTCGCGCTCGGCCGCTTCCTTTCTCAGTTTGGCGACAGCCCTGATGTAAGTCTTGTTGGCGATCTGGTCATAAGGCTCGATCGTGGGAACTTCGTTCGGGTAATACTTGTGCATGTACCCGCCGAAAAGC
Source organism: Candidatus Yanofskybacteria bacterium RIFCSPHIGHO2_01_FULL_44_24 (assembly GCA_001794215.1). Classification (GTDB taxonomy): domain Bacteria; phylum Patescibacteriota; class Minisyncoccia; order 2-02-FULL-40-12; family GWA2-44-9; genus GWA2-44-9. The sequence continues at coordinate 30,766 of MGJK01000016.1, forward strand.
TCATAGGAATCACGGAAGTAATCGGTCCCTCCGCTGAGGCCCCAGTACTTGAGGTTATCGGCCAGCGTAAACGCAAGCGAACCGCCAAGCTCAACCTCATTGCCTTCCTTATCCATTTCCTTGTCGCCAAGGTAATACTTGAACCAGAAATTCGTGTCGGCCTCTTTATAGACCTGAGCTGAAAGCTCGGCGCCCTTTCTCAGAGCAACGTTGCTCGTGCGCAGGTGATCACCGGCCTCAGTCATGGCCGCCAAGAAATTCACAACCGTCTGGGAATTCAGCTTGTTCCAACGCTTGATGCCAAGAACTGAGTTCGGCATCTGCGATGAATTCTGGTGGCTCGAGAAAATACGAACCAATCCGCCGCGGGCGTTTTCACCGACCGTGGCCGTAACGTCAGCCGGCGTCCAGGTCGTCACAGAGTCGACGCAAGCATCGACCGTCTTACCCGTACGGACACCGTTCTTGACTTCAGCGCGCTTTTCGCAAGCCTTACTGTTGTAAAGCTCGGAAGCCTGCGTGTAGTTAGCGGCATCGCGGAAATTGATCGCATTCGGATCGTAAGTCCGCTGATCCACGTTAATCGGAATGTCATTCTGGTCAGCCCAGAAGAAAACAATGTTTTGATCGCCTTCACGGGGCGCCGCCGCAACCATAAGGCCGCGAGCCGCCTGCGGATCAAGCTTGACCGCCGGCGGAGCAAGGAACGCATCCTCGCCGTCCGAACGGCCGCCGAAACCGATATTCTCAATGATCAAATCTTCGCCGAGCTTGCGGAACTGTTCGTTCCAGCCGGCAAGCTGGGCACCGAGCTGGTCGCCCATCAAGGTGGTCATGTGGATACCCGAACTGCAGTCCTTCCGTCCGCCGGAAAGTTCCTGCGCGCACTTGAAAAGTTCGTCACGAAGCTGGTCCGTAGTGTCCTGACGCTCGAGGGTAAGTCCCACGCCGTACTTTTCCATCAACGAACCGCGGGTGGTCGTGAGACCGCCGTTGGCATAGATGATAGTCATATGAGCATTCCAAGCCCAGAACTTGATCCTCATCTGAGGAAGATCCTTGTCCGTCGGCTCGCTGGAAGGAAGCGAAACGTTGGCATTGCCGGCAGCCGGACGACGGTTATCAACCTTCGGGGCATCCGACTTGTAATCCCGAAGATTGCGGTCAGCCTCGGGCACCGAAGACGCCGTTGTCTTCAGACCGGGAACCCAATTGTGAGTAACGACGTATTGGCCGACGAAAAATAGCAATAAGAGAACACCCAATACCAAAGCTCCGACTCGTACTCTGCTGACCTGGGCCATGTTCGTTTCCTCTCTCCTTTTTGTTGGTGGGCGTTGACGTCAATAGACGTCAACGCCCGGTCGTTTCTATCAGTTCTTGAAGAAATCGTTTACGTCGAATTTATTTCCGGTATTAGTCTGTCCTGCCGGAGATTCAACCGTTGTCAGATCATAGGGCTGAGCGGGATCCTGAGCTGTCCGCAAAAGATCCGCCTTTTCTCCCGGGGCCAAAACCGAACTGTGCGATTCCTGTTCCCATTCCTGGAAACGCCTCATCGCCCGCTCACTGATGACCGCTTCTTCGGCGTCAATACCGCTGAAAAGTTCCTCTGACAAGTTGATCATGTCGTCCATCTCAACCACCGCGCCGGCGATCTCAAGGGCCATTTTGGCGGCAGCCATATCGGCCATCTCCTTTGGGGTAGAACTGGTGGCACCAATAGCCTCCTTTACATCGGCTATGGCATGTTTGGTATCCATAGAAGCTTCGTACATAGTAATCTGATCTTCGAGTTCAGCTTCGGCGCTGTCCACCCTGAGCTTGGCCTTTCTCAGAATCGTGTCCAACGCTCGCATCAAGGTTTCCATCTTGGTATACATATTCTCTAAGGCCTGGATTCGCTTCCGCGTCCTCTCAGCTCTTATTTGAGCCGCCTGAGCCTCTTCAAAGTTCTTCGCTCGATTATGCTTCTTGGCTAAAGCCTCTTGCTGGTCAACCGTAATCTTGAACTTTTCGATGACTTGAAAGAGGGCCAACATCTTGGCCTTGAACCGTTTGGCCGCTTCCAGACCGCTCGCAAGTTTCTTACGGGAATACGCGATGTAATCGCGCGCTACCGCAATCGGAGCCATATTCACGAACATCCCGACCATACTTCTGACCGCAGCACGGAACGCCGAGCCCACAAGAGCTCGAATCCACCTATTTGTTGCGATCACATAAAGTGCAAATAGATAAAAAGCGTACCAAATTGCCTGAATGCCCAGCTGGAAAACTGCAACAATATAATTAAGAATCGGAAGAGCATTGAAACCGATTCCTAACACCGTAGCAACACCAAGGATACCAAGAACAATCTTTCCGAACCTACCTTCCGGCCGGATCCAGAAATCACGATCCATCAACTGCTTAAGCTGAGGGATCCCAATGTCTTTCGCTGTCGGTTCCGCCATTTCAGAGCCCCTGTCCATATGAATCGAGTTTTTGCTTTTCAGCAATGTAAGGCGCCTTCACGGCTTCCATCGCCGCAGTAAATTTGGCGGCGGCATCTCTGACGCTCTTTTCATCCTGAGCCATCGCCGATGTTTCGGCCTGTTCGGTTCGGGCAAGCTCGCTAATCTCGGCTTCTAACCGGGAAGCTGCCTCCTTCAAACGGGCGGCTTCTTCGAGTTTCGAAGAAGCAGTCTGTCGAAGTTGGTTAATCCTCTGCTGACGCGCTCCGACACGCGAAGCGATCTGCTGAGGAACGGCATCGCGGAATCTTTTATCGGCCTGATCAAGATCCCGAAGGATCACATCCAGACCGCGACGAACTTCCGTCGGCGAAAGATTGAACGCTCTGCCGGCTGCAAGGGCCGCCTTATAACAGGATGACTCATCGTGGCCAAACTGCGAACGCATGTTCTGCAGTAGAGCCATGAACTGAGTGAAACTCTTCTGGTCGGCGCCATCGGCAACCGCCTGAAGCTTAGCCCGCATTTCCGGATCAATTTCCGTTGTCGTCATCGTAGGAGTAAAGCTCGGCATTGCAACCGGAGCGGGAGACATCCCGCCCAAGCTAAGAGTGGTAGGCCGAACCACTGAGGCTCTTGAAGGAACCGCAGGCTCCGGCTCAACCGCTTCGACACGAGCAGGCGACTCATCTTCGTCATTGGTCGTAAGCCAACTCGTAAGCTTGCTTCCCGCTAATCTGTCAGCCAGTTTTTTGGCCATTCTTCTCCTCCCTTTCCCCTGTTTCTGTCGTTTTTTGGCAGAAAATTCTCAAGGTACTACGTGCCATATATAATAGTACTTTATTGATCTGATGTCAAGAGTCGCTCTTTGGCATCCCGTCTGTGACATCCCTTCTCCATTAAATGACATTATGACACGATCGTTGTATGGTGTCATTAAAGGTTTACTTTTAATGATACAAAGATAAAGCCCCGCGATCGCGGGGCACCACTTAAACATCAACTAAACTATTTGAACTCCTGAGAAAGACGGACTTTATTAATTCCGACTACTTCACCTTTAAAATCAGCAACGAATTCTGAAAGTTCATCCTTATGATTTAGGCTGAATTTCTGCTTAAACGTATCGGCCACGGCGGCCATCAAATCATCGCGGGTTATGCCGGATCGTTTGGCCGGATCTGCTTCCCCGCCATTGGCTTTGTCGCGTTGAAACGCCCGCCAAACAGCCTTATCATCCACCAGGGCCGCGACCATCGCGCCGTTGGCAAGATCGGAGAGTTTGAAAACAAGCGTTTCTGACTTGTCTCCGTTTCTTCTGGTAATCTCGTAAATCTTATGCACGTCTGAATAAAATTCCTGAGCAGAAGCGCTGACCAATTCTTCAACATCGCCCCGAACCGGATAAGCCTTCAGTCTCAACCGCAAAATTGCTTCGACGGCCCGGCGTTCCGGCCTTCCGACCAGAATATTCCGATCAAGACGCTTATCGCGGATAACCGCCGGATCCAGAACATCGGGACGGTTCGTCGCCAAGAAAACAATAGCACTCGAATCATCAATGCCGTTCATCTCGGCTAAGAAAGTCGGAACAACTGTCTTTTCCATATCGGAACTAACTCCGCTTCCCCGTCGGCTCAGAATCGCATCAGCTTCATCGATTACGATGACCGCCGGATACCCGTACTTTTCCTTATGACGTTTACCTAAAATAAATAACGACCGAACATTACGCTCTGTATTTCCAACATACATGTCCAGAATCTCTGAACCCTTTACATTAATGAATCCGCTTTCAAGAGCTTCTCCGCCATAAAGCTGAACAATAGCGCTGGCCACCGCTTCAAGCAGCATGGTCTTTCCGCATCCCGGAGGCCCCGAAACGAGAGCCCCATTGGGCTGTTTGATTTGGTAGTACTTGTAGAGTCCCGGAAATTTTACTGAAGCTTCAATCATTTCCTGAAGCTGACGCTTGGCTTCATCCAGCCCGCAGATATCATCCCATGTAACCGTGGGCTTCGATCCCAATTGAAAACGGTGTCCGCTCTTGCCTAAATAAGCGACAATAATTGATCCCGAGGTATCAAGAATCACCCTGTCATCCGTCTGAACTCTTTCACCATATTGTCCTTTAAGAACAACGCGGGCCGCACCATTGAAATCGACTTCGGCATAAGACTCGTCGACGATCTTGCGAACGGTGCAAACTGATCCAATACTAAACCGGCTGATAACGCCTATGATTTGAGAAGAGTTGGGGGCAAGCTTGACCATATCCCCCGCCTTCAAAACCGCTCCCGGCAACGGCTTGACTGAAATAGTCCGACCGCCGCAACTGACGATAACATCGGTTTTATTATCTTTCTGATCGCCAAGAACTCCGACTACTTCGCCGATGAAAGCGGCTGATTCCATCACTCTTTCCAGAGTAGCCGTAAGCTGTCCGACCAACTCCTTTGCGGGAACTTTCTTTTTCGGATCAGGATCGGGGTCCTGCCGACCTATTCCAAGCTTAACCCGGGCATCGGCTACCATTTCACGAAAAAGATCAGGAATCTCGTCTCTGCTGTCGCCTGCCATAAGATCTCCTTCTTGTTCAATTGACAACGATCAAAGTTCCTATAGTATACCACAAAATTATAAGATGTCTATGCGGCGTACTTGAATCAGTTTTGAGGGCTGAGAGTTTTTTTGTAAACCCACTTTCCGAGTTCCACGGCAAACACATTGAAGACTCCCACCAAACCGACCCCGATCGCCCACGGCAGAGGCAGAGAAACGGTTCCTAATAATTTTTGCAAAACCGGCCAATAAACAGCCGCCAAAGTCAGTCCTATTCCGATTGACGCGCCGACCAGAAGATATTGATTGGAAAACGGATTGTAGCGGAAAATATTTTTATTCAGGCTTCGAAGAGAAAAAGATACCAAAAGAGTATAGGTGGCAAAAGAGGCAAAGATAAAAGTTCTTACGATATCAGGATTAAAGCCGGCTCTTATAAGAAACCAGTATATGAAGAAGAGGAGAGCGCTCGTAAGCACTCCTATGCCCAGCAGAAGAAACTTCATTTGAGAATCGAATAGATTCTTAGATAATCTCCTAGGATGACGGCCGGTCTCATCAACTCCTTTTTCAAAGGCGAATGCCACAGCCGGAAAACTGTCCGAAAAGAAATTAACAAATAATATCTGAATGGCGCTTAAGGGAAGAGCTAAGCCGGTAACCATCGCTCCGCCGATCAAGAAGAGCTCATCAAAAGAATTAGACAGCAAATATATGATCACTTTCCTTATATTATCAAGTATTCTTCGGCCCTCAACTATGGCCGTGACGATTGTCTCGTAATTATTATCTAAAATAACTAAGTCAGCCGCACTTTTTGTAACGTCGGTTCCCGAACCAAGGGCAACGCCGATATTGGCTGCATCCAAAGCCGGGGCGTCGTTTATCCCGTCACCGGTCATAGCCACGATATGGCCCTTCTCTTTATACAGGTTGGCGATCTTTACTTTTTGCTCGGGAGTAACCCGGGCGTAAACGCTAATCTCATCGGCTCGGGCCAAAAATTCTTCTTTTGACAAATGACTCAAGTCTTCTCCCGTCAGGACAGCCCCGCGCCCGTCAATTAATCCTAATTCCCGCGCAACCGCTTCGGCTGTTCCCTGATGATCGCCCGTAACAATAATCGTTTTGACTCCGGCATTATTTATTTTTTCCATTGACTCAAAAACTCCCTGCCGCAATGGATCCCTAAAAGAGATGAGGCCGTCAAAATTAAAGTTCTTAAATTCATGCTTTCTTAAGCTCTCATAATCAGGCGCCGGCTCCATTGAAATAACCCCGAGCACCCTTTCGCCGGAGAAAGCCCTTTCGTCAATCTCCTGAAGAACCTCTGCCTTATCTGGTTCGGAAAGATTAGTGAAGCGAACGAGTATGTCGGGAGCGCCTAAAAGCAGCATCTTATTCGATGAGTTGTGGTGATGTACCGAAGCGGCAAACTTTCTGTCGGAACTGAAAGAAAGCCGATCGACGATCGGAATCTCCTTCGCCACATCCTTAAGAAGGATCCCCTTTTTGGCCGCTCCCTCGACTAAAGCCATCTCCATAATATTTCCGAACATCCGCCACTGCTCCGGCTTATCTTCCGGATTTTCGATGACGACATCCACCGTCGTTAAGGCTTCCGATAATAAATCCCGGGCCTTTTCCGGAGAAGAGTCTTTGTACGGTATCAATCCGGTCAGCTCCATTTTCGCCTGCGTAAGAGTGCCGGTTTTATCGGTTAATATAAGCGTCGTCGAACCCAGAGTTTCGGCCGCCAAAAGCTTTCTGACGACGCCATTGCGTTTGGCCAATTGCTCCACGCCCACTGCCATAATTACCGTCAAAGCGATCGGAAGACCCTCGGGAACGGCTGACACGGCCACGGCAACCGAAATAAGAAACATCTGCAACGGGTCGTAGTTCAGATAGATTCCGAAGCCGAAAAGAAGAATAGTCATGACGAGCAAGAACACGCCGGCCCAGAAAGAAAAACGCCCGATTGCAACCTGCAGAGGAGTCTTGGATTCGTCCTTCTTTTCCAAAAGAGCGGTGATCTTGCCGAACTCGGTGTTCATGCCCGTTGCAGTTACCAAAACATCGGCAAATCCGGCCACAGCCAAAGTACTGCCGAAAACCATTGAATCTCGATCGGCAACTCCGGCGCTTATTTGAACCGGTTCTTTTTTCTTTTCAACCGGGATTGATTCTCCGGTAAGAACCGCCTCGTCCACGTTAAAGTTGCTGTCGAAAATAATCCGGCCATCGACGGGAATCTTATCACCCTGAGTTATCCTGATCACGTCTCCCGGAGCTAAGTGAGCGGCATCAATGATCAGCTCGCGTCCGGAGCGTCTTACCCGGGCCTGCGTTTTGACATAAGACTTCAAAAGCTCAAGAACGTTCTCGGCTTTATTTTCCTGATAGAAGCCCAATCCCGCATTTACCAAAACGGCCGCAAAAATTACTCCGGCATCAAGCCAATCTTTCAAAAAAACGGTAATCAGTCCGGCAATTATCAAAATAAATATGAGGGGGCTTTTAAACTGGACGGCTATAAGCTTAAGAACGGAAAATCTTTCTCCGTCTTTAATTTCATTAGTACCGAAAAATTTAAGCCGTTTCTGAGCTTCGTCGTCCGACAATCCGTCCCGAGAAGATTCGAGAATTCGGAAAGATTCATCAACGGCCATTGACCAGAACGGCTGTTTTATAGATTTAAGCTCTAACATATAATCATTATATCTTAAAAATACCGCCCGCTGAAGCGGGCGGTATTTTAATTCAGATCATCGGCCAGGACCTACTCGACTACCAAGTTACCCTTCATCCCCATTTGACGATGGGTTCCGACTGAACAGTAATATTCGAAGGTCCCGGCCTTGTTGGCAACGAACTGAATCGTCTCGGTCTGACCGACCTGGAGAATTTTCGTTCGGGCATTAAATTCATCGATTACCCAGTCATGAGTACCCTTCTCGTTTCTAAATATTATCCTGACAGTATCTCCTTTTTTAACTCTGATCTCGGCCGGATTAAAACTAAAAGGCACTCCGA
>MGJK01000017.1 GCA_001794215.1 Candidatus Yanofskybacteria bacterium RIFCSPHIGHO2_01_FULL_44_24
CTATTCCTTTGAGTTTTAAGCTTGCGCTCGTACTTCCCAGGCGGCAGACTTAACGCGTTAGCTTTGCCACTGGAAGGGTCGATGCTCCCAATAGCGAGTCTGCATAGTTTAGGGCGTGGAATACAAGGGTATCTAATCCTTTTTTATGCCCACGCTTTCGCGGCTGATCGTCAGTAGAGCCCTAGCAAGCTGCCTTCGCTTTTGGTGTTCCGTGCGATATCAATGGATTTCACCCCTACACCGCACGTTCCGCTTGCCTCTAACCCACTCTAGCTCTGCCGTTTCCAATGCGGCCTCAGGGTTAAGCCCTAAGATTTAACATTAGACTAACAAAGCCGACTACCCGCGCTTTACGCCCAGTAATTCCGGATAACGCTTGGGGTCCTCGTATTACCGCTGCTGCTGGCCTTTTACAAAAACATTTGTGTTGGACTATATCATCATCCTACAAAACTTGTAGGAGTTCGGCGTCTTATAGAAAGTAAAGACTCTCTATCCATCGAGTAAATCGATAAGTCTCTGAGGGGCTAAGTATTATGAGGTAACTTGTAAGAAAAACAATCAAGAATATGTGATCGGATAGTTTGGCAAAAGTTATCTCTGCCTTCTGATCCAATATAAATTCTCGGGTATCGTTTTCCTCTGCACAAATTGTTATATACGGTAGATTTTATATTAAAATTATCTAACAAAACGTTTTTGAGTTCGTTAGAATCTCCTACCGAAAAACAATTACTCGCCAGATAAAAAGCATAATGATTTTTGGGCCTAAAATCTAAAGACCCATCATCCATATACCATATTGCCAAACTTAATGGTGATTTTAATAAATCTTTTAAATTAGAGGGGATAATTTTCTTACCCTCTTTATAGAAAAGACCGTATAAATTTTGAAATTCTCTAAGATATCTCGTGCTAAAGTAATACTGATTATAATCTTCTCTGAATTTAATTTCAGAAAGACAATAATCCTTGAACTGGCCATAAAGCCATTCAACATACTCTTTGGCTTTTGATCGCTGTTTTATTTGCAATCTTATGCCAAGCGTATCTTTTTTCTTTTCAAAACTTCCGTCACCAAGAAGCAAACCAATAGTTATATCTTGTAACTTGTTATCCAGCTCCATGCCTCATTATACCAGCTTCCCTGCTGATTTTCTACATATAATCCAACTAAATTGGACGCAGCTATATGTAGCGTTCCAGCATATAAGCCAAATATTATTTCATAGGATTACTCCTATGCCTCGCACCATCTTTGTTAGATTCACGAGGTTAGCAACCCCTTATTCTCGTGGTACCGTCAGGGCCCCCCGACTCTGGGTATTTGTTCTGTTTTTGAAAGCGAAATAATAAACAATTTCGAAGCACGACGATGAAGTTGTAGTAAACACTACTACGAAGAGGAGAAACGAAGAAATTGATTATTATTTCGCTTCCAACGGGCAAGCGAATTTTAATCGTCTTCTTTGTTGCTCGTCCTCAATGTAGTATCAACTACAATTTCGTCCTCGCGTCGCGAATACATTTAAAATTCGCATCGTCAAAACGAACAGAATACCCAGAGTCGGGGGGCTATTTCTTCCCACGCAAAAGCGGTTTACATGCCGAAGCACTTCTTCCCGCACGCGGCGTCGCTCGATCAGGCTTTCGCCCATTGTCGAATATTCTCGACTGCAGCCACCCGTAGGTGTAAGGACCGTATCTCAGTTCCCTCGTTGGGGGCCGTGCTCTCACACCCCCTACCCGTCATAGCCTTGGTGGGCTTTTACCCCGCCAACAAGCTGATAGGACCTAGGCCGCTCCCCGAGTAACTCTTGCGAGTCTTTACTGATAACCGATTACTACCCGCAAGAGTTACTCGGAATTTCCAATTTCCAATTTCCAATTTCCAATCAAATCTCAATGACTTAATTTTAAAAAATTAAATAACTGAAAATTCAATAAAAATTAAAAATTAAAAATTAAAAATTTCGATTCTTGTAAGTAAGAATCGGCTATCAGACCATTGAGTATTAGCCCACCTTTCGATGGGTTATTCTCATCTCGAGGGTACGTTCCAAGGTATTACTAACTCGTTCGCCACTGTATCCCGACGTTGCCGTCGGGACCCGTTTGACTTGCATGCCTTATCCACGCCGCCAGCGTTCATCCTGAGCCAGGATCAAACTCTCCTAAATAGAATGCCTGTGGCTTAAAGTCTGAAGACTAAAGCCAAAGGCATCAGGAATTTTTTCCGACGCTCTTTCGAGATCGGAAAATCCCGTTAGAGATAGGATGCCACAGGCATCCGAAAGCTCTAATGGGACTGGTTAGCTATATAAAATTGGGAAAGATCTTTCCTGAACGATTATATTACTCTGATTATCTTTTGCAATACTGGATTAATCCCATACATTCGGCCTACTGGCCTCGGTATTTCGATGTTCTGCGACATCTCAATAATATAACCACGATTAGCCCCGTGGGGACCAATCGTGGTTATACAGACTAACCTAATTGTATGTTGGTTATTTAGTTTAAGATATTCCCATTATATTCCCCCTTAGCGACGATGTCAACAAGGGGAATCGGCCTGAAATCTTAATCGTTTTGACAAATTGATTGATAAATGGTAGATTCTGACCAATTCGAACCTTGAAAAGGGGTAATCGTGGGAACTCTTCTAATCCTTTTGGTTCTGAGCGCTATCGTTGCATTTCACGAGTTGGGCCATTTTCTTTTTGCGAAACTTTTTAACGTAAAGGTTGACGTCTTTTCCGTAGGATTCGGTCCCCGAATCTTGTCTAAAAAATTCGGAGAAACGGAGTATCGCATAGCCGCCATACCCTTGGGGGGTTATGTAAAAATGGTTGGCGAAGAATTAACCGACAGCCTCGCCGACAACGCCGATCCGAGATCATATACATCGAAGGTGTGGTGGCAAAAGTTCCTGATATTATTCGCCGGTCCGGCATTTAACTTCATCCTGGGAATAGCTCTCTTATTCTCTTTCTATCTCATAAACGGGGTCCCCAAGACCTCTAATAAAATTGCTGAGGTAGTGAAAGAATCTCCAGCCGATCATGCCGGAATTAAACCCGGTGACGCCATTATAAAAATCGACGATATTCCGGTAAACAACTGGAGGGATCTGGCCTCGAAAATAAATATCGATCAGAAAAATACAGAAATTAAATTAGAAGTGAAAAGAGGTAGATCTGAGCAGATTACCGTATCCGTCCGTCCGGAGCTTACCGATCAAGGTCCCAAAATAGGAGTCGTCGGGGAAAAGCCCGTTGTTGTATACGGCCCTCGCGAGGCCTTGATGGAAAGCTACCGAGCGTCAAAAGAAATGCTGACTTTGATGGCTGGAGGATTGAAGGATTTGTTCACCGGCAAAGTTAAATTTAAGGATGCCGTCAGCGGACCGGTTGGAATAATTGATTTCGGTAAAAAAACCAGTTCAGAAAGAGGCTTCGGCGGAATTTTGCTATTTGCCGCCCTAATCAGTTTCAACCTCGGCTTAATCAATCTCTTTCCCATCCCCGTTCTGGACGGAGGCAATATAGTTATCGTGATAACCGAAGCAGTAATGCGCAAACCGCTAAACCGACGCCTTAGAGCTGCGGTTCAGACTATAGGAATAGTCCTACTCTTGGCCCTCATGGCTTTTGCGATCTTCAATGACATTGGCCGTTTGACGAAGTAGAGACGCTCCGCTATTAAGCGGAGCTTTTTAATTTAAGCAGAAACTTATTCACCTTGTAAGCGGCGCCACTCCTCAATCTTTTTATGATTTCCGGAAAGCAAAACTTTAGGTACCCTCCATTTTATAGCCTTAGCCTTTAGACTTTTAGCTCTTAGCTCAAATATCTCAGGCCTCGTATACTGGACGTGCTCTTTTTCTTGGGCTTCTTTATCCGAAAAACTCTCATTCTTAATTGATTCTTCTTTTTGTACCACCCCCGGAATCAATCTTGAAACCGCTTCAATAATAACCATAGAGGCGACTTCCCCGCCAAATAAGACATAGTTTCCGATCGACATCTCTTCGTCTGCAATATATTCAGCCACTCTTTCGTCAACTCCCTCATAGCGTCCGCATATAAAAATAAGCTGATCGTATTTCAATAATCTTCGCGCATCTTTCTGGGTAAATGTTTTGCCCTTGGCCGATAATAAAACCACTCTGATTTTCTGTTTGGGATTTGTTTTTTGAGATTTGGAATTTGCTGGTTTTAAAAATTGAACCGCCTTAAAGATGGGCTCAATTTTTAAGACCATCCCCGCTCCCCCGCCATAAGGCCGGTCATCAACTGTCTTGTGCTTGTCATTGGTCCATCGTCGTAAGTTGTGAGTTTTTATAGTTATCAGTTTTTTAGCTTGCGCCCGCGCTAAAAGAGATTCGGATAAGAATCCTGAAAAAAGATTTGGAAATATGGTGATAATGTCTATCTTCATATTACGCATATTTGACAATATATATGTTTTGATATATTATATTGGAACATTCGTACTTTGGCAAGGGAGAGAGAAATGACTTTGAAAACCATAGTTCAAGAAAGGTCTCTGGAATTTATCAAACAGAGGGGTTTATCAGGTTATAGGAAATGTACGGTCGCAGAAATCCGCAACTACTTTCGAGGATTGTCTACTTATATATCCGCCGTTTCTCCCGGATTAGAACTATCAATTGACGAAAATCTTATCAAGGAAGCCCTCAACGATTTAGAGACCCAAGGAAAAATCTTCCGAATCACCACCGAAATCGGAGACTGTTTCGCCCTCCGGACAAATCCCTCACAAGTTACCGCCCTGTTTTAGGGCATCCTCCCGCCAATCAGGCGGGATTTTTGTAAATTAAAAAGCCGAGTCTGACTCGGCCGTAAATCCTATTTACCGATCCTTAAAATTAATTGTCCAAACAGGACAGAGGTTATTCCAGGCTTTTCCAAGGACGGGAAATCTCATGCTCATATTACCGACCAATTTGTAAAGTCCGTAACCGACCCCAAAGATTGCTCCGACAAAACAGACAAGAAGAAGAGCGGCGCCCGCTCCCGTCAAGACCGTTAAAAAAAATGATAAATCATTAATGGGATCAAAGAGGTTGCATGTGCCGATAAGTAGTCCAAAAATAACAGACCCATACAGAGCCAATGCAACGACCCGATAATACTTGTTGGTAATTTTCTTTTCTAATAATTTAGCGATACCTATCGTTAATACTGCAAGACCAAAACCAACTACGCCCAACCCAATATAAATTCCCCATTCGGTATAGTTAATAGTCGGCATGTGCGGGTTAAGTAGAAATGCGACTAAACCCTCGCCAGCAACATACAACGTGGTAAGAAACATTGCCGCAACCATACTCAACATGGCCAGCATAATGCTCCTCACGGCAAATAACTCACAGGTGCGGATATTGATGTTTGAAATATCTTTTTTCTCATCAAAAATATAAACTCCGGATAAAATATCCCTCCAAGTGCCTCTTTTTACGGTGATATTCCCGAACGACAAGAATGACTCAATCAAAAGCGATAATGCGGCTAACAGAACGCCGCCTTCGAGAATCGTCAGCCCCACTCGCTGGCCGGTATTTTGAAACCAAGCCGTCCAAGTCCAAAACAGGGCCCAAACCAAGACAATGATAACCGAAACAAGAACCGTTCTGACGACTAGTTTGCCGGTCATGTGTAATTCTCTTTTGTTATTAAGGTGCTTCAACTTAATAACAAAAAGGTATAACCGTGTCAAGTTTTTTTCCTTTAAATATCCCGTCTTTAGTGCCCCTCTCTACACCAAATGACACTCTGACACGATCGTTGTATAATGTCATTAAAGATTTATTTTTGATGATCCAAAGATAAGGTCCCGCGCGATCGCATAGGCTAATCCCTCGCTTGGTAGCTCGCAAACAAAAACTGGTCTTTCGACCAGTTTTTGCTCTTAATGTAACCCTTCGATTACACTCAGGGTGATTTTCGGCAGCGCCGAAAATCACATATCCAGGTCTCCCATAACGTCTTCGACGTTTCGGGTAGCACCCTTGGCAGGGGCTCTTCCACCTTCCGGCTCTTCGATCTTGAGATTAACGCGAGCGTTATTTCTCATACCGACAATTCGAGCTAAGGTTCTGATGGCCTTGGCGGTTGAGCCCGCTCGGCCTATCAGAAGACCCATATCTGCCGGGTCAACCTTAACGGAAAGTAGGACTCCGAGTTCATCAACTGTTCGGGTGACCTTTACGGCATCCGGGGTGTTGACGATTTCCTTAATTATCATTTCTACGAAATCTCGATCTCGATCTTGTGCTTTGCTCACTATTTTATATACGACTGATCCCAGACGTATCCAGCTTAGCTGAATCATCGTCCGTTTATCAGCCTATAATCATTACAATTCGACCGGGCCTTCGGATAGACAACCCTTAGGCTTTATCAGCATATCTTAGCAGGAAAGACTTATTTTGTCAAATCAATTCCGACCACCAAATTTATTATCCTATCCTTAACATAGATGACTTTTTTAACGCCCCCTTCGATGTGTTTTTTTACATTTTCACTCTTTAAAGCAAGCTCTTTAGCTTCGTTTTCAGAAATACCCCTTTTAACGTCCAGAGTATCCCGTAACCGGCCGTTAACCTGCACTACCAATTTTATTTTTTCTTCGGATAGCATCTCCTGATTATATTCCGGCCAGCTCTCAAGATGAATGGATTTTTTATTTTTCAAAACTGTTTGCCATAATTCCTCGGCCAAATGGGGCGCAAAGGGAGCAAGCAACAAAAGTAGTATTTTGTATTTTGTATTTTGTATTTTGTATCCGTCCCGGGCAGCCTGCTCAAATGCATTCAACAATTTCATCAGCTCAGAAACGCATGTATTAAATGCTAATTTTTCTATATCATCTCCGATATTCTTGATGGCCTTATGGATCGCTATATCCAGATCCCTATATTCGTTACTATTTCCCCCATTTTTATCTTTATTATACGAGATACCAGATACTAAATACCATATACGATTGAGGAATCGATAAACCCCGTTTATTCCGCCCGGACTCCAGGGCCCGCCCTGCTCATATGGACCCATAAAGGCAAGGTACATCCTGACCGCATCAGCTCCGTATTTTTTAACCTCTACATCCGGATCAATCACATTACCCCTCGATTTGGACATCTTTTGATTATCAGGACCGAGAATTATTCCACGATTCATACGACTAAGAAATGGCTCGTTAAAATCCACGTAGCCAAGAGAATGGAGAGCCTTGGCTATAAATCGGGAATAAAGAAGGTGCATCGTCGTATGCTCCGCTCCCCCGCTGTACATCGGAACGGGCAACCAATTAGCCATGTTTTTCTTGGAAGCAAATTCTTTTTTATTTTTAGGATCGGTGTAACGCATGAAATACCAGGACGAATCCACGAATGTATCCATCGTATCTGTTTCCCGCTCGGCATCATTACCGCACTTAGGACATTTTACCTTCAGCCACTTTTCAGCCTTAGCCAACGGCGAACGGCCGTCATCGGCCGGCTTGAAATCTTTGAGGGGCGGTAATTTAATAGGCAACTCTTTTTCCGGCACCGGCTGATAACCGCAGGTCTTGCAATTTATCATCGGTATCGGCACGCCCCAATATCTCTGTCGGGATAATATCCAATCATGGAGGCGGTATGTTTTGTGTGGCATCCCAACCCCCTTATCCTTTAATAACTTCATAATCTCGGATTTGTCGCGAAGCGGTGCATCGCTTATTGGTAAGCTAAATTTTTCAGCAAAAGCTCTGTCTCGCTCATCATGAGACGGTACGGCCATAATTGCTCCTGTTCCATAATGGCCCAAAACGTAATCAGCCACCCAGATAGGAATTTCTTTCCCGGTTGCAGGATTTATAGCCTTAGCCCGGGTATCAACGCCTGTCTTTTCCCGATTCTCTTGGCGCTGGAGCTCCGTCTTTTTTAAACTGTCCTGAACATATTTTTTCACCTCCGGAGGCGCCAGATCTCCGTGAGTATTAATCCATTTCTGGGCCATTTCGGGTGACACAACTAAAAACGTTGCTCCGAAAATAGTATCAGGTCGGGTCGTGAAAACTTTAATTGAGTTGATTAGATTGTTTAAAATCATCGGCTCCGTTGGTCCAGTAAAGTGTTCTTTGACACTATGTCCTTCGATTAACCTTGCACTCAATTTTTCTGACAAATATTTCATGAAAAAAATCCTTTTCCTTTCTTTTAGGTCAGATAGAACTACTACTTCGTAAGTTAATTTTTTTATTTTTTCAAAATCAAAATCCCAACTAAAATTCCGCCAATTAGGTCGTGGGTCATTTTTTAACCTTGAATCAGTCGCACCTGGATCCATGGCCATGGCTCCCAAAACAAGTTTTGCTATTGGCTTTCCTACTTTTTCCAAAACTTTTAAGGCAACCACTGCCCCTAAGCTGTGCCCAAAGAGAATGGTATTTTCGTCAATTTTGTAATTTTTTAATACATAATTAACCTGTTCGTTCTGATCTGGATTATTAGTATTTGGTAAGCGAGGTATATCGACTTCATATCCCAGTTCCTCTAATTTATTCTTTATCCATGGATATTTATTTTCATCTGGTGAGCCGGTGTACCCATGTATAATCAACACTTTGTGTTTTTTAGTGAGGGGAAAACTAATTTCTGCTCCCTCCGATCGCCCGATCCAATTTATCTGTCCAAGCTTAGCTGTTTCCTGCCAATCCAGATCTTTTAATCCATCAACGAGATCATCGGCGAATTGAGTTATCTTAAACATCCATTGAGATAGCTCTTTTTGCATAACTTCGGTTCCGCACCTGTCACACTTTCCGCCTTCGGCCTGCTCATTGGCCAATACGGTTTTGTCTTTAGGGCACCAATTGACCGAAGTAAGTGCCCGATATGCCAACCCTTTCTCGTAAAATTTGAGGAACATCCACTGGGTCCATTGATAATAATCGGGGTCCATCGTGCTTACCATACGCGACCAATCAAAAGTTGCACCCATCGACTTTAACTGCTTGGTCATGTAGGTGATATTCTTCTTGGTCCAGACTTCCGGATGAATGTTGTTTTTGATCGCCGCATTCTCCGCTGGCAGACCAAAAGCATCAAAGCCGGTCGGATACATCACATTGTACCCTTTCATCCTAAGATACCGAGCCCTGATATCGGGCAGAGAGAAAGCATACCAGTGGCCGATATGCAGATTGCCTGAGGGATAAGCAAATTCCGTCAGGAGCATATAATTCTTTTTTCCCTCAACGGAATCTTTCGTATCGTAAAATTTCTTGGTCTCCCAATAGCGTTGCCATTTTTTCTCTATTTCCGAGGGATTGTATTTAAGCATTCGGTTAATAAATTCTATCCAAATTTAGCCTAAAAATCAAAAAGGAGCTTGTGCTCCTTTTTACTCTAAATAGAATCGAGTTTTATATCCGGTCGTCTCTTTTTTGTATTGAGGCGGAATAAAATTAAGATCATCATCATATTCTACCTGCTCATAGCCTTGGTATATTATCTTAATGTCTTTGGCTATATTTACAGAATATTTACCATAGCCCGAAAAATCATCCGCGCCCAAGTGCCTATATACTATCTCCTTAGGGATCTCGGAATTGATATATTCTCGCATCTGATCCAAATGGACTTCTACAGATAAGTACTCTTCAAAGATATTGTATCCGTCCGAAGGATACCCCGCCCGGCCGTAGTTTTTGCCATCTATAATCTTGTTCGCTTCTTCTTCTGAAATCCCGAATCTTGAACATACAGATAGCACATCGTCCCTAAAACCGGGTCTACTTCTTATTTTTTCGACTTTAGCCTCGTACTCTTTGTCTCCTTTTTTGGATTCCTGCCCAATCTTCTCCAGTATGCGCTCGAACTTAGCTTTCTTGGATTTTTCAGATGACTCTGTAATTTTTGATCTTATTTTCTCAAACATATTGATTATCCCTTTACGCATAGCCAGATCCCCATTTATAAGAGCTGGCGATATTATTAAACATTAAACAATTTCTTGCAAAGCCGATGCTTCGATCGGCTCCCCGACAGAATCGTCGGGGTTCTCAAATCTGAAACAGTTTTCTACAGTTTCCTGTCGTCTGATCAATAACCCTATCCAATGGCTCGTTTTTGAGTTCGGCAACTTTTTTCGCTACCTCGACTACATGCGCCGGCTCGTTTCTCTTGCCGCGATACGGCTCAGGCGACAGAAAAGGCGCATCAGTCTCAAGAAGTATTCTGTCAATAGGAGCGTATTTAACTATGTCGTCGTACTGGCGAGCGAAGGTAAGGATGCCGTTGAATCCAAGGTAAAATCCTAAATCAAGATATTTTCGAGCGTCATCGATATTGCCCGTGAAAGAATGGGCGACGCCTGCGCGCCAGGGGCGCGCAGAATTTTCAATTTTTAATTTCCAATTTTCAATGATTGAAATCATATCGGCATGAACCCGTCCCGTTGAGCCCTTTACAGAATCGCGCGAGTGAAGAATGACCGGCTTGTTATACTCCATTGCCAGATCTAAAAATTTAACAAGGATTTCTTTTTGAATTTCTTGTTTCTCCGATTCGGGAGTCCTATAATAATCCAGTCCCACCTCTCCTATGCCAACGACTTTCGAATTTCGCAAAGCTTTATGATATATCATAAAGCTTTGCGAAAGATCATCCGGAATATCGTTGGGGTGATGACCGACTGTTGCCCAGATATTATCGTTCTTTTCGGCAAGTTCTATCCCCTTTTTTGAAGTTTCTAAATCAGTCCCGACACAAATCATAAAAACACCGGCATCTTTGGCCCGTTTAAGCATTTCGTCTCTGTCATTATCGTATTGTTCCATCTGAGGATGGCAGTGAGAATCAAAAATTGACATAGACTATTTAATAATTTATATTTATCTAAGTATTTTTTAACAATCAGGAGCGGTCAGATGATTGTTCTGCAGGTACTCGGTATTATCTACGGAATTGGTATTGCATTTGTCATTACGATGTTCGTGTTCGCGCTGGCTCATCTGACGGCAGAAAGATCTTTCTCAGAGTTATTGAAATTGTCCAGAAAAATTCATCTTGGCTTAGCACTTATGGCTATCTCTGCCCTATCATGGCCAGCACTGATATTTAAATATTCCGACTTCAGAGAAATCGTAATTGATGTTGGACGAATCGCTCTTACTGCTGGATATTTTTGTTGTGCCTTCACAATGTTCATTTATCCCCTAGTTTTGGCCTGGTATATTGCCGCGTTAATTTCCTGGATTCTGTTAGAAAAATATCATGAGAAGTCTTTGTCTCTTCTATCTAAGGCGCGGAGATAAGCCTCCCGTGCGCACCCTCCGAAGCTTCGAGCGAAGGAGGGTTTTTTATTTTAATCTTGGGAATAATCCCGCCCCTTTCTTAATGATAAATTTATAATTCTCTGGAATTCCTTTACTCAATAGATCATCGCCGAAAACTTCGGCGATTTTTTGTGCCGTTTCTGGGAGAAATGGCTGAAGAAGCCAGGCAATGTGATGAATCAGCCCAACCAAAACAGTCATCGTTTCCAAAAATCTTTCGGGGCTTTCTTGCGCTTCTACCCACGGCTTCCTGCCGTCGACGTACTTATTCGCTTCAACTATAACCTTCCAAACTTCTCCAAGCGCATCATGCAATCTGAATTCTTGGATGGCCTTTTCGTAATTCATAATTCGTAATTCATAATTCGTAATTCTCCTATATATAAGCTCCCCTCCCAAATTATTCTCAACCAATGTCGCCACCCTCTGAACTAAATTCCCCAATCCATTCGCTAAATCTCCGTTGTATCTTTCCTCAAGTTTCTTATACGAAAAATCCCCGTCTTCGGTCGACGGAATTTCTCTGAGTAAAAAGTAGCGGGTCGTCTCGGATCCGTATTTCTCTATCACCACAAACGGGTCGATGACGTTGCCGATGGTCTTGGACATCTTTTCTCCTTCGACGGTAATAAATCCGTGAACATTTATTGCTTTAGGGAGAGGCAGACCGGCAGATAAAAGCATGGCCGGCCAATACAGGGCATGAAAACGTAGTATATCTTTTCCGATCAAATGAATATCCGCCGGCCAGAATCGATCAAATTTTGAATTTTTAATTTTTGATTTTGCGTCGTCCTGACCATAGCCAAGGGCGGAAATGTAGTTAGTTAGGGCGTCGGCCCATACATACATCGTTTGATCAGGATCATCGGGAACCGGTATCCCCCACTTTAGGCTGGAGGATGGTCTGGAAAAACTGACATCTTCGGCATCGTCGATAAGATTTAATATTTCCTGCAATCTCGACTCCGGAACAATTTTTAATTCTCCCGCCTCTATTTTTCGTTTAACATCCTTTTTGTATTTCGTAAGTTTGAAAAACCAGTTTTCTTCCTCGACTTTTTCCGGCTCTGTTTTATGAAGCGGACAGACTCCATTAACCAGGTCGCTTTTCTTCATAAATGATTCGTGGCCCACACAGTAAAGGCCGCTGTATTTTTTCTTATACAAATCCCCGGATTCAACTAATTTATTCCAAAATTTAACGACGGCCGGCCAGTGTCTTGCCTTATCTGAGGTCCGGATTAGGTCGTCGTTGGATATATTCAGCTTCTTGGCCAAATCAATCACCTGACCCGCTACCTGATCGGCTAACTGCTGAGGGGTTTTCTTGTTTTTCTCGGCCGCCCTGACGACAGTAGTTCCATGCTCGTCCGTGCCGGTCAAGAACCAGACATCATTTCCTATCAGCCGATTATACCGAGCTAAAACATCGGCCTGCAACAGCTCTAAAGCGAAGCCGATATGGGGCGGCCCATTGGTATAGAGTATTGCAGTGGTTATGTAGAATTTATTGGTCATCTTTTGGTTTTTGACCCTGATACCATTCTACCAAACGATCGACGACAAAACTTGAATCATGTCTCGATTGATTTATGGCTTCTTGAATTTCTTCAGGAGATTCATCCGGAGAGAAGAGTCTCTTTAACGCTATGGATGACCTATCGCCCTCAAATTTTCTTACTCCCGTATACTTTTCTCCTTCTTGACTGTAAATACGAGGGGTATGCCTATCTTCTTTCTTTTCTTTTGAATAATATGCACCGGAAAAAATATCCGCTCCTCCTAGGGCCTCGCGAAATGAATTTTTGTTAATTGGCGATGGCTCTATGCCGATAGTAGCTATCTCGTAATTATACCCAAGTGATCTAAGCAGGGTGGTGAGAGTTTTTAGAGAATACCCCGACTTAACAGTGTCGGTAACAATAAGTATTTTTTTGTCTTTGGTTGCTCCGTATTTGATAAGATGGTCATTTAATTCTCTTTCCTGAACTTCTCTAAGTTTTAATAAACCGCGTCTTTCAAATATTTTTTTAAGGAGGGGCCGCCCCTCAAGACCGCCCTTTAATGCCTGTTTACCTGGAATAAAAATTAAACTTGGCTTTTGTCTTGCTTCATTTTCGGAAATTTTCTGAATAAAACCGCCTAAAATCAGCGTGGGGATTCTTCCTCCGGCATCGTCGCCGATAATTAAACCGTACTCCCCGCCTTCAATCCGGTCTTTTATCTTTTCTATAATCTTCTTAATCGGTTCCTCCAACTCGGCAACTTCGGGCAGAAGCCCCCCCTCCGATTCAGAACTTTTTTGAATTGTCGGTTTTTCTACAGACATATTACTTTTTTTGAGATTTATACCAATCCATCAGATGATCGACGACGATATTAGCATCATGCCGCGATTGATTGATGGCCGATTGGATGCTTTTTCTCTTTTCTTCAGGCACTAAGTTACGGAAAGGACGAGACTCGATAACTCCTCTAGTATTCTTATATACACCGCTTATGTCGGGGCGCTGATACACACGAGGAGTGTGCGGTATATCATAGCCTTCATTTCTTTGGTATTTCCCTGAAAAAATTTCTACTCTTCCGATGTTATCCTCTCTCACCTCGTCAGCTATGAGACCCTCACCTTCTATGCCGATAGCGGCTATATCGACTTCCCAATTTCTTTCTCGCAACAGAGCTACTAATCTTCTAAGCGCCTTGCCCGTATAGATGGCTTCGGTAACTATTAAAACCCTCCGGCCATCGTTCTTAAACCTCTTAAAGTACACCTCCGGATCACGATAAGCATCGGGCACTACTGAAAAATTAGCATATCCCGGAATAAATATAATATTCGGTTTTTAAAGCCCATTGGCCTCGCAGATTCTCTTTATAAATCCTTCCAAGATTCTTGCAGGAATTCTCCCCGAAGAATCATCACCAACAATCAGTCCGTAATCTCCCGATTCAATCCTGGGCAGTATCTTTTCTATGATCTTCTTTATCGGTTCTTCAAGTTCGGCAATTTCTTTCAATTCAACCTTTCGTTCTGTTTTCTCGGAGGATGATTCTTTTTCAATTGTCGGTGATTCTACGGGCATATTATTTAGACTTTAATACCACCACAAACTCCCCCAAGCCGCTGTTCTTGTCTGATTCCATCTGTTTTTCTATCTCACTGACTGTCCCGCGATAGATCGTCTCAAACTGCTTAGTCAGCTCCCGAGCCACGACCACGAGCCTATCCCCCATTCCGGACAGGTCGCGCAGTTCTTCAAGGGCTTTCATTATCCTATACTTTGATTCATAAAAAACAATCGTTTCTTCGATCTCGCCTATTTTTTTGAAAAAAGTCTGCCTGCCCTTCTTGTGAGGCGGGAAACCAAGGTATGTAAAATTGTCTGAAGGAAATCCGCTTATGCTAAGCGCTGCTACGGCGGCATTCGGGCCGGGCAACGGAATTACCCGGCAATCAGGCAAGGCTTCGAGGACTTTATTTATCAGATAATTCCCGGGGTCATTTATTCCCGGCGTTCCGGCATCAGAAACCAAAGCAAGGTTCTTTCCGCTCTTCAGCAGCTCGATGATATATTCTATTTTATTTATCTTGCTGTGTTGATGATACGAAATTACTTCTTTGCTAATCTCGTATTTATCCAGCAATACTCTCGTTACCCTTGTATCTTCGGCCAAAATAAAATCAGCGGACCTCATTGTATCGATGGCCCGCAGAGTGATGTCTTCGAGATTGCCGATAGGGGTAGCTACGATGTAAAGCATGGGAAATCGGTGTGGTCCCGATTTTGTTCCCACAAACAAGGTCACAAAATCGAGGATCCTCGATTTTTATCAAAATAATTTAACTTTGTAAAAATCGGTACAATAACATACAACAAGAGGGGGTTGGAAATTCGAATATCTAAATCCTAAACAATGCTTAAATTCTAATGACCAAAATTCAAAAAAGTTTAGATATTTGTATTTAGGAATTTGGATTTGTTTCGTATTTCGCGCTTAGGATTTCGGGTTTTTAATATTCAGGCGATAGTGGTGGTCTTCTTAATTTCCTTATGCTTGGCCATATCATCGAGGATCTCGACGATAACGGTGGCCACCGGAACAGAAATAATCATCCCTGAAATACCGGCCAAGTTGCCGCCGATCAAAAGAGCCATGATGACTACTATCGGATTCAGGCCGACAGTTTTTCCAAGAACTATCGGAACGAGAACATGGTTTTCAAATTGCTGAACGGCGACATAAAAAATTATAACCCAAAATCCTATTGCGGGATCCTGCAGGAAAGCAAGAAAAACTGCCGGTATAGCGGCGAGTACCGGCCCGGCCATCGGCACAACTTCAAGAGCCATAGCCAAGATACCGAGAATCAGTGCGAATTTGATACCCATCAGAGAGAGGCCGATATAAACCATCAATCCAACGACTAAAGCCAAGAGAAGCTGGCCCTGCAACCACTTCCCTACCTTTGCCTCCGACCTCTTCCACAAATCAGAAACATAAGCTTCGTGCTCGCTGGGCACTATCGATTCGATAAGTCCCTCAATTCCCTTTTTCATAACAGCTAAGTAGAATGAAACAACTACTATGGCCACAAAAGACATAAGTCCGCCGAAAATATTTATGATAAGACCGATGACCGATTGGGATGACTGCTGGAGGTACGCCGAAAAACCTTCCAACAAGTTTTGTATCTCACTGATAAAATCCAAATACTGAGGAGAACCTTTCTGAACATTTTCCAGCGAACTTGAAAGCCTATCCACTATAGTCGGCAGGGCGGAATTAAGCTGGGCGAGATCCTCGGTAATGGAAGGTATGACCAAAGACAAAACGAGGACGATCAATCCGAAAATAATTAAATAAAGCATCAATACCCCCAAAAGACGGGGAAATCTTTTTGATTCAAGCCAATTAGCAAAAGGGGTGACGGCCGCAGCAATAATCAAAGCAAAAAGAAAAACTATGAACACGTCTTTCAAGAGGTAGGCAAAAAGAAGTATTAATAGAATGGCCACGGCCTTTAAAATACTGGCCATGCTTATTTCTATATGAACATGCTTGTGGTTTTCTCCGTTGTAGCGGTCCTCCATTTCCATAATCGAGCGGTTAAATAGTTAAAATATCTTGGAATACCTTCTCGTCTTTAAACGGTCCTATCAGAGCTAAGTTAAGAGTCTTTGGATCAAAGATCTCCTTTGCCACTCCATTGACATCTTCGAGGGTTACTTTCTTAATTTTAGCAAGCTCCTCATCGGGGGTCAAAACCTTATTATGGAACAGGACGGAATCGGCATAGTTCATTGCCACCCCGTCAGAGTGCTCAAGGCCCAAAGCCATAGACCCCTCGGCGTTATCTTTGGCCCGCTGAAGTTCTTTTTCGGTGATGCCCTGATTTTTTATTTTATTTACCTCGGCAAGAATGACCTTTATCGCCTCTAGAGCTTTTTCGTTATTGACTCCGGCGCTGACCGAGAAAGAGCCGCTGTCTGTATATAAGCTCGTCCCGGCACTGACGTAATAAGCCAATCCCCTTCTCTCCCTGACCTCATAAAATAATCTTGAGGCCATTCCTCCGCCTAATATTTTTGCCAAAACCGAAAGGGCATACCTTTTTTCATCAAACATATCAAAAGATCTGAAGCCCAAAATAAAATGGGACTGGTCGGTTTCCTTGAAATTAATCAGTTGTTTCGGCCGATCCTGTTCCTCCTGAACGGCGGGCTTGCCGATTGATTTGCCATGACGAATGGATTTGAAATAATTCTGAACCTTCTTCTTAACTTCTTCCGGGTTGACGTTACCGGCTATTGCTACGATCGTGTTTTCGGCGACGTAATGAGTATTGAAGTAATCAACGAACTGATCGCGCTTAAAACTAACGACCGTTTCCTTTTCTCCGGCAATGGACCACCCGGCTGGTTGATCGCCGTATAAAAGCTGTTCGAATAAATCACCGACATGGCGCTGGGGCAGGTCCTTATACATGTTAATCTCCTCGACAATCACTCCTTTTTCGATGGCTATTTCTTTTTCGTCAAATTTAGAATTCAAGAAAATATCAAAAACGACATCAAGGCTGGTATCTAATTTTTCCGCACTGGCTTTGGCATAATACCCGGTATACTCCTTGCCGGTAAAAGCATTGTATTCGGCGCCGATTGAATCAAGTTCTCGTGCAATATCCATTGTTCCCGGCCGCTTGGTCGTACCTTTAAACATCATGTGTTCAAGAAAGTGAGAAATTCCGTTTATATTTTTGTTTTCGTATTTGGATCCCGTTCCGACCAACACAAAAACAGTGGCCGTTTTGGTAGCCGGCATAGGAATGACGACTAACCTCAATCCGGAATCGAGAGTATAAAAATTATGTTGAAGAGTGGTTTTCATCATTGTTGTCTTGGGTTTGATTAAAGTATGGTGTCGGTGGCAGGGATCGAACCTGCGACAACTTCTTTATGAGGGAAGTGCTCTACCACTGAGCTACACCGACGCTATTCTATTTAATACCTTAGCCTCAAACAAACCGACTAATAATCCTTTAATTTTATATGAAAGTTCAGTGCTTTTCAATATTTGAAAATGAATCGCTCCATAATACTTATGATGATTTTCATAAACTTTTTTTTGCTTGGCCTTAACAAAAGAGGTTTTTCTAAATTGCTTAATGGACATATTTAAATACTCCGACCAGTAATTCTTAACTATTTTTTCTCTGGTTTTATGGATTTGGTTAATTATTAGATAAAAAGCGAAGTCTTCTGTCGGTACATTAAAAAAGGTCCTGAACCAGCTGATCATAAACTTAACAACCCGAGGATCTGAGTTGGTAAAGATAATCCTTCTTTCTTTGGATCCCTCGGCAAGATAAAGAGTGAGCCCGGCACTAAAATATTGCTTTAGCGTCAAATTAGATAGTTTTTTTATACCCTCAAGTCTATATTTCTCGATCCTATCTAAACGTCTTTTTTTCTGTATTTCTGCCCCTATCAACTGCCCCCTCCTCAGCCCATTTTCTTTTGAATTTAATAGTATTAGTTTTTGCCTTTCAGTTAACTCAATATCTCGACACCACAAACTAACAGTACTCTTGGCAACCTTGACGGTGTCGGCTATTTTTATAATGCTCATGCCCCCACGTCTTAACTTTCTAGCTTTTAATTTTTGCTGAGATTTAGCCATTTCGAACCAAAGTTAGTAATAATTATATTATACTCTAAGGTTTTATATTATAAAAGCTTTAATTAAATTCCCCGGCTATTTCCGGGGAAACTAATCTTGATCTCGCAAGCAGTAAGGCTGTGGCGGACGATTCAATATCCAATCCATAAAGATTCTTCGCCGAATCACCGCTGGCCCAGATTTAGCTTTACGAAAGAAATGGGTCGCTACGTTATCAAAAGTATTCTCGGCATAATTAAGATCCAATTCCTGCCATCTCATTTTGAAAAGATCGCTCTGTCGGTAAAGATAGCGAGCCTGTACTGCCAAGCGAGCATAGTAACCGCCGAGCACAAACCAGCGAATTTTAAGGGGCAAGCAAATTGCCCAGAACAAAAAGCGCCGCCAAGTATTCCTGATATTCATACTACCTCCCAGCACCAACTGAACTACCTTTAGCCACCATGATTACGGCAGCGACAGCAAGAATATACCCAATAACCTGGTAAAGATTAGGCAAGCCGCCCGTCCAAAAGTACTTTATAGCTGAGGCAAGTACCGGAATCATCACCACTATAGCGGTAACGGTAAGGACATCTCCCCCGCCGGTATATGCACCAAGATAAAAAGAATCGGCGATAAAATATGCCAGACCTACAAGAATCGTCAAAATGATCATTGAACCGGAGGGCTGCACAACTGGCTGACCGGTCATTCTAAGGTAGGCCCATCCGCCCAAAGCCAAAGGTAGCATCGCCAAATATATATAGACTAACAAGGGAAAGATACTGTACTTTGAACCGAATTTCTGTTCCATGACTACATTCTGAAAAGCATAGATCACCATTGCTACGACGGCCATCCAGGCAGGTTTCATGACACCTCCTCGTTGTAAAAGATTAATTAAGATAATACACCTTTTTTCTATTTTGTCAACCATGCCTAAGGCTGTTCGAAAACCATAGCCACAATTGATCAGCTTTTTCTAAGGAAGCCA
>MGJK01000018.1 GCA_001794215.1 Candidatus Yanofskybacteria bacterium RIFCSPHIGHO2_01_FULL_44_24
ATTGGGGAGAGTCTGTGTCGCACCAAAAGGTTGATTGGAAGGATTGAAGCTCGTCGGTTCGTAGTATTCGGGGGGGAATAATTGGGAACCCGAATATTGATTCGTTACAATGGCACCATCATAACCACCAGAAACCGCAAATAACGAAAGCCACTTTCCACTTATATTATCGGAGGCAATTGCCGGGTCGTATCTTTTAAGAACTCCGTCCCAAACCGATAAAAGAACAGCGCCACCTGTATTTATGGGCATACCGTCATCACCTAACTCCACCGCATAAAGATCCGCAGGAGACCATTTGGTCACCAAAAGGGTGGTAGAGGTTGCAGAATTATATTTTATTCTGTTATCGCCGGCATCGGGTCCAAAGGCCTTAATAATCGGACCGAGGGTGCCGTCTACATCGACTAATCTGGTATAAATGTCTCCGTAATTTTGCCAAGCAACTAAAAATTTACCCGTTGAAGGATTAAAAACTACTCCTTGATCTTGCCCCTGACCAGGTCCGGTATTGTCGTCTAAATAAAATAATGAACCGATAGGTAAAAGTGATCGGGAATCAAATAGCCGACCATAGCCGCCTGAGTGGTAATTGTAAGGTTCTCCGGAGGCAAAACCAACGGCTAAACAAACTCCGGAAGGAGAACAATCTAATGCAGGAGAGCCCTCGAAATCAAGTCCGTCTCCAATGATTACCCCACCTGAAACATTTCCGGCCATATCAAAATGATTTAGCTGGGGTTGAGCCCAAGTTGCTCCAGAAGTTAAAACTCGCGTACCAACAATAAACCCCTGTCCATCCCAGACTGATTGAGCTTTTTCTGAAGCATACCACTCGCTGAATATATCGGTTACCTTGCTTCGCGGCCCGATCGATACGGAAGAATTGGCCCCGTACCTGACCAGACGGCCATATTTAGTATTCGCCACTTGATCTCCAACGACATAAGTAACGAGAAAAACTGGATCATTGAGCGGCCCGCCGAAAGTTACATCCGACCATGCAATAAACGGGCTTGTAAGGTTCGGGCTTTCTTGAGCAATAATAAAACTGCCTCCCAGCTGAGCTCCGTTTTCATCTAAAAACCACCCCATACCTCCCGATATAACCAGATAAACCCTGTTTACACTGTCATAAGCTGCCTTCATCAGGGCCCCTCCGGAAAAAGAAGAGGGGAGGCTGGTCGCCGTCAAAGAACTCGCTATTTGCGCCTCTCCGTAGTTTATTTTACCTAAGTAAGTACCCGCTGCCGAGATAAAAAGAACTAAGACAACGATCAAAAAAAGTCTGATCAGTAATTTGTTGAGGTAAGGAGCCGTGCTCATTTGAGAAGAATCGAATGATTAATTTTCAATATGGAGATGGTCGCCCGTTTGGAACGGGGTTGATTTAGGAAGCGGACAATTCTGCCAATTGTAAGGGAGGCCGTTGAGGGAAGAATACTCATTAACTATTGTGCTAAAACCGGCTTGCCTCACTGCCGCGCATAAAAGATCTACCTCCTGAGCCAGTTGAGTGCGGACTGAGGGCGGAGATGTTAATCTTATATCTACGCAGGTGCCGTTACCATGGCACGCGTCGGCATGATTGACTGTCGGTGGGAAACCTTCAGACATAACCCAATTTGTAGTCGCTTGTCTTAGCGCAAGGAGCTGGGGTCCTATTGATAATTCTACAAATGGACATGTTCGTGAAGGATCGTTCAGGGGAATAGGAGAACTGAAATTCCTGACATTAATGTAATTGCCGACACATTGTACCGGTTGGCCTCCGGCTAATATATTTCCGGGATAAGCCGAACACTGATTACAGGCATTGATCTGGGTGGGCGGTCCAGTATAAATAGACGGGACAGGGGTATTTGCCGGAAGATTGAATACTCCTTTGGTCAGGGCCGGATTGATCGTATTTAAAATCGTATATCCGGAGATCAAGATCACGGCGCCGATAATCGCATTGAATATTTTGTGCTTAGCATCGCTGATTTTGCCGGAATTTCCTGCGGCTGTCATCCAGATTACTCCAGCCCACATAATCATGACGAAAACCGCCAAACCGAGCATATAAATACCATACTTGAATATGTCCTCGATAAGACCGCCGAAACTACTGCTTGTAGTGCCAAAATTACTGCCTGTGCCGGTTGCGCCGACTTGACCGCCGGAAGAAATAATCGGGGCAGCGCTATTGATAATTGTCAGAACATTAGCTCCACTCGAAGGTCCGCCCGGACCAAACAAAGTAACGGTATAAAGTCCGGGCTGGAGACTGAGAGGGACTGCGACCGTGGTTTGAATTTTTTCAAGATCAACCGAACCAAGCGCCGCTGTTTGAACTCCGGCTGAAGAAGTGAAAAGCACGTTAGGAGTGAGATCGTAACCGTAAATATCGATAAGCTGGCCGGGGTAAGCGGTTGTCGGATCAATGGCAACTACAAAAGGAGAGGCACCAACCCAATAGTTAAAAGCGGCCACGCGAACCGTCGGATTCCATGTAGCGACAACATAGTTCCCTAATCCGTCATGAAACGCATGCGGAGTATGAGCCGTTTGATTGGGCCACAAGTTAAATTCTGTTGCCGGATCATCGTTAAACCTGCCGACAACCCCGTTATCGTCGTAAGGAGTTACATCGGAAGCCACAATAAGAGGATCTGCAGACCAAGCCTGTACGCCCCAGGGTACGGCTGTTAAATCCGTATCCATGAGCACCACGATTCCGCCGGGAAGGACTCTGGAAATACCCGTAGGCGCGCCTATACCGCCCAAGTCAAATACCGGCCCGCCTGTAACGTCGCGCATAAATACATTGATAACTCCCGCCCTCACCTGATTTTGCCAAACAACAAGACCGCCGCCTGCGGCAACCGGGTGATTTCCGCTATTCGTTACCTGGCCTAAATTTTCGATTGCTCCGGTATCGCTTCTCCAAAGGTTTATGTGTTCAGGAATACAGGTTGACGGACTGCTGACACAGGCTGAATTTTCTCCGTCCCTAAAAACCATCCAGAGGATATTGCTATACACCGCAAGTCTCTGAAAAGCCCGGCCAACTCCGGAAAAAGGAATTGATATTATTTTCTGATCCGTTAAGTCGGGAGCAAAATTATAGAGATTCAACTGGCCATAGTCTCCCGGTGGACCCTGCTGGACGGCGACCCAGATTCTTCCGTTATAAAATACCGGGTCAGGAAATGTTCCGACGCCCAAATCTATGGTATTTATGGCAGTTGGACCAGCCGCTTCGGCTTTGTGGTTTGCTCCTTGCAAGACAAAAGAGATTGCAAGCAAAGCAATAATCGGAAACAGCATCCGCTTAGCGTAGTAACGAGGAATATTGTGCCGGCCACTAATTAGTTTGTTGGGCATGAAGGTGACAGATAGCCGATGCGACGATAGGGGCGAATAATTGAAAGAAAAGATACGAAGCCTCGTCTTTAATTGTAAGGTATACGAGAGCGAATGTCATTAGATAACTATCAACATTTTTGATATGATATAGAAGAAGATTTGACCGCGCTTAAGCACAAAAAAACGGCCCCATTCATCGCCGCCATAGTCTTATGGGTATTTTTCGTTTTTTTCTGTACGGCATCCGCGGCTACGTCCACCCAAGAGGAGATCGCCGAAAAGCAAAGACAAATAGAGGAAATACAGAAACAAATAGAGGCCTACCAGCTTCAGGTAGATACTACCCGCTCGAAATCAAGGACATTAGAAAATGAGATCGGCGGTTTGAACGCCAAAATAAGCCAGCTGACCCTTGAGATAAGGGGCCTTGAGCTTTCCATCAACAAAACCAGTCTCGAGATCAACGATACCGAAGCAAAGATAGGGGATGCCTCCACTAAAATCGGAAAACACAAAAACGCCCTCGCCCAATTTATTAAGATCCTTCACGAAGCCGATCAGAAAACTCTTACCGAAGTATTGCTGAACAATCCGACGCTGTCTAATTTTTTCAATAATTTAAACAGCATTCAGGTTACTCAAAATAATTTAGGAAATACGATTCAGAACATAAAAACGCTTAAAATTAGCTTGGAAGAGTACCAAGCCGACCTGGAAGATAAGAAATCGGATCTTGAAAGATTAAAAAGGGTCGAGGACATAGAAAAAAGCAACCTCAACAAAAATAAATCCGACAAAAATAAACTTCTTAAAGACACCAAAGGCCAAGAGTCCAAATTCCAAGAGTTAATCAAGAAATCGCAAAAAGACATAGAGGCTATCCGAAGCCAGGTTACGTATCTTCAACAATACGGAGTCACGGCCGAAGATGCAGTTAAATACGGCCAATTGGCGGCGATAGCCACGAGCATAAGGCCCGCTTTCCTGATCGCTATTTTGGAAATAGAGTCCGGATTAGGAAGAAATGTCGGCACGGGTAACTGGTTAAATGACATGTATGAATGCTACCGAAGACTTGGTAAATTATCGCGAGCCGAAGCTGAGAAGAAGGCATTCTTTCAGATAGTAGAACAGCTTGGCCTTGATCCTAATTCGGTCAAAGTTTCAAGAGAGCCCAACTACGGCTGTGGAGGCGCCTTGGGTCCGGCCCAATTTCTTCCTTCTACCTGGCTCGGATATGCAGAAAGAGTAGCTCGTCTAACCGGCAATAACCCTCCGAATCCTTGGAATATTGAAGACGCTTTCATGGCGGCGGCAATTAAATTAGCCGACGGAGGAGCTACATCAAAAGATAAAACCGGCGAGACCCGGGCTGCCAAGGCATATATCAGCGGCCGGCCCACCTGTACTTCAAGCATCTGCAACTATTACTCAAACGCCGTTCTCCGCAAGGCATCGGAGATAGAAAAGAATCTATAATAAAACCTGATTGATATTCGGTCTATAAGAGACCCACGCCAACTCTTGCGTAGCTTGCACCTATCCAGAAGTAATTTCTCGAAATCTACCCCTACCCTTTATGATATATCATAAAGGGTAGGGGTTAGGGATCAACAACGGAATGCAACTGATACCGGACATGAGGCGCATGTATAGCGAACTTGGCTTAGTTTAGACGCTTCGAAGCATTGCGAGGTATTTGTCATTCAGTCACGTTTAAATTGAAACTTGTCATGTATTATGCTAAGTTTTTTATATTGTTTTTTGAAAATTTATAGTAAGATGGGGGAATAATGAAGAGCAGGTTGAAATTATTTTTCGGAACTCTGTTCATGGTCTCGCTGATAGCCGTTTTTACGGTTGGACTTCGCGGACAAGGATCTCTTCCGACCCGCAACATAGAAGCTGAGGGGGCTGTCATAGCTCTGGAAGTTCTGCGTCCCGCATGTGATTTGGCCGGCCAAATCGAAGAGGCTAAGTTGCTTCTCAAAAACTCCGCTCCTCTCAAAATCTCGGAAACACCGAAAAGAGCCATTCTAAGAAAAGAAATCTCTTTGGTTATCTTGGATACCCAGACATGCAGTATTACCGAATCAAGGTACTTGCTCGATGAGGCGGACGTTAAAAAAGCCAACGCCCTGAGAAGAGCCTACCAGGACAACCCCGGTAATTTGCCCAAATTCATGCCCGTAGATCCGAAAAATGAGTTCTCGGTCACAGTAAACTGGTGGAACAACCACAACTCCGATCTGAGCATCGTTAAAGACGGTTCCGTGGAAGAAGATCGCTACATAGTAATCGCCAATAAATTCGCGATATCCAACGACAGCCTGGCCTATAACGAGGACAAGACCGGTCCCCGCTACTCGGACATTATCTATGTTCCTTATTCGAGCGGGATCCACGCCGATGCCTTAATAGAACTCGGAAAAAAATTTCTTAATGAAAAGGTGGATTCGGCTTTTGACGAACTGGCCCGGCAATCGGTTCAATCCGCGGCTTACCCGTCGAAATTGGTAACCGACGTCATCAGGAAAGAATTTCCGAAAAATCTTTTCATAACCGAACAGACAGACCCGGCTCTCATATTCGCCTCAAGCGACAACGGAAAAAGACTGGCTGAACGAGTTTTTATACGACTTGGAGCTAACGGAGATAAGACTTTCCGTTATACATATTCCAAGACCGGAGCTTTAGGCCTTGGGCAGATTATGCCCGGCACTTACGGATCAATAGTTAAACGCTATCCGGCCGCAAAACTTCTCAGGGATATAGACATCGGCCGAGTTGATGTGGAAAATGGAATTAAAGCCACGATCTTGGTATTAGATGACCACTTCGCAACAGTAGTCAAAAACGCTAACGGTTCTTCAAAAGGCCGGACAATATTGGCCGGCAAGACCCATTCGGAAATTGAAGAAATTATGGCTGCCGCCTATAACGGCGGTCCAGGCAAATACAAGCCCCTGACCGGCACAATAAGTTTAGCCGTCAGAGAAACGGTAGACTTCGTAAGAAAATTCAAAATGATAAGAGACCTCAAGTTATTCGATTAATCCCTTCATTAAGAAGGGATTTTTGTTGTTTTAGGGACTGTTACAAAAACGAAGGCCGCATTGCTGCGGCCTGCCGACGGGTGTCGGACTTGGTGATATTACCGGCGGGAAGGTCGTGGAGCTGACGGTCCTCGGCGAGGACGATCAGCCTTGGGAGGATCGGGGACGACGACGGGTGGTGCGGGGGTCACGTGCCGGCGGACGGCTTCGGTCTTTCGAAGCTCTTTCTGCTCTTTTGCGCGACGAGCTTCCTCTAGCGCTTGGTCTTGTCGCAGAACCTCCTGGTACTCCGAGTCGGCTTTCCTGAAACTCGATGCCGATATCCAGAAGACGACTCCAGTTGGGCAATCAAGTCTGGTTTTCTCCTTTTCCGAATTGGAATACCGGACGAGAACCTCTTCATCGACCTGCTCAAGCGCGATCATCTTGGCGCCCGTAACACGAAAACATACGCCGAGCGCCTTCACGACGGACTCGGCCTGAATCTCATGCAAGTTCATTGGCAGAATCTCTGAGGTCCGCCAACTGTCCGCCCCCGGATCCGTCACGGTCGTACCGGGCGTAATCGGAGCCTCACCACGAGCACCGATGATGTCTGGTACGATGGTGACCATCGGACCACAGACACAAATTAGCAACGCCAGTAGAAAATAGACTTTTTTCGACATTCCTGCCTCCTTTGGCCTCTCCGCCGTTGTAGGTAGAACTTGACTTGTATATTGTACCATGTTTCTAAGAATAAATCAATACCCTGAAATTTAGCCTAAAATGGCCTAAAAACACACAAAAACCACCTTTGGGTGGTTTTTGATTTTGAAATCGATACTACTTCTACTTGTCTTCTTGCGGAGGACAGATGCAATTTTCTTCGGCATCTTCACAGCCGGAACATTTTGGCATGCAACGGTCACCGCCGCACTCGTGCTCCGGATCGTGCTTCTCCGAAACAGAGTCGCAATCAGGGCATTTATAGCCCTTCCCCGGCCTCCCGCAACTTTTACATTTTGTATCTTCCATATATTAATTATAATACGAGGTAATTATTAGGCAAATTGGAGATAAACAAAAGACCGCCTATTGGCGGTCAGTACAAGAAATGACTCAATCTAACCATCAAGGAAACGGCTAAGTACCATAAGCCCAAGACCATGATCAGGTCGCCTATTGAAAAAGCTGCAACCCGAGAAATAGGGAAAATATCGGTCAAGATCTTGAGTTTAGTTTTCTCGTCCGCAAAACAATGTTGGGCAGGATCTAAAAGTATTGAATCCGAGAAATCTTTTCTGACGGGCATAAGGCCTCCGTTAGGGGACACCGCCACCAAATTCAGAAAACAGCCAAGTCCCGATAAGACGAAATATAAATCATGAGATATCCAGTAGCCCCCAAAGGAACCAATCAGTATGGCTACCTTCGAAACCCCTCTCGCATTAAAAGTAAATACGGAAAGTTTTAACTTCTTGCCATTCCTTACCCTTGACCCCAAGAATAGGTCTATAACTATAGTGATACAGGCCATCAAAACGAAACCGCAAACGAGAGTAAGATCTTTGCTCAAAAATGCGACCGCAGGCACCAAGATGGCAATCAGTACTCCGCAAACCGTCGTAGCACGGTTAATCAACGCGAAAAGCAATAAGGCAACCATCCACCGGCTCCGATTTGTAAAAAATCTTTATAAGATTATACTGTGAACAAGGTGAAAAGTCAATCAAAAACAATATATGTCGCCATGTCTGGCGGAGTGGATTCGAGCGTTGCGGCGGCATTACTCAAAAAACAAGGCTATAACGTAGTCGGGGTTTTTATGAAGCCGTGGCAGCCTTCGGCTTCAAATTCTAAATCCCAAATCCGAAATTCTAAACAAATTCTAAATCCCAAATCCGAAATTCTAAACGGGGAACTCTGTCTATGGAAGCAGGACAGAGAGGATGCCATGCGGGCGGCGGCGGTATTGGATATACCGCTTTTGACTTGGGATTTTTCAAAAGAATACAAAAAAGAAGTGGGAGATTATATGATCCGGGAATATAGAGCCGGCCGGACGCCGAATCCGGATGTAATGTGCAATAAGGAAATCAAATTTGGCCTGTTTCTGAAGAGGGCTTTAAGGGAGGGAGCGGACTTTATTGCTACGGGACACTACGTGCGGCTAAAGCCGCAATTTCCAATTTCCAATT
Source organism: Candidatus Yanofskybacteria bacterium RIFCSPHIGHO2_01_FULL_44_24 (assembly GCA_001794215.1). GTDB lineage: Bacteria > Patescibacteriota > Minisyncoccia > 2-02-FULL-40-12 > GWA2-44-9 > GWA2-44-9. Next base: position 8,588 of record MGJK01000018.1, read on the forward strand.
TTCAATTTTCAAGGAAACCACAGACTGGATTCAGACTTCTGCAAGCGATAGACAAGAATAAAGATCAGTCGTATTTCCTATGGACCTTGACCCAGGCGCAACTGAAGCATTGTTTGTTTCCGATAGGGGATTATGTGAAGCCGGAAGTAAGGAAAATGGCCAAGAAATTCGGACTGCCTAACCATGCTAAAAAAGACAGCCAGGGAGTATGCTTTATCGGGCCGTTAGATATGAAAGAATTTCTCAAAAAATATATTAGACCCAAGAAGGGCCAAATAATAGACAAGGAAGGTACCGTCATCGGGGAACATGATGGAGCCTTTTATTATACCATCGGCCAAAGACACGGACTGGATATAAAAAACGGCCAAGGACCATACTATGTAATCGCAAAGAATTTAAAGAAAAACATTATCTATGTCGGTAAAGACAAAGATTTAACAACGAAGAAGGCCCATGTCTCAGGCATAAATTGGACCAACTCTCGTATTAAATTACCGACTAAGATAGACGTGAAGGTAAGATACAGAGCCAAATCAGAAACGGCTAACTTATCTAAAAGAGGGGATTTGGAATTCAGAAAACCAATTCGAGCCATTACTCCCGGCCAATCAGCCGTTTTCTATAAAGGCGAGGAACTTGTCGGAGGGGGGATTATCGACTAATATATTAATTATGACGGAAAATATAAAACCCAAGAGGGAAGCGGTGATAGAGAATGACATCGAAGATGCTGTTTTTCAGGCCAAAATGGAAGCCAAGAGAGATAAGATAGACATGGAGGGGGCGAGCAGGGTTATCACGAAACTCATCAAAGAAGGAGAGATAACCCCATCGTCAACTGTTTCGGAATTAATGTGGTCTATAAATCGCGAGCTCGAAGATCTGAAAGATATAAAAGATCTTTAGTTGCTCAAGATAGAATTCTGACCAACCTCGACCACTTCTCAATCGGCTCTTGGACAAGGAGTCGTATTGTCTTTAGCCTGCCCTCTTCATCAGATCCGCACATCTCCAGCAATCGACCCGCTGCTTTTAGGGCTAAACCGAGGCTATTTTTGTATGTTTTATCCCAATCCTCCTTTACAATTCCCGAAAATTTCTCAGCGAGCTCCTCCTCGGAAATCTTTTCTCCGCCAACCGTCAGGTTGATGGAAAGACTCTTTATTTCCCGAATAATATACTCTGGGAATACCCGGTCGACATTATAATCTCTATAAAAATTATAAATACCGTCTTCTTCTTCAAGCAACGCCCTTACATCGTCGACGGAACGGCCTTCTCTAATATAGGCAAGGATTTCTGTTTTTGCGCTACCGAGCAGTTGCATTATTACTCCTTTTGAATATCGTTTTACCCATTTTAAAAAATCTTGAAGATCAACCGACTGGTCCATAAACTGATATATTTCCAAATCTATGCCATTCAGTTTCAAACTGGTATCAAAAAGTCTATCCGAATACAGCCCGGTATGAATAGCATGTTCTTCTTCGTGGGTCTTCGTTTTATCTAAATCCGCCTCTAAATATCCCGCGGCGGAAGCATTCTCAATTATCACCTTAGATGAGAGCTCCGGAACTGCCTCAAAGCTATGTCGGATAAAAGACCCTCCGGTCGTGCTAAGATTCAAAACTTCTCTTTTATTTTCGGCCTCGCGGCCCAAATAAGCCCTAACGTAATCGCTCAAATCATAAATATGAAAATAAACACTATTCGGAGCCTGCTCAATCTGTAAACCGCCTGCCGGATATCTTCCAAATAAATCTTTAAATAGTTCATCTTCCCAATTTCTTCTCTCAGAATCCTCTTCGGAAGCCTGCTTATAGCGATTAATAACCGACTTAATATCCCTCCTGCCCTCCAAATATCGAGCCATCCCTTGCCTAAAACCTTCGCCCAAAGATACGTGGTTTTGAACCAATACCTCCTGAACCGCGTCTTCAACCTGTTCCCACGGCAAATCCGGGTCTTTCCGCAGCAACTGCTCAATCTGAATCTGGGCATCCATCATATTTTCTCTCATTGCGGCTAATTTCTTTTTAAAATCGCGCATCAAGATTCTCCTCTGGTCCGATTGGACTTCGGCCGGCATGCTTGAGACAAGTTTTCTTATCTCTCTCAACTCCCACCCCGGATCAAATTCGGTTATATCAAGATGCTCTCTTTTGAACTTCAAAGTCTCCGGAAGAAGTATCTCCGGTTTTCTTTCTCCTGTTTCAATCCTTTTCTCTTCGGATTTTTCACCGCTATGAGTTTCTTTCGGTTCCCACTCCTTTGTGATTTTGATCTTTATCCTTTCCATAATAAACAGGTTATGAAAGGTTTCTAATCAAGCTTTCGCCCGTCATTTCAGCAGGCTTTTCAATGCCCATTATTTCAAGGATGGTCGGAGCCACATCGGCCAAGACTCCTTTAACGTCAGAGAACGACTGAGCGATCTCTCCGTCCGAGCGCAATCTTTGATATTCCCCGACTATGAGATGAAAGGGGACGGGATTGGGATCGTGCTTTGTTTCTTCTGAGCCAGAACCGTGATAAACGACCGATTCAGCATTCCCGTGATCAGCGGTAATCACTAAAATACCGTTTTTGGCCAACACTGCATCCTTAAGGGCCCCGATGGCCTTATCGATGGCCTCGACCCCCATCACCACTTTATCGAAATTGCCCTGATGAGCCAAGATATCTGCATTAGCAAAGTTAATAACCATAAATTCATAGAAATCTTTATTCAACTCTTCAACCGCCCGAGCCAAGATTTCCTGCGCCTTCATTTCGGGCTGATTACCCGGGTTTTTAACCGACTCAATCAGCAAATCGACTTCCCCCGGAAACTTGCGGTCTTGCAAGCAGTTAAAAAAGTAGGTAACGTGAGCATACTTTTCCGTCTCGGCAATATGAAGCTGGTTGATACCGGCCTTGCTCAATGCCTCCGTCAGTCCGTTTTCAATCGTAGGCATAGGGAACATAACTTTGAGGCTCGGATGTTCGAAATACTGAGTCATGCCCGCTACAAAAAGATTACTCACCTTCGATCTCGGAAAAGCGTTGAAGTCGTCCTCGACGAACGATCTTGCTATCTGGCGCATACTGTCTTCTCGGAAGTTAAAGAATATCAAAGCATCTCCGGAGCCTATAAGGCCGCTGCGATCGGCTACCAACGGAGGAATCTTGCCGTCGGTAATTCCCTCCGCGTAACAGCGTTCTATCCTGGCAGAAACATCGCTTACGTCCTCGCCGACACCTTGCGTCAAAAGATCATAAGTTTGAGCCGTAAGGTCCCAATTTTTATTCCTATCCATGGCATAGTCCCTGCCGATAACCGTCGCAATCTGGCCGGTACCATTTTCACTTTTCATGTATTCAACCGCCTTCTTCAACGTGCTGGTCGCCTCCTTTAATCCGGAATCCTTGCCGTCGGTAAAAAGATGGATTTTAAGATCTATATTATTTTTTTTAGCAAAATTCATCAGGCCCGAAATATGCCCGAGATAAGCATGAACCGAACCGGAAGTCAAAAGTCCGGCTATGTGAAGCTTGGAATTATTCTTCTTGATATGCTCAAGGGCCTCCAGAAGCACCGGGTTCTCAAAAAAAGCTCCGGATTCAATGGCCTTGTTAATACGACTCATGTATTGAAAGATAATTCTTCCGGCCCCGATCGTGAGGTGGCCGACCTCGCTGTTTCCCGGCTCTCCCCAAGTCATACCGACGGCTTTTCCGGAAGCCTGAAGAAGAAGAGACGGATAATTCTGGCCGATATAGTTTATATTCGGAGTTTGAGCCTTTAAAATTGCATTGCCGATCTTCTGCTTCGAGTAACCCCAGCCGTCTAAAATTGCAAGGACAATTGGTCGCATACCAGGTAGTGAAAGTTCCGATTGCCTCAAGGCTTCTCGAAAAAACTTTCAATTTAGCCAAGCCCTACTTTACCAAAAATACCAGGATAGTACTTATCTTTGGCAATGAAGCCATTCGGAACCTCTACTACCTGGCATATCCATAAAGTATACAACACTTTATGGAAATTCTAAATTCTAATATCCAAACTCTAAACAACTCTAAGGCAAACAAAAGCCGCCTTTTGGACGGCGGCTCAAATATTACGACAGATCCCTGAGCAGAAACATCAACCAGACAATAGCAAGACAGATATTGAAATAACACCACCCGAATCTTTTTTCCAGATAACGTTTTCTCGCAAGATAAACGCTGACTCCTAAAAAGACAAGATTTAAAAGAACCATCGCGCACGCCCCTTCGTCAATCTGAATGTCTGAAGCGGATGAAACTTATCATAGCCGAACAGGACAGTCAATGAACCCATGTCTGATTCCAAATTAAGCTTGCATAAAAAACAGCTTCCTGATATACTACTTTAGTAAGTCAATTTAATCATTAGTTTAGTAATCCCCAACGCAAATTATGTTCGGTCAATTATCGTCTACACTTTCGTCGTTGCCTCAAGCAAGCCTATAATACCGGGCTGATGTTGCGTTAGCTCGATGTACTTAACTTTTCAAGAATATGTTTTCAAGTTTGAATCCGCTGATAGCGGCAGTTTCGGCTTTGCTTCCAGGCTTGATAATCGGTTACCTCGTCAGACAGCTGATAGTAAGCAGGCGAATCAGCGCCGCCGAATCTCGGGCTGAGTCTCTTCTCAATGAAGCAAAATCAAAGTCTCAGGACATTCTCCTTGAATCTAAAAACAAGGCTTTTAAGGTACTCGAAGATGCCAAGAAAGAGGAAAAAGAAAGGCATTCCCAATTAGCCAGGATAGAAAACCTGCTCACTAAAAAAGAAGATGAGCTCGAAGCCAAGCACCGGGAGGTTTCGAGTGAGAAAAACACCCTGAAAACCAAAATGGAGGAAGTGGATGCCCTGCGTGTTACCCTCCAGAATGAGAAAGCAAGGCACGTCAGCGAATTAGAAAGGGTAGCCGGACTCAGCAAAGACAAAGCTAAAGCCGAACTCGTTTCCGCCTTAGAAGACGAATACAAAGACGATCTTTATCAAAGAATAAAGAAGCTGGAACAGGGCAATAGAGATGAACTTGATAAAAAGGCTCGTGAAATTTTAACCTTGGCTATCCAGAGATTTGCCTCATCCCACATCGCCGATGCCACCACCACCGTAGTCAACCTGCCCTCAGATGAAGTAAAGGGTAAGATCATCGGAAAAGAGGGAAGAAATATTAAAACTATCGAACGCTTAACCGGCGTAGACGTAATCATAGACGATACCCCCGAAGCATTGGTGGTATCCGGATTCGACCCGGTCAGAAGACAGATAGCAAAGTTAGCCATCGAAAAATTGATAGCCGACGGACGTATTCACCCGGCAAAGATAGAAGAATTGGTTGAAAAGGCTAAAAATGAAATAAATGAAAAAATGAAAGAAGCAGGGGAGGCTGCACTTTTTGAAACGGGCATCGGACCGGTAGACCAGCGCCTTGTCTATCTTTTGGGCCGCTTAGCTTTCAGGACAAGCTTCGGACAGAATGTCCTTCTTCATTCGATCGAAATGGCCCATGTCGCCGGAATGCTTGCGGCGGAACTTGGAGCTGACGTTGGCGTAGCCAAAAAAGGCGCCTTGTTCCATGACATTGGAAAAGCAGTGGATCACGAAGTGCAAGGCACGCATGTAGAGATAGGCAGAAAAATCCTCCAGAAATTCGGTATGGATGACAAGGTCATAAAGGCCATGGAAGCCCATCACGAAGAATACCCGTATGTGACCCTGGAATCCCGCATAGTCCAGACAGCCGATGCCATATCGGGCGGAAGGCCGGGTGCCAGAAAAGATACGGTTGAAATATACTTAAAGAGGCTCGAAGACCTCGAAAGAATCGCCGGGTCATTCGGTGGCGTTGAGAAATCTTATGCAATTCAGGCCGGCAGAGAAATGAGAATATTCGTTACTCCTACTCAAATTGACGATTTGCAGGCTATCAAATTGGCAAAGGATATAGCCAAGAAGATAGAAGAGGAAATGAAGTACCCCGGAGAAATCAAGGTAAATGTCATCAGAGAAACTCGAGCCATAGAGTACGCCAGGTAGCCTCTCGACCCCGATTCTCTCGAGGCACCGCATAGATACACTCAGCCTTGACTTATTCGAGGCACGCCATAAAGACGCTCCACTTTAACCCATGCAAGGCACGGCGTAAATTTCTCACTGAAATTTCGCCTTTTACCTGCCTGCCGGCAGGCAGGCTCGGCCCAGTCGGCCTCCGTAAATCCTTTCATGGTCTAAAGCTTCGCTTGGTGTTTGAACAAAAAGCCTGCGGGAATACTCTCATGAACAAAGAGCGGGGTCTCAAATGCTTCAGAATGACAAGGGGCTTCGCCTTAGTTTCCCTTAGTCGGATTAAGGCTCTGCTAAAATTTTTCCTATCAGGCCGTTAGCCGTCCGTCTGATAATATCAACAGTAGGGTTGATATAGCGAGGAAAATAGCGGAAAATAGAAGCAGCACTTGATTAATTGTCCGGTCGATACAATTAAGACCAACGGGTAATCCGATGCGTCTTAGACCGAGTTAAGCCTAACAAGCTTGAGGCTTTTCCGGTTGAAACGCAAAAATTTAATCGAAAATGCCAATTAAAAAGAACCAGTTAGTTCAAATCTTGGCTGAGAGAATGCAAGCCTCGAAAAAGCAGTCTTTGGAATGGCTTGATGCCTTTACGGATGAAATCACCAAGGCCTTAAGAAAGGGGGAGAAGATCAACATCACCGGATTCGGTATTTTTAAAGTTTCCGACAGAAAAGCCCGGGAGGGCGTTAATCCTCGAACAGGAGAAAAAATCCAGATCAAGGCTTCCAAGAAACCCAAATTCACTGCCGGTAAATTGCTCAAAGAAGCAGTGAAGTAAATCATAATATTTCGGATCCGGAATAGTATGAAATTCAAAACCCGCCCGCCAGTTAGCGGACGGGTTTTGAATAGGCGACGGGACTTTGACCTAAATTTATATAAGGTGTATATAGGAACTATTAGCTGCTCCTTGACAAGGGTAACCGATGAAAGAGAACGAATGGGCCATCTGCCTGCCCGGTACTTTTGCAAGGTTGGCTCCGCATACCGGCGCTCTCCATGAACTGTTGCAGGCATATAATGACGGCCGGCTGCTAAAAGAACCGTCGTATATTTGCACTTCTTCCGTTGCCGCCATTCCGGCAACAATTGCCGCCCATCGTTCAGAAGAAAAGTTTCAAGAGATCGAGAAAATGCTTCTCACCCTCAAAAAGCGGCATTTCGCCGGAATTCATCCCCAATTAAAAAACCGGGCCAGCATTGATTTCGCGGCCATTGTAGGATTCATATTTGCTACCCACCAAATTGGCAGGATAGATAATCCCTGGATAAGAAATCTGCTGCTCCTAAGCCTCATTTATCCGGCCTATCAGATTACCAAGAAAACCATCAAAGATATTTTTACGGTAGAGGCGTTTTTAACTTACGAAAACCTTGAAAAACTTCTGATGAAGGTGCTGGATTTTGAAGCAATATTCAGTTCCCCGATGAAGATAGAAATTCCGGCCGTGAACATCAATAAAGCCGGATGGCTTTTGAGCGAAGTCCTTTCCGACCCGCCGGTTTATCTCCATGGCTGGAAAAATAAAGGCTGGGTGAGCGTGACCAACTTCAAGCCTGAAGATGTGGATATGGACAGAGAGACCCGAAATAAAAAGTATGTGGCTAAACTGATCAACGGCCTTCGTGTTTACGGACATTTCCCTCCGGGAAGACATGAGAATGATGACGCTATTGTTGATACCGCCGCACTGAGCAATTTGCCGATACATTTTGCCCTGAACCAAGGATACAATAATATCGTGGTTTTCTATTATGATTCGGCTTCTGAAGGGCCGGTCAGTACTCATTTCAAAAGCTGGCCCAGTTCATTGAACCGGGACTTCGACGTCACAATATCCGAAGCCACCCGCAAGACTCTGCTTGGCTATCTGCGAGTCAACAACGATCTTGAACAGCTTCGCAGAACTCGAGAAACCCTGAAAGAGATGGCTGATATTGCCGACGGACCCCATATGGATGCGACCGCCCGAAAATCTATTCGGACTAATATCGACGTCATTGAGGAATCGATGAAAAATTTGTCCTACGCGCATAAGCAAAGAATAAACTTTATCTTTGTCGGTTCAGATCCTTTGCCAGCTATCCATTTCGGAAACTTCCGCAACGAAGATCTGGCTGCCGGCATAGAAAGAGGCCGAAAAGCCGCCCAAGACGTTATTCCGGCAATTAATAAAATGATCTCATAAAGCTCCTATGCAAGGAGCTTTTTGTTTTAAACAAATAATGCTTTAATATGACCATCGTTGTTTAAAAAGAGGGTATTGCACCGTGTCGGAAACGATAGATACTGATCTGGTGGTAATCGGAGGGGGATTCATGGGCTTAGCTATAGCCTATCAAGCCTCCCTTTTAGGATTCCGCTCGGTCGTACTTGAAAGGAACAGGATCCGGGGACCGCACTACATGACCGGGCTCTTGTCGCCCCGGGCCGATTATATGCCGTTCGACCTTGAGTCGGCAGAGATTACCGCCCAAGAATGCGCCGAGTGGGAAAAGATGTTTCCGGATATTATAACTCCGAAGAGGTTTCTTATTCCTATAAACGACCGGACGCCTTACGGCTCCTTGTGTTTCAGGGCTCTCATGGATATGTACAACGCTAAAACCGTCCAGAGACTCGGAAAGCCATTCAAGCCGGAATCCTATAGAGTCAGCAGGCAAACTCTGGAACAGATGGAGCCTAACCTCAAGAAAGGATCTTTCCGTGAGGCGATAGCCTTTCATGAGCTTGTGGTGAATCCGGACCTGCTCCTTCAAAGGATGAGAAAGCATCTAAATTCCCACCCGACACTATCCAGAATAATTTCAATCCGGGACATTGCTGATTATATAACTGACGGAAAGTACATTCGCGAAGTATCAATTACCACTGGCGAAGGAGATCAAGTAAATTTATCGAGCCGCAAGAAAGCTCTGATTGTCATAAACGCAGCCGGACCGTGGTTAGCAGAGGAAGCGAAAAATTCAGACATTGATCTGCCAGTTGAATTCAGTCTGGGCATCCAATTGAACCTGCCCGAAAGAGGATTTTTCAATTCCGGAATCATCACTTTTTCTGAAGATAAAAAATACGTCATCTGCCTTCCAAGCAACGGGCATTTGCAAATCGGTCCAACTAACACGCCCTTTACCGGCGATCCGAATAATTTATCGCCGAACCAAAAAGACAAGGAAGCCCTGATAAGCGCGTTCAATGAAATAGTTCAGAGGTCTGTCAATCCGAGCCGATTCGAACTAAAATCAGCCGGGTTAAGAGTAAAGCTCAGCTTGTCCCGTTGCCCGGATACAAATAGACCCTTCTTCTTTCGAAAAGGCTATGAAAATTATTTCATCATCTACCCGGGCAAGACCGCCTTGGCGATGTTGGCCGCCCGGGAACTGCTGTCCGTCGCATACGGCGCCCGTTCCGCTAAGCTCCACTCTATAGACGGCGGAGCTGAGTTGAAGCTCAACAGACACAAAATATGGTCGGCTCGGCTAAAATCGATGGCAATTACCGGCATCTGCTTTGGCAGGTATTTTGTGAGATTCTTGTTCCATAAACAAACCCCTCTTGAATGAGGGGTTTTGATCACTTATCCCAGCCTTTGGTTTTTATCAACTCCAAAAACTTATTTAGATCTTTAGACGACACGATGTAGGTGAAGTTGTACAGGCCTTCGGATACCATGCCGATAACCCGGCCTGCAGAATCAAAGACCGGTCCCCCTGAAAATCCATGCTCCGATCCCATTCTCGACCTGTAGACAGCAATTAACCCCATTTTATTTGCCGGCATACTTCTAATATCGGCTGATATGGTTCCGCGAAACGTATAGTCAAGGAGATCACCCAACACGACATCGTCAAACCCGCCGGCGGTTGGAAAAAACGATTGCCTTGGAACAAAACCGCTGGCATAATAGTATACCTGCTTATCGGGGTCCCTCTTGGATTCTTCGGACTCTACGACAACCGCTTCTTCCATCGGTAGGATCGCTAATGGAATATCCTCAGCTACCTTCAGGGCCATAAAATCTTGAGGAGTACCCATGGGACCGATGGCCATCAGTTTCAGCGGAAGAGCCTGCGGACCGCCGGGTGTTTGTACTACGCAGTAAATTCTATATTTGTACCCGATGCCTTCCGGCAGTCCATTAGGATCATATATTATCGGCAACCCCAGCCTTGCAAGTCTCGTCATTGGCATCAGTAAAACATGGCGGGCGGTTAGAATAATATTTTTAGAGACCCGGAATCCGGTTCCGAAGCTTATTTGAAAAAATTCCTTCAGATCATTTGAGCGATAAAATTCGATTAGTATCATCGTTTTATTCTTTTGGGCATTGCTGACCTCGGACGGCAGAGGATAATCGGATATGCTCGCTCCGGAAGGCGGACTGATTATATATGATCTGCCCATAGGCGCGCTTCTTTGATTGTCCGCGGTATCTTGGTCTTTAAAATTACAGCCCCCGATGAGAAAAATTAAAAATACAAGCGGAGCGATCCTGAGACCTATATTCACCTTCAGATCCTTTCAAGGAACTTATTGGAACCAAGATAACCTTATTAAGAATATAAATCAACCAAGACCCCCTATGGAAAAGGTCGTAAATTCTGGTACAATAAGAACGAGATAAAAAGTCTTCCTTTCGTATGTCTCCTAAACATCAGCCACTACAAATGAAATATGGGAATATTTGAGAAGATAATACCCCGCAATAAACCCAAGGAGTTTCCGATAGGGCTTCGCGACTTTACCAAGAAGGAATCAGCAAAGGCTATTCATGAGTCCCTCCCGAAGAAACCGGTCAAATCAGAAAAACCGCCTCAAGAACCTCATCAGAGGATCCCGATTGCGTTGGAAAAATTAAAAGCACAGATAGAATCTACAAAAAACCTTGAGCTAAGGCCTCGCGTTGGAATCTTAGCTGATGGTGACAAAATAGAGAACCAGCAGATTGATGTAATTGACGCAGACGACGAGGACCTTTGGAAGGTCTGTTTTAAATTAACTGAAGCCCATTACAAACAAATACTGGGGAAAACTCGATCTGAGCCGGGCTGGTCAGAAGGACTGATATTAGTTAAACCTCGAACTGCTAATAAAAAAAAGGGGGGACCGGAAGATTCAGAAGACCATGGAATCAGGCCCTTCTTACTGAGCTCGGCTCGTTGTTATCTTATGGATGAGGGCGTGGTCGTTAAAGTCGCAACCGCCGAAACCAGAACCGGCTTCTCCAATGAGCCCATGAGAACTGCGATCGGCTTGGTGCAGGTAGAAATACCTAAAGGCGTACCCGACCAAGATAGTTTAGGGGAAAGTGTGGACGTTATTTTAAAAAAGGTATTTGAAGTTAGTGACGGACTTTCTATTCCAACAAAAGAAGCTGAGCGTCAATATAAAAAGGCCCGTTATATGTGGCACCACAAAGTAGAGAAAGATCGAGTCCCGTTTGACCTTGATTCAAGGCTCACAAGAGAAGAAGTTATGCCGGGATATTTCACCTTCGTCGAAAAGGGTAAATACCAAGAGTACCGACAAAAAACTCCTTTTGTTCTTACCCACGCACTTCACAACGTAGAGAGCCTGCCCCAAATAATTACTGCGGGAGGAATCTTGTCAACTCACGAAAGATACCGCCGAGGGCTTATTCAATCCGGTATGTCTTCAGAAAGGGATCTTGAAGTAGGCGGGGGAGACAGTGTTTTTATCAGAACTTCAACCGAAGGAAACTTTCTGACAATCCTCGGCCCCCAACTCACTATGGTTTTTGAACCTCGTATTCTGGATCGAACTGATTGGTATGCCTATATGAACGACCAGTATGGTAGCACCGATCCGGAATATTTTAGCGAAAGACTACCGCCTGCTGAACTATTTGATCTGAACAGCACCAACTCTGGCAACGAGCAAATGTTCAGAACGGGAATAGCTTTAGCGGATATTAAAGCCCTGGTTAGTTCAGACTCCCGGAGCTTAATGAGAGCTTACGCTGTTTTAAGAAATGCCGGCATCGAAACAATAAACGGGGAACCCATGGAAGATTTTCTGGTATTGACGCCTACCGTAAGAGACGCGGCTGGACTTTCGGAAACCTTAGCTAAGCCGGATGAGGGATCTAAGGACAGTTGGCAAGATCCGGAATTCAAAACCCTTTCGAAGATTATCAAAGAAGATCCCGATAGTCTGGAGAGATACTTATACGGCGGGGCATACTATTTCATAGAAGAACTGAAAAAATATTCGAAAACTTTCGGCACGTTAAAAGATTTAGATTTTGCCAATACGTTCAATGACTGGACACGCAATAACGGTGCTTATCAGCTCGACGCCTACCTGGGCGGCAGGGCGCTCGATGATATACGTATGCTGCTTGATCTTAAGCATGAATCAGCTACTACCCCCAAAATAGTAGAGGGGGTCTTGAGAAATTTTGAAATCAGGATTATACCATCCAGAATGAAACCTGAAGTTAAAAATAATATTTTAGCAGCCCTAAATAACCTTCACGCCTCCGTTGAAGAGGTCGTAGTTGCTGTAAGGACAGCGAAAGAAAAGTTTCAGAACCAAGGTTTTGAGACGGGATCTTCAAAAGAAGATACCCAAGATTTCATTTTGTTAGCTCAGATAGAGGCTCGAATAACTCGGATTATAAAGATCTCCGACGGCATCGAAGGCTGGAGAAAAATATTAGCCCAGAATGAAAATACTAACTAATAAAAAAGTTTATTATGTTTTCTGCCCGGATGATCCGACGGTTTTGGTTGCTATGGATATTAAACTGACCGACTCGAACACAATAACCTGGCTTGATACCGTCAAGGAAAGGTCAATGACCATAGAAAGGGTCGCGGAAAACGTCGAAGATCGGTTCGTATTCGACAGAAGCCAAAAAGAGGGCGGGGGCACCTACACATTTGTTCCAATGACACTCGCTATATATAATGACGGGGTGAAAAGTCACCTTCTTTCTCCCGGAGACTTTGAATCCGAAGAGAAAATGATCGAAGCTTTTGAAAAGACCAGGTCTAACATTTGGTAAACATGATTAAGGAATTACTCTATCCAAAAAAAGATGCTCCTGCCGCTAAAATCGAGAAGGTTTCAGAGTACGACGTTGTGCTGAATAATCCCGAAATTGTTTCCCATACGGCTTTAGACTTTAAACTTCCTGAATACGAGGGCAGAGAGTTAAGGCCCGGTCATAAAATAATCTTTAAAGTGCCCGATGACTTTAAGGACAGAGTAATTAGAGATGTGATCTTGCGCCATCGGAAAGGAAATACATACAGAGTCGATATAGGTCCGGACGGCCATGATCCTTACGGCGCATATAGTCGAGTAGAATTGAGGGACTCAAAATCAGGACAATGGCGCGAGTGGAGGGATCCCGCCGGATATAATCCGGTTAAATTTGCCGAACCAAGATCTGCCGGAGATCCCGAGAATGAGGTTCTGCATGATTGGGTAGCTATGGTTGGAATTATAACACCTGACGCCGCGAGAGTGACCAATGAGGGCAAAGACGATAGATATAGCGTTTCTCAAATTCACGGTCTTGAGATGGTCTTTTTTCCAGAGCAAGAGGGCTTAACTTATAATCAAAATATCTATACCCAAGGAACGTCTTTTATTGACTTTGCAAGTAAAAACCTCCTCCCTCAATACGGCGGAGGCGAGCATACGGCCGGTGTTTATAAAGATGCTGTTGTTCTGGGCAGTTATCACTCCAAAGACCAAGAAATACATGGAGAATCTTCATTGAACACAAGAGTAGAGGGTTCTCGGTTAATTATTAAACCTACGCCCGGGAAAAAGATAGTGCAGATAGAGGTTGCCATCGGCGATACCGAGCACAGGCCGGATGGGAATAATCGCTTAGGTTGGGCCAAGCTATGGGTAGGAATCAGAAGAAGTTCCAGTCGAAATATAGACTGGTTTATAAAAAACGCTAACGTACCGCCCCAGGGCGTAATAGCTGGCGGACCGCACATAGATCAAGGCCTAATAAATCCTGATGATGAAATTATAATAGAATCAAGAAATGACACCTCTTATATAATGGGCTGGCGTTTAGCCTCTAAAGATTAAAGCCATAGATAGTTCTTTCCAAAACAAAAACCAGCTGTTGCTGGTTTTTGTTTTGGAAATTGAAATTAGGTTGCCTTTTAGCCCTCCTCATATTATCATAAAGACAAGTTTTAGCAGTGTTAAATAAAATCGCGGGTATCGTATAATGGTAGTACCTGCCTGCCGGCAGGCAGGCGGCAACAATTTATAATATGGATTGAGTGAGCGGGATTCGTATATCGGTAATACATGAGTTTTCCAAACTCAAGAGACGGGTTCGACTCCCGTATCCCGCTCAGTCAATCTATGTTCAGTTAGACTGTCGGCCGGGGTTCGATTCCCCGTACCCGCTCTATATCAAATCAGAGACACCCACTGCTGGGTGTTTTTGATTTGATACGCGAAGGTAGGGGGATCGAAGTGCCGGAGCGTTGTAATCACCAGCAGGTGACTACCGCGAGGAGGGGTCGCGACTTTTGTGAGGCGGCGGCCGAACAAAAAGTTGTGACCGATTCCCCATACCTTCAATTTTGTCCAAGCAATGGCAAAGACAAAACTTGTAGCCGATCCCCAATTGACACATTTTTAAATACCTATATACTTCTGGCAGAACATTGAATTGGAGGACATATGGCAAAATCTATCGGCCTTTTGGCAATTTTTGGATATATTCTGTTTCTTGCCGGCTGGGTATTGGGCGGAATAAACTACTTTGACGGAATGACTCCACTGGTCCCCAAGGATAGCATTGAAGCAAAAATGATGATGTTCGGGATGTGCATGCTCGTTATTTCTGTAACCAGTTTGTCCTATTCTGTCTTCTTCAAGAAGAACAGAAAGGACTTAGCGGCTTAATAGCCGCTTTTTTAATTGCTTTTAGCCCTTTCTGCTGATAAGCTATGTATATAAAATAGGCCAACCGATGGCTGTCAAAAGATTTTTATATGGATATCAAAGAAACTATATTTGAGTTAGAAAATAAACTTCAGCAACCCGATGTTAGAAAGTCAGTGGAGCAACTTAACGACCTAATCTCGGATGATTTAATAGAATTCGGGAGTTCCGGTCTCGTATACACCAAGCAAGATGTTTTGGGTAATCTTCCCGCCTCTTCTGAAATTAAATTTGTCATGACTGATTTTAAAATAAACATACTGTCTGCCGACATTGTTCAATCTACATTCAAAACAGAGAAAACGGATATCGAGACGGGTAAAATCAGCCGATCTTTGAGAAGTTCATTATGGAGAAATGCAAATGGTAAATGGAGAATGATATTTCACCAAGGGACTCCATTTGGTGTAAAAAGTAATCTTTGATGACTTCTCAAAAGATTCCCGCCCCCATAGGTCAAGGCTCGCCGAAACCGTCTAACCTCCTCAAGCAACACACTCCGAATATGAAAGGAATACTCTCAAAAATATTTTTTCTTTTATTCTTGATTACCGCAGTAACGTCGGTCTTTTTTACTGTATTTCCCCTGGAAAATGGCGGACCTTGTTCTTGCCTGGGAATCAGTTACGGAATCGGATCTGTTATTAAAACGGCTGTCGAACTTCAGGCGTTAAAATCGACCACTTGCCCGCCCCTTGCAGGATGCGGACCTTCCGTCTATGTAATTCCGCTTGATTTGTATCTTATTACCGCTATTTTTATAGTCCTGTGGTCAATATGGAGAAAGAGGGATCGTTTCCATTCCCAATAAGTTCTATCCTCGTCGCCTCAAATACATGCCTCTTTTGTCAATATTCCACCCACTCTTGACAGATAGCTACAGAATGCTAACATACCTATAGTTCCGTAGACGCATCGGGGGTTACGATGAGTCGCTATCTCTTTGCCATAGTTACTACTTTTGTGGGAATGCTCCTTCTATATAGCGGGGGATACGGGGGTTGGAATAATCAGATCTCCCGAATTCTTATCGGCACAAGCGGATTCTTATTTATTCTTATGGCTTTCGTAGTGGCTTTCTATGGCAAGCGCACCTGATGGGCGCTTCTTTATTTGACTAAAACGATACAAATATACTCCAAATAAAAACGTCCATCAGGGACGTCTACGAAATTTCTTTTCTAATTGAGCGCCCTTCTGGGGGTCGGCTACGGCTTCTGCCCCTAAGGCTTCGGCCACTTCCTTGGGACTGACCCTGCGATAAGTTCTGCCGGTAACTTTTATCTTTTCGTAGGTTTTACTCCCGGTCTTTTGTTTCTTTGCCATAACATGCCTCCGATGAAGAACTTGATCTATCATGCCATAAATCTCGCACCATGAAAAGAAGTCTCCGGATTGACTATAGAGAAATTTAATATGCCATTAAGGCCGAATAGCACACGAACAAGAGGCTTCCTTGGAATTAACGTTCCGGTTAGTTAAAGCCATTTATTTTCCCATGCCATGGCGTACATTGTCAGTTCTTGTAATCGTTGGTTTAGGAGTCGCTCTATATACCCATGAATTAGACTTCCTTATATCAGCCATTCTGCTTGCATTCCCTATTAATCTGATCGTAGTCGTAGCCCACATCCTAATATCTAACGGAGCCTGGCAAGCTCTTGGGACCTGAGATGCAAGTCCTTTTTAATTGATTTCAGCCGACCCCGCTGATAAAATAAGAATAGAAAATAACCTAACAAACACTCGAGTCTTGAATCTGTTTTAATATAATGCCTACGCCACTCTCTATTCTGAACCTTAACTGCTGGTTATTCCCACCGCCGCTGTCTTCAGATTGTGAAGCCCGCCTTACTAATATTATAAAGATTATAAACGAGCACGGTCCCGATATTATTACCCTGCAAGAAATATGGTCGAATAAACATCTAAGATATTTAAAAGATGAGCTTTCCGATTATACTGCGCTTTCTTCCGGATCTATGATTTATAATCGAAGCGGTTTAGTAACTTTTACAAAACCGCGGCCTGCGTCATCAAAAATAGGCTTTTTCAAGCTCTCCATAAAACATAATCCGACCGAGTGGTTTTTGCATAGAGGGTATATCAAGGTAGATCTAAAATTAAATAACCACGATTTCAGCATTATAAATACCCACCTATACGCGCCTTTTTCTACGAGAGCGAAAGCAATTACGGAACATCAATTTGAGGAATTAATAAAAAACATCCCCTCCTCAGGTAGTGTCCTCATCTCAGGGGACTTGAATATCGACGAACAAAAGTTCGCCAAAATGAATCAGGATAAATTCTTGAGACTATGCGATTCCCAGCCGACTTCCGATGCGAAAAACCCTTATAGCTACGGGAGGTTCAACAGACTGATGTCGCACGAGAATAAGAAAATTGATTATATGCTTTTCAGAGGGAAGATCCTCCCGAAATCTGAGTATCAGTTAATTCAAGCCCCCTTCGTTTCCGACCATTATCCCATGTTCTGCCGTCTTAATTTCGAATTTTAAACGCCACTATGAAAAAGTACTTAGGACTTTCGAAATACCATATGGGCGTTGTAGCCATCTACGCCCTGTTGACTCCTCTCCTGTTTATTCTTTTATCGGGCGAGTTGAATTACGGCTTTACTCGGGGTTATTTCGGAGTAGTAATAACAATCGTCGCCTGCACAGTTTTTGGTTTTTTCTATTTTCTACGGTCCGATTGGGCCAGAAGACCCCATCTAAAGCTATACCGGGTCTTCTTGGCAACCCTATATGGAGTTACCTTTGCGTTCCCAGAAGAAATAATTTTTCGCGGAATAATTCAAAAGTTCATTCAAGTATACCATGCCGATGTGATCGCTGCGATTTTCTTTTCTGCGCTGATATTCGGAATGGCGCATTTGTTTAATGGCGCAAGTAATTTTCACCCGCTAAATTGGAATTGGAAATTTGCCGGACTAACGTTTTTAACCGGATTGATCCTGGGTTCAATCTTCGCCCTGACGAATAGTTTACTGATAACCACCTTGCTTCATGCTTTATTTGTCACCTACCTCAGGTTAATTAACAGGGGATAAGAGGCTCCCTTGATTCTCGTCTTTAAAAGCGTTAGTTTGGTGACAGTTCGTTTTCAACCGGAAGGCCCATGAACGACAAAAAAGACTTCGGTCTTGTTTTCTGGATTCATTTAGCCATTATCCTGCTCTTTTATTCTTCACCGTTCCTTTTCTCCTGGAAAGTCATAACCGGCACTATCTTTCTTTATTATTTGCAGTTGTTAGTTTTTAAAGGTTGCGTACTGACAAAGGTAGAGTTGGAATCAAGAGGGGAGAGACGATCTTTTAATTACTACTACTTGGCTAAGCTCGGCCTGAAAATGGATGAGAAAAAGTTTATCTTTATCCTCGATTTCATCGTTCCCTGGGCAGTCGTCGCCCTTGCCTTCCTATGGCAAGCAGCCCTTGGTCATTCCACAGTATTTTAAATCCCGCGATAGCGGGATTTTTAGTAATCAGGACTGAACCTTGCGGATGATCTCGTCAGTCATCTCAGTAGTACTGGCCGGTTTGCCGACACGATGTAAAAGATGGGCGTCTCCGGTGACAACACGGCCCTCGAAAACAACCTGGTAAACCGATTCTCTAATTTTCTTAGCTGCTTCGCTCTCTCCGATATGCTCGAGCATCATTACCGCGGAAAGAATCAGAGCCGATGGATTTGCTTTATTCTGGCCTGCGATATCCGGCGCCGTACCATGAACCGCCTCAAATAATGCTACGCCTTCTCCGATATTCGCTCCGGGCGTAAAGCCCAAACCCCCTACTAAACCGGCGCATTCATCAGAAAGGATATCCCCGAACATATTCGTTAAAACAATAACATCGTATTCGGAAGGATACATAACAAGTTCTTTGGCCATATTATCGACGATCCTGTCCTGGAAGACAATATCGGGATAGCGGGCCGAGATGCTTCTTCCGGCATTCAGAAAAAGTCCCTGGGTGAGTTTAAGAATATTGGCCTTATGAGCGCAGGTCACCTTCTTTCTGCCGTGCTTCGTTGCATACTCAAAAGCGTGCCGGAAAATACGCTCTGATTCAAATTTGCTTATTCGGCTTACGGCCTCGGCTATAGTATGCGCATCATCTACCCACCGCTCCTCACCGATATAAATATCCTCGGTCCCTTGCCTGAAAACAACGATATCAACGTCCTTAAATGGAGTGATCTGACCGGGAATAATCTTCACCGGCCGGATGTTAGCGTAAAGATCGAGCTTCATGCGAAGCTCGACATTAGCACTACGGTGGCCTTCGCCTAACGGAGTATCAGTTGGGCCTTTCAAGCCCAACTTATTCCGTATTAGGGAATCAAGGGTCTCCTTCGGCAGAGCGTTACCGGTTTCTTTTAGAACCCCCAGCCCGGCACGTGCAACTTCCCAGTCTATTTTCACACCGGCAGCCTCAATCACCCGTTGAGTTGCGGCAGTGACTTCCGGTCCGATTCCATCTCCAAGAATAAGCGTAGCTCTATAGGCCATTTGTTCCTTTGTTTTAAAAGATATACGTATAAATAATATGATGCATTAATTTTTAAGTTTGGTCAACCTTCCCTCAAATCCCTCAAAAATTTTGCCGAAAGATCTATTTTAAACCGCCGCCCTTTATGATATATCATAAAGGGCGGCGGTTTATCTTTTCGTTTACGCCAGATTCCATTTGGATACGACAAGAATTAAAACCTCGACGACATTCCTGTCCGGGATTTTCTGTATTGAAATAAAAATCCCCCGAACAGGGGATTACTTTTTACCGAGGTATATATCAATGCTCTTTTCGATCTCTTCAGGGAAAGCCGGCGCAGGACCGACTAACTTTCGGTCGTAAATCTTTTTAACTATTTCTCGAAAGACAGGCAGGGCCGCTCGTCCGCCGGCTTCTTTATTTCCAAGACCGCGGGCCGGACCAGTTCCAAAATTACCGCTTTCATCATAACCAAGAGACGGCTCATCGAATCCGATTTTAACTCCGACGGTTATTCCTTCGGATCCATAAGTGGCGCCGATGAACCAAGCATCCTTGAAGTCATTAGTGGTGCCTGTCTTTCCCATCACCGCAACTCCAAAATCTTTGTTATCGAGAGAATGGGCGGTTCCATCGGGAAGACGAACTACGCCTCTAAGCCCTTCCTGAATCAGCTGAAGAACTCCTTCTTTTACAGGAACGGGCACCGGCTCTTTGCGTTTATTAGAAAAGATAAGCCTGCCGGTCCGATCGGTAATTCTCTCAATCATATACGGTTCAGCTAAAGATCCTGAGGCAATCGACCTATAGACATTGGCAAGCTCGAGGAGATTAACTTCCGAGGCGCCAAGAGCGGTAGTGATATAAGGCTGCAGTTCGGTTTTGATACCCAAAGATTTAGCAACATCGATAACCTGGTCAATCCCGCCATTAGCCCTAACAAGCCAAACAGTTGCCGCGTTTCTTGATTCGGCAAGAGCAACCCTCAAAGGAATCGCACCCTTATACTTACCGTCATAATTGCTGATGGTCTTGGCGGGACGGTTGTTACCCATCGCCACATGAACCGGAATATCCATAACCGGCTGATCAAGAGTCCAGCCGTTTTCAAAAGCGGTAATATAGTCAAGAGGTTTGAAAGATGAACCCGGTTGACGAATTGAGTAGGTAACCCTGTTAAGGTCGCTGTATTTATAGGGATGGCCCTTAAAATACTGACGACCGCCGGATTGGGCAAGAATAGCGCCGTCACTATTTCTCAAAACAATTACGCATCCCTGGATAAGCCCCTTGGCTTCCGGGTGGCGATCTTCATAGGCTTTTAAGCCGCTCTCCAGGGCGTGATTAACAATGTCCTGAATTTTAAGATTGGCCGTCGAATAAATCTGAATTTTTCCGTTAAACAGATCGTCCGAGTTCTGGCTATGCCGCCTGAGTTCTTTGAAAATATCGCCCACAACCGAAGGAGCAATGGTCTTGGTCCGCCCCGGAATCACGATCGGAAGATCGCGCTGCTTGAAATTGTTGACGTCTTGCTTGAGTATATATCCGTTCTCGACCATAAGGTCTAAAACGGCATTCCGCCTGTTAACCTGCCTTTGAAGCTCGAGTTTCGACGGTTTCACCGAAGGACCGTAAGCGGTCGGATTTTTAATCGTGCCGGCTAAGAGAGCGGCTTTATCGGCGTCGTCCGGACCGAAATCCCCGATTTTCTTGTCGAAATAAAACTCTGACGCCGCTTCTACGCCGTAACGGCCGTACTTAAGATAAGCATAGCTTGCATACCGAGCCAAGATTTCTTCTTTGGCGGTTTGCTTTGAACCAAAATACTCCGGCTTAGCTAACTCTTTTTCCAGCCAAATCGCTATCCGCGCCTCTTCAAGCTTTCTGAATAATCGGTTGGTGCGCGAAGGACCCAATACTTTACTTAGCGCTTTCGACAAAAAACTATCCGAGATCAGAACGTCTTTTCTTTCGTTGGCCATCGTATCGGATAAAAAGTACAGCCGGACAATCTGCTGAGTAATCGTTGAAGCGCCCTGCTCGAATGCAATATTCGGACGGCCTTTGCGTACCGTTGATTTAATCGAATGAAACGTATCAACATAAAAAGCTCTGCCGATAGCCCATTTATCAATGCCGTTGTGGCTATAGAAGGCCCCGTCTTCGGCTGAAATAATAGCCTGCTTTACGATCGGAGGAATTTCATCCGGCCTTACTATGCGCCGGTATTCATTGGCAAGCTCGATAACAACCCGTCCGTCTTTGTCGTATATCACCCCTATCGTCGGAGCCTCAAAGTTGATAAAAGATTTCACATCGGGCAAATCGCTTCTGTAGAGATAGATATAGATCAGAACCGGGGCTGCCAAGGTAAGGAAGCACAGGAAAAGCGCACCCACAGCCTTCCAAAAGATGGAATAAGCCCGCCAACTGCCTCTTACGAATAACCAGCAGCCCTTGAGGAAGTTGTAGGTTTTAGAGCCGACCTTCAGGATTCGTTTCAAGAAAAACCTCCTTTTTATTCAGTTTTTAAGGGCCTCTCCGATGCCCATGTATTACCATATTTTTGAGGCAATGTAAAATCCCCGATATGGGGATTCGAGTTCGGCCTTCTCTTAAGTGACAGAGGAATTACCGAGCGCGCTTCTAAGACAATGGATGAAGCCGGTCAAAAGCCTGTCCCGGTGAGCCTGAACGTATCTTTGAGAAGTTTTTACGTAGTCTTCCTCGGTGTCGTAAAGAGAATAATCTCCGACGGTAGAACGGAAATCGGGATCCATCAATCTGGCATACTTCTCAAGAAGGTAATCGAGCGACGGATCAACTACTTCGTAACTGCGATGAGGCGATGAAAGCAACCATTTATTATCGCCGCAAAAAATGAAGCTGGCCTGAAAACTAAGATTCCGGAATACAGTCGTAAAGGGCAGATTTTTCGATCGATGAACCCGATCGAGAGCCAGAATCAAACGCCAAGCCCTTGCTTCTTTTTCAGTCATTCCCGACCTCCTTAAGCTGAACGAACTGACGACTAATTATCATACAACCTGCCGAGGGTCAAGATCGACAGACCAATAGGGCGGCACGAATTTCAATATCTCTTCCGGCCTCATCTTAACGGGAATCTTCAGCACTAAATTATATATATAGAAGCCTTTTTCCCGACCCACTAAAGCCGGATACGGACCGGCAATTTTTACTAAATCCTGAAATTGCATTTTTATAATGGCCATCTTTAATTTTTCAGAAAGAACCCGGGCGGCATAAGAAGCCTTTTCTTCATCCTTATGTTTGAAGGTTAGCTTGGCAATTCTTGAAAACGGGGGATAATAAAAAAGTTCGCGGGCGGCTAAATCATTCTCGAAAAAAGGCTTCCGGTCTCCGGAAACGGCAGACATGAGGGCCGTATTATCGGTATTATAAGACTGGATAATAACCTCTTCGGGATCAAAATCCAGTAATTTTTCAAAATGGTATAGAAACTTTTCGTCGGATTGAAAGTCCGGCCAATTCAACATTGAATCTGCATTAAGTAGCGCAACCATATCGAATTTCTGAGAATACCTTAAGGGCAGGATTTTATGGGTAGCTACGATAACGGCGAACTCAGATTGATTTATCTGATCGATAACTTCTTTCTCCTGATTTTCGGTCTCAACAAAATCGTTATCCACGAGAATAACGGGAGCGGCGTATTTTTTACTTTCGAGATATCTTTCTACCTCTTCCTTAATTTTCTGAGTCCCGGCCGTACCAACCGGCTTTAGTTTTGAGCTGTGACAATTGGGGCAGGCATTAATAACCTTGTCGGATTTAAGGCACCGATGGCAGGTCATGATAGGCTCCGGGACTTTATGAAGTCTCAGGGCGACGGAACAATCTCGGCATTTCGGGAAAAATCCGCAATTTTCACAGATCAAGATTCCGGAATATCCCTTCCGGGGAGAGAATATCAGTACTTTTTTTCGGTTAATCGCGGCTGATTCAATGGCTTTTTGAAGATCGCGGCTGAATTGTGAAAAATTACCGCTCCTTATTTCTTTGACCATATCCACCGATACCACGGACGGTCTCTTCTGATTGCTTGCATCGAAAAACTCTAAATTCTTGTTTTTAATGCCCCAATAGTCGGCAACCAAAGGCAGGGAAGAAAGATAGACTATCTTGCAGTTATTTATCCGGGAAATCTTGCGGGACAAGTCAACGGCATTGTACTTTGGAGTCATATCTGACTTGTAGGCGTCGTTCGAGGGATCGTCTACGACAATCAGGCCGAGCTTATGAAACGGAATAAAAAGAGCCTGTCGAGTCCCAATAATGATGTCGGTTTCACCGGAAACGATCCTGCCCCATTTTTCGGATAAGACTTTCTGAGCCATACCGCTATGAATCGATGCGGCCTCATAATGCTTTGCCAATTCTTCGTAATAAAAACCGATGATGCTCGTTTCCGGAACTAAAATTAAGACCTGATTTTTTTCTTTAAGAGTCTGCCTTATCAAGTTTTTAATATTTTCGATTGAACTCTTTGCTTTCGTTGCCACGAATAGGGGAGCAGGAAGAGTTTGACCTGCTTTGATATCAAAATCGGCATTTGCGGAAATCGGATAGCTTTTTTTCAGTAAGAACTGGGGTAAAACGGTTTTTAAACAATAGCCTAAAGGAGCCTGATAGTACTGGGCGATCCAGTTCGCTATTTTAAACTGAACATCGGAAACTAAACGCCTTTCATCCACCACTTTATTAATCTTCTTGAGCTCAAACCCGTAATTTTTCAACATAATTTTCTGCTGCTCAAGAGGAGTGACGGAAACAACGGCCGCATTGACCTTTCGGCTTCCTATTGAAATCTCTACTACGGAACCTTTCTCGAGTTTTTGATCAAAATAGTAAGTCAGCAGCTGAGAAATGCTGCTCGGTAAGATGGTCAGGGGTATAACTTCGATGATATACATGAAACAAGGTAAATTAATTATCAATCTATCCCGATTTAGGATATTTATCAAATGACGTTTGTCGGGATGATTTTTTCAAGATATACTTTCACTATGAGCAAGGTAAGAGTCCGTATGGCGCCGAGCCCGACAGGATATCTTCATATCGGTACTGCCCGCACCGCTCTTTTCAATTGGCTTTTTGCCAAGAAAAACAAGGGAGAATTCATACTCAGGATAGAAGATACCGATCTAGAAAGGTCCGATAAGATATACGAACAAGATATAGTGGAGGGATTTAAGTGGTTGGGCCTTGATTGGAAGGGTGAAATTTTTTATCAATCAAAGCGTCTTGATATATACGAGGAATACATCGAAAAGCTGCTTAAATCGGGTAGGGCGTTTAGGTGCTATCATAGCCAGGAAGAGCTGGAAAAAGAGAGGGGCCAGCAGATGGTCGACAAAGAGGCCCCGCGCCACATTTGCAAACACAAGCTTTCGGTTTCAGCCTCCGAACAGAACGGTAGAGCCGGGATCATCAGATTGGCGGTGGACGAAAATTCCGAACGATTACTGACATTTGACGATCAGATAAGGGGCCGGATCGACTGGGAAGAAAAATTATTAGGCGATTTCAGCATTGCGAAAGATCCGAGAACGCCCCTATACAATCTGGCTGTGGTTGTAGACGATATCGATATGCAAATATCCCATGTAATTCGGGGGGAGGATCATATATCAAACACGCCGAAACAAATATTAATTTATGAGGCCATCGCTCAGGCCGGAAAGACGCCGTTAAAGATTCCCAAATTCGCCCATCTTCCGCTTATTCTCGGATCAGATAAATCCAAACTCTCAAAGCGCAACGGCACAACCTCGGTCAGCGAGTATAAAAAGGATTATCTCCCCGGGGCTCTGATAAATTTTATGGGATTTCTCGGATATACATACAGCAAAGAAATTTTGTCTAAAGAAGAAATGGCTGACGAATTTGAGTTAGAGAAAATTCATAAATCCGGAGCTATCTTCGATATTAAAAAGCTGAATTGGATTAACTCCCAATATATACATGCCTTAAGCACCGACAAATTCAAAAAAATGATTGCCGCCAAAGATGTCCCGGAAAAGGCCCTTCCTATGATTACCGAGAGATTGGAGAAGTTAACCGACGTTGCCGACTTTGACTATTTCTGGAAGAGTCCCGACTATGCAAAAGAATTATTGCGATGGAAGAAATCGGACCTTGAAACATCACTAAAAACTTTAGCCGAAGTAAAAAAGATAATTCAGGATTTTGATTTTAACAAAGACAAGAATGAATTTAGGAAAGCTTTGGACGAATTTTCAAAGAGGGTAGGGGATCCTTCGAGTCCCTCAGGACAAGATCGTGGTTTGGTCTACTGGCCTTTGCGGGCCGCCCTGACAGGAAAAGAAAAGTCACCAGATCCTGTTGATATAGTCTATGCACTGGGTAAAGAAAAAGCCTTAGAACGGGTGTCTAAGGCGATAGAAAGGTAGCGATCGTGAAGATGGTTAAATTAACGAAACTATGAGCAGAAAAGGAGCACAGCAGTCCGCCAGCCAAAAAAGCTCTTGAAAACATGATACCGGCGAATCCTTGAATGAATATATTTTGCCAGTAACCATGCAGATATCCAAAAATAATAGAGACTGATAGTATCGTAAGCCAAAGAACTAATTTATTCTTGGTGACGAACCGGACCAATGTTATCGGAAAAAACCTGAAAATCAGTTCTTCCATGAGAGGAGCGAATACAACCGCAATGAAAAAGAAAGCTGGAGACAGATCCGCTTTGGTTGCCGGTCCCGGGGGAGTCAGGCCGGTAAAATCCATAACGATTGCGACAAGGAGGGCCCAAAGGAGGTAAAAAAATCCGTATTTTACTCCGATTCTGATCCTCCAAAGAACATCTTCGCTTTTGGTCAACTACCGACCCCTTATCAAAGATCACATGAGACAGAAACATCATGACAATCTCTTTAGTAGTCATCAAGCCTTAATTATGTCGGTAATTTTACTTTTAATCGGCAGTTTCCTATGCACTAATTCTATTTCGGCTCAAACCGACGACCAGCGTATTGAAGAATTAAGACAACAAATTGAGGCCCTGGAGAAGGAAGCCCAACAATACCGCTCAAATATCGCAGGCGAGCAAGCGAAAGCCAGATCACTTCAGGGCGAAATCAGCATGCTCAACAATCAAATAAAAAATATCCAAGCACAGATGAATATTACCTCTAAGAATATAAGCAAAACCGGCATCGAGATCGAGGGCATCGAAGGTAGTATTTTTGATACTCAAAAAAATATTGACTACAAAAAAGATACGGTAGGCAGACTGGTTCTTGATCTGTACAAAAAAGACAGCGAAAGTCTTCTGACCGTTCTTCTTAAAAACCGGAGCATCTCGGATTTCTTTAATAAAATACAATACGCAGCCAACCTCAATGCGACGCTTCTAAGCCTGATTAAGGATTTGAAAAACGATAAAGATGTTCTTGAAGATCAAAAAAATAGCTTGGAAGGAAAGAAAACCGAATTAGAAATATTGAGTCAGAAGCAAAGGCAACAGAGCACCGCATTGAGCCAGACTAAAACCGGCAAGAATCAGCTGCTTACGCAAACCAAGGGTCAGGAAGCCCAATATCAGAAAATGCTGGCGGAAGTAGAGCGAAAGAAGTCATTATTTTTTACAGAATTGAAAGAATTAGAAACTAAAATTATTCAGGGTGGACTTTATATTCTTCGTGTCCAGGCCAAAAACTTACCTCCGAAAGGAACTAACTTGTTTACCTGGCCAGAAGACGATTATAGGCTCACACAAGGTTATGGCTGTACATCATATGCAAGATGCGGAAGATCAAGAGGACCTTACGGGGGGGCGCCCCATAACGGCATCGATCTTGCTGCCGGTTATGGCAGTCCTATTAAGACGATAGGGGACGGCGAGATAATCGCTAACGGCAAAAATGACGGCTGGGGCAATTGGGTAGCCATCAAACATGGCCCCTATGATTTGGTAAGCCTCTACAGTCACCTGAGCGCTTTCGAGTTTCTGAGAGTCGGTACTCAGATAAAAGCGGGTCAGGTCATAGGATACGAAGGTAATACCGGAAATGTTACTGGCTCGCACGTCCACCTGAGCATCTACAAAGATTTTTTTACCTATCTGAAAGAGTCCAACGGTCAGCTTTATTTCAACTATTTCGAAGGCTCAATCAACCCTCTTGACTATCTGCCCTAAGCAATTTGCTCAATCTTTGACCAAATAACCGGCACATCCGCTGGTTCTTGTGTTTTGTGTTATAATAAATCATGGTTAAAATTCTCATCTTGGGCGGTGGTTTCGGCGGCATCCGATGCGCTCTTGATCTCGAGCGAAGACTCTCCATCGGCTTAGCAAACAACGAAATAGAAATAACTCTCTTGGACAAAAACGGCCATCATTTATTTGTGCCGGCCCTTTATGAGGTCGCCTCGGCTTATAACTTAGAGAAGGATCCTTTCGCGGTAAAAATCAAAAAAACTATCTGCATTCCCTATGCCGATATTTTCGAACGCAAGAAAATAAATTATATCCAAGCCGAAATTGCCGGCGTCGATCTTGAAAATAAGAAAATTATAACCCGTGGCGGAAATGAGTTGGCTTATGATTATTTAGTTTTTGCCCTCGGAAGCCAGACTACGAATTTTGGGATACCGGGTGTGGCGGAATATGCGTACCAATTTAAAGGCTTAGACGACGCCTTGATGATCAACGAAAAAATAAATTCACTGCTCGAAGAAATATCCAAAGGAAAAAGAACTGTTCCTGTCAGGGTATTGATAGTCGGAGCCGGACTTACCGGAATTGAATTAGGCGCAGAAATATCATGCTGCATGAAGAATATAGCCCGCAAGTGCCGTCTGGGCCCCGGGTGTACCATGATTACCCTATTTGAAGCCGGCCCTAAGATTCTGCCTATGGCCTCGGAACAAGAGCGTAAAATAATCAAAGACCGCCTTACAAGACTCAATATAATGATCATGGAGAACTCTCAGATTGAAGAAGTTGAGCTGGATCGGGTTAAGCTTAAGGACGGCCGCACTATACATGGGGATATGATCGTCTGGACCGCCGGAATTGAGGCCAACAGAGCTTTGCGCGAAATTAAAAATTTAAAATTAGACGCGAAGGGTAAAATAGCGGTAAACGAAAATCTTACAGCCGAAGGGTACCAGAACGTGTTTGCGATAGGTGACAATGCCGGATTCATAGATACTACCGTCCATAAGCCAGTACCAGCTATGGCTTTTGTCGCAGGAGCAGAAGGAAAAATCGCCGCCCAAAATATTTCCAATATGATAAAAAATAAACCGTTCAAACCTTACCGACCGTTTTACGATCTTTGGGTAGCGCCTGTCGGAGGAAAATTTTCTCTCGCCCATCTTTGGTGGGGGATCAGCATAAAGGGTTTCTGGGGCTGGATAGTGAGAGAACTCGTAGACCTAAAGTACCTTCTTTCAATTCTGCCTATTAAAAAGGCTATCAGAATCTTCTGGGAAGAGACGACTGTTTTTACCAAAAACGACTGAAAATACGGCCTATTTTGATATATCTGTCAAATATATCCACATCATCTCCACAAAATAACAACTTGTCAGCTTGTTTAAAAATGGTGTAGTATAAAAATAGCAGGGGATACAGAGGTTTTGAAACCAAGAGGCCGTCCTAAAACTCTTTAATCGGAATTTTGGGATGGTCTCCAGGTTTACCACATTTTCATTAATGATCCTCATATCAGGAATCGCAATGCCGATCCCGAAGGTTA
This sequence comes from Candidatus Yanofskybacteria bacterium RIFCSPHIGHO2_01_FULL_44_24, assembly GCA_001794215.1. Taxonomy (GTDB): domain Bacteria; phylum Patescibacteriota; class Minisyncoccia; order 2-02-FULL-40-12; family GWA2-44-9; genus GWA2-44-9. Next base: position 37,931 of record MGJK01000018.1, read on the forward strand.
TTTTTGCGGATTCAAGCGATATTCCTACGCCGACTCCTTTCCAATCTTATTATCAAAAGAAGCAAGCCCTCTTTAATCAAGCAAACCAACAGCCGAGCCTTTCGGATACATCGGCCTCTCTTAATCAAAGCCTCAGCGAAGCTTTATCGCCGGCCAATACGTTGCTCAACGGTCTACTAGGATCTTTGAAGTCTCTCAAGGGGCTGAATTTGGACTATTCGAGCTTTAACCTTCCGAAACTTCCCGAATCAACCGATACGGGACAAAACGATGTATTGAACGGAATTAGGAATAATATATCGAGCCAGGAAGCCCTTTCAGTGATATCTTTCATAAAAGATGGGTTTGTTTTGATCCTAAAGATATTCTTAGCCACATTAAATGTGGTAACTCAGATAATAAGGGGTATCTTAAGCTTTGTTTAAAAAAAGGGGGAAGAAGGGCCTTCCTTGCATAGCTTACTTACTACGACACACATACGTGCTACTGCGCTCAATGCTACTTCTTCACTCTACATTCAGTCGCATAACCTACATTGTGCGACGTTTTGTATAAGTTAAAACCCCTCCTCCCCCATAGACACCGGACCCCGATATCCGCGTCTTTTAATTTCAAAAGAAAACCATTATACTCCTTCTATATGACCCGACTCATATTCGACATCGAAACAATTGGAAATAATTTTGACTCGCTGGATGAAAAGGCCAAAGAATTTGTTACTAAGTTCGCTCAAACACCCGAAGAAGAACAAGAAGCCAAGGACGGCCTCTCATTCTCCCCTCTTACCGGGGAGGTGGTGGCAATCGGCATTTTGAATCCGGACACAGATAAAGGCGCAGTATATTTTCATGATCCGTCAGGAAAATTAGAGAAAGAATCGAAAAATAATATCCAATACAGCCCGCTAAGCTCGGAAAAGGAAGTTTTGAAAGAATTCTGGGAAACCGCTCAGCTTTACGACCAATTCATCACTTTTAACGGCCGGGGCTTTGATTGCCCGTTTTTGATAGTCCGCTCCGCTATTCATAAAATAAGGCCGACGAAGAACTTGATGCCCAATAGATACGAATCCGGAGATTACGGTAAAATAATAACTCACGTTGATCTCCTCGACCGCCTTACATTTTTCGGATCTGTCCGCCGTAAAGGCAATCTCCATATGTGGTGCCGGGCATTCGGAATTAAAAGCCCTAAAGCTCAGGGAATCACCGGTGATGACGTCGGAGAATTATTTAAAGATAAAAAATACATGGATATCGCCCAATACTGCGCCGGAGATTTATGGGCGACAAAAGAATTGTTCGACTATTGGGGAAAATATATTAATACAAAATAAAAAAATCCGCTCCCCTGTCAGAAGAAGCGGATAACGAGTAAATATACGATCTACATACCGGACACCAAATGCCAGATGACAAAACCTGCAATAATTAAGCACAGACCCACATAGAAACCGCTCACGACGATGATTCCAAAACGTTGCAAGGAAGGTATTCTTTGCCATTCCTGCTGCAATTCATGCTTCAAGCTCATGTCCCCTCATCTTTTTTAAATGTTCCCTAATAATATCACAACTATAAAATATGTCAAATTGGTATAAAGATATTCAGAGCTTTAAAAACGCCAACGGCTATGAGATAGACGGCATTTGGTATCCGCGCGTTACTTCTATAGTAGGGATCAAGGCCAAGCCGGCTCTTTACATGTTTTACGCCGGACTGCCCGACTATAAGACAGGCGAGGCGATAAAAGCCAAATCAGCCGAAGAAGGGACTCTTATCCATGAAACAATTGAAGCAATACTAAGGAAAGACCCGGTCGTAATTCCCGAATCAATCAAACCGGCCATTTCCGCTTTCATGGATTTTTATTCAAAAAACGAAGTCGTTGCCCACAAGATCGAAGAACGCGTTGTTTCTAAGAAGCACCACTTTGCCGGCACTATGGATGTTTTAGCCGATGTAAACGGTAAATTAGGCGTCCTGGATATAAAAACGTCCATTGCGATATACCGGGATTACTCAATGCAGACCTCAGCCTATATCGAAGCCCTACGGGAAAACCCGAACATGCCTCCCCTAACCCGCTGGATCTTCAGAGTTGATCAATCAAGAAAATGCATTAAATGCCCTGCCACCCTGCGAGATAAAGGCGGCCGGGAAAAAATCCGGAACGAAAAAGGAAAATGCGAACACGAATGGGGTCCGATGGAGGGAGAGTATGAGATAAAAGAAATAACTACTTTCGATGAAGACATCAAGGCATTTTTGGCCTGTAAAGATCTCTGGTCTTGGGAAAATGAGTACTGGCTGAAAAAGATATATCGCTGAATTTAAAACGGTTCGATAGGCCGTTTTAAGCAGAGCCCCTTACCCTATCTACTGCAATTACCAGCGAGGGTATAGCCATTGGCTTCGGCTTCTTTGTCGTAGTTAAAGAAAACTTTATTTTCTTCTTTAATCTGCTTGGCGCCAGGGCACCAGAGAAAATGGTATTTTTTAGAAGATGAGGCCCTGGAAACAACCACTCTCAGATCAAGCGGCTTGGGTGTAGCCGTTGAAAGAGTCCTCTCCCCTGTCCCCTCTTGTTTTACCGATTGAGCTCTGTAGATATTGGCTGTATTATCTTCGATCTTCATAGTTCCCTTGCCTGAGGAGCCGATCTTACCCAAATTAAAGCTTATTACCGAGATCAGGAGGATGCAGACGGCAAGGAAAATATGATGCTGATATTGTTTGACTAATAAGATGAATTTTGATAACATAACGTAGTTAAAGGTTCTTCAAGTTCATAATGTTCATAAAGTACGATTATATCACGACTTTACCAACTTTCAACTTTATAACTTTATAAACTTGCACGCAGTGCATGGCACATACAAAGGCTATAGGCAGTACACAATTAGGACGCGATTCCCAGCCGAAATACTTAGGCGTTAAGTTACATGACGGCCAAGTAGCGAAGATCGGCAATATAATAATCCGCCAGAGAGGGACCAAATTTGCTCCAGGAAAAGGCGTACGTTTAGGATCTGACTACACCATATATTCAGTAGTAAACGGCAAGGTTAAATTCACAACCACCAAAAAGAAAAAATTCGATGGCTCCCGACGATTGGTCAAAGTAGTCAACGTCCTGGCAAACTAAAATTCCCCGAACGGGGAGTTTTAGTTTTAGGCAGCCTCTTGAGTCTCGACTCTGGTTTCCGGTTCTGGAGGAAGGGCTTTTTCTATTTCTTCATCGGTTATTTTAATCAATCCCTTCGTTACTTCTTTAAGTATCTGCGCCTTCAAATCTCGAGACAAAAACTGTTCCGGCCCGCCGGAAGGCTTACCAGCCTCGAGCCAATGACTAAACACTTCCTTAAATTCTTTGGTTGTTATTTCTAAAACCAAAACCTCATCTACTATTTTTGCCACTCCTTTTTTATACTTTCTCAGATTTATAGATAGTCCGCTCCCCTTTTTATCCAAATGGGTTTTTAACTGTATCCCTAACTTATAAAGAGTGCCCTTAACACTCTCTCCCTCTTCTAATTTTACGCCTCTATTCCTATTCTTGGCTCTTATTTTAAAATCATACTTATAAACACCGTCCTCAAAAGAGTTTGCCCGCATAACTATAAAATCCAGATCGTTATTTAAACTTAGCCTGTTGAATAACTCTCTAACAACCACCTCTGCCATAAGCCCCAACGTCCCTGCTTGATTTTTTTCGAATTTGGAAAGTTCTGGAAAGGCAGTACTCGCACCAGTTTCTGAAGAAGCCAGCTCTCTATCATATATCCCCTCTAAATCCCTTCTCGTCTCATTAACTAAGATCCTCTTGGCTAACTGTCTATAAGCCGGCTCTATCATCTCACCATCAGGAACATATTTAATTCCCCAGGCATAATCAGAAACAATATCTCCTATGCCTATAGATTTCCTGCTACCGTTTTCTTCCATATAATACTCCCCCGTTTCTTCATCAAAATATACGACCCTTCTCGACTCTTCGCCAAATTCTTTTACTATCTCGCCCTTGTCAAGGTTTTTGATAGCCTTTTTTAGTTCCGACATTCTTTCTATTTTCTTCTCACCGTATTTTTCTTTTAGTCTTTTAATCTTTTTGTCAGATCGTTCAAGTTTTCGGTCCGCTTTTTCTTTATTCCTTTTCTCTTCTTGCTCTCTCTCTTGCTCCGGAGTAAGGTGACGATTGGAAAAGCTAACCCCGAATCTTTCTTTCCACCACTTTTCTAACGCCCGATCAAATGCGGATTGGCTTTTCGGCGGAAGCCGTTCTCCGCTCAGCTTTCGGTTGATGAGGTCTTGTATCTCTTCGGAAAACTCTAACTTGGCCTCAACCACAATATCCCACCACCCCTTTTCAGCGTCTCTCTCGGTTCTTTCAGGTTTTTGATCTTCGATAGTCTGGTCACCTTCACCTTCCCGAGCCTCAATTTCTTTTTCTTTTGCTGTGCCGGGTTTCGTTCCTCTTGTTAGTATTTCTGCCGCAACTCGTTTTCGATTATACTTCGCAAAATCTGCTCCGAACTTATCTTTAAACCACTGGGTGGCAGCAGAGTTAAATTGAGACTGCTCCTCCGGTTCAAGAGCCTCGCCACGAGACATTTTATTGATAAGGTCGAGTAGATTCTCCGGAATCTCTTTCCGGAAAGCCATTAAAATCTTCCTCATTAAGCGCCTCCGTCCGATATCGCCATAAATGCCCTTGCGAGTCTCCTTATTGTACTGAGTTTCTGTCTCGGAATTTTTTACTTCAAACTCCGGGATCGCAATATCCCCTTCTAAGCTTTTGCCGATTTTAGGTCCTCGTTCTCGCATTTAAAAACTATACCAAATTTGATAACTTTATCAAAACCGATACATTCCCGACCCGAAATTCTTCCGCCGAATAATCAAAGCGTGGCCTTAAATAATGATCAGTGCCCTTTATGATATATCATAAAGGGTGACGGCTTAGGACAGATCTTGGTTTATGGAAATTTTTGTTTAAACGATAAGCGAAGCCTTAACCCGATGAAGGGATTTACGGAGGCCGACTGGGCCGAGTAAAAGGCAAGATTTTAGCAAAAATCTATGCCGTGCCCTGAAATGGGTTAAGGCGAAGCACCTTTATTCGGACTTAATAGAGACCTTGAACTCTGCTTTGATTTCCGGAGCAAGTTCAACTTCAATCATATGTTCGCCTAATTTTTTGATATGCTCGCCGTGTTCCTTAAAATCAACCGAGTCAGCTTCCACCTTGGCACCAACGGCTTTGGATAATTCTTGGGCAACTTCTTCCTTGGTCAGAGAAGAATAGAGCTTGCCGGCTTTACTGGCCTTTTTGGTAAATTCTAAAACGAGATCCCTGACTCTTCCAACCGCCTCCAGGGCCTTCTCTTTTTCCATCTTAAGAGTCGCCTCAAGCTTTTTCTTAAGAGCGCTGACCTCGTTTAAGGCTCCATCCGTAGCTAACTTAGCCATTTTTCTCGGCAGTAAATAGTTCTTTCCGTAGCCATCGGAAACATTCTTAACATCTCCGATCTGGCCATAACCTTTTATGTTTTGCAGTAAAATGATCTTCATAAATTCTAAGCACTAAGCACTAAATTCTAAACAAATTCAAAATCCTAAACCCAAAAGCTTTAAACTGTTTTAATATTGGAGTTTCGATCATTTGACGTTGTTTAGTATTTAGGTATTAGAATTTAGAGTTTACTTGATTTACCTTAATAAATCAAGGGCCTTATCGAGCTGGGGATCGTGTCCCGGATCTCCTATGCGGAAATCTTCCTTAGCCCTGTCTTCTTCGGTAATTTTAACCTCGATATCAGCCTCAATTCCTTTTTCTGATATTGATATCCCTGAAGGAGTCAGCCATTTAGCGATAGTCACCTTCAGTGATGACCCGTTATCAAAATTCTCTAATTCCTGAACCGAACCCTTTCCAAAGGATTTTTCTCCGACTAATTTAATACCTCGGTTATCATGCAGCGCCCCCGCTAAAATTTCCGAGGCCGAAGCCGAACCGCCGTTTATCAGTACGACGGTAGGATAAATCTTCAGGAGGCCCTTGCCGTCAGCCCGAAAATCATTTTGCGTTCCGTTCCCAAAAACTTCGCTGGTTACTATCGCGCCTTTGTCCAAAAACCAGCCGGCTAAGTTAATAGCGGCATCGAGAAGTCCGCCGGGGTTATTGCGTAAATCAACAATCAGCCGATCTGCCTTGGATTTTAATATTTCTTCAGCCGCTTCCTTAAACAATAGATCGACATTCTGGTTGAAAGAAAAAATCTGAATATAAGCAATGTGGCCGTCAATGAGCTTCCATTTGATAGTGGGTACCTTGATAGTATCCCGAGTCAGCTCATGATCCTTGGTCGTTTTATCGCCATTACTGATCACGGTAAGGACGACCTTGGTTCCTTTCCTGCCCCTGATCAAATTGACGGCCTCATCGATAGCCATGCCTTCGGTGGATTGAGAATCAATTTTTAATATCTTGTCACCCGCTTTGATTCCGGCCCGATGAGCCGGAGTATCCTCCAGCGGAGCAATTACCGTAAGAACCTCGTTTCGAATTCCTATTTCTATCCCTACCCCTCCGAACTCTCCGGAAATTTCTTCCTTAAATTTACTGCTGGTTACCGGTTCGAAAAACACGGTATAAGGATCCTTGGCAGTATTAACCATCCCCTCGATGGCTCCGTAAACCATATCTTGGGCATCTAATTTATCCTTATCTACATACTTATCGTTCAACGCCTCCCAAACTTCCCAGAAAAGACCAAAATCAACATCCTGTGGCCTGTTACGCTCTTGGTTCACTATCGTCTTCACGATAGGCAGAGAACGGAAATATTGAAATTGAAAAAGCCAAAAACCGCCGCCGAAACCGGCGACCAGAGAAATAACGATCGAAACTATAAGCGTCTTGCGATGAGTAGCGTCCATCCCGTTAGAGATAGGATGCGATCGGATCGCAACCGTACCTAGTTAATTTTCTTGATGTCCCATCGAGATATTTCTGCCACCGATTGCCAACATTTATTATTGGACGATATCTCTAACGGGACTAAACTGGCCAAGGTTTAGACCAGTACTTTTTGAAATATCCGAAAGCATCTTTCAAGTGCCAGCGCGCTTCCTTCTTAAGAAATAAATCCAGTGCCGCAAATCGTCCCTTCGATCCGCGCTGATGATAGTGGTACATCTCCGCTTCCGGATAATAAACAACCTTGTAACCATTTTCCCAGAAGCGCCTCGCCCAGTCAACTTCGCTGAAATACAAAAAAAGCTTTTCATCCATCAATCCGACCTTTTCAACCGCTTTTCGACCGGCCATCAGAGCCGAGCCCATTAACCAGTTCGCATCGGTGGCCGTTAAAAGATTGCTGTCTTTCAAAGAAAAATTCCTGAGATGTTTTCTGCCCCAGGGCAAATAACCCAAAAACGTTCTGCGGTAAAGAATGGTCCAGACGGTATAAAACCTGAAGCAGGAATCCTGAACGGTTCCGTCAAAGTTGAGCAAGCGGGGCCCGAGTAAACCTACGTCGGGATGGGATTTCAAATATTCGACCATCTTCTCGATAGAATTTTCCAGAGGAACAATGTCGGGATTTAAAATTAAAAAGAAATCGCCGCGGGCATTCCTTATGCCCTCGTTGACCCCGAAGGTGTATCCTATATTCCCCTGATATGGCAGGAGCCTGACACCCTTAAACTCCTCGGAAACCACATTCCTGGTTTGAATGGTACTCATTGAATCAACGACAATTATCTCATAATCCAATCGAGAACTGACCGCCCTGATCAGAGACTTGAGACACAGGCGTAGGAGAGCCGGATTCTTAAAATTTACGACAACGATTGACAGCACGAAGAAGTTAAAAGTTCATCAAGTTCTTAAAGTTATAAGGTTCTTATTTGATACAACTTTATAAACTTTATAAACTCGGCACTTTATAAACTTGGGTTTAAAACCTCCTGAAATAATTTTTTGATTCCTTCGAAATTTTCTCCTTTAGGAAGCAAGACGTAAATGCCGTCTATATGCGTTTCATAAACTAAATTATCGGTCGATATTACGTAGTGCTCGGTGTTATTGTATGCCTCGTTGATTTGTTTAGCCAAAGATAGCAGCCCCGGAACATCCCAAATGTTGAAATCTGTGTCGATATTATTCCTGAGAGTGTTTAGAACTGAAAGGGTTTTGATCGGGTCGTTCAAGAAATTGAGCTCCATCACCTTATTCTTGATGGCGGCTATTACCTGCTGCTGTCTGTTTGAGCGGTCGAAATCACTGGTGGAATACCGCGATCGTGAATAATAAAGCGCGGACTGGCCGTCGAGGTGATTTTTACCCGCCGGCAAAGAAAACTCATAACCCCACTGCTGTTTCTCGGCAAAGGGCTTGGATAACTCAATATCTATGCCGCCGAGTTCATCAATAATTTTCTTAAATGAAGTAAAATTAATAACCAGCACATTATCTATGTATACGCCGCTTATTTTGGAAACAAGTTCTCTGACCGGTTTCGAACCTTGATCTGTCAGCAGTCCGGCCTCATAGGCGGCATTGATTTTATCCTTTTTACCCTTTCGAATAATGACATAAAGATCCCGAGGTATGGAAATAAGTGATGCTCTTTGGGTTTTCTTATCGAAACTGAAAACCAACATGGTGTCGGTCAGCATAGATCCTGCCTGATCGCCCTCCGGATCATCTGCGCCCCGCAAGCCCAAGATAAGGATATCGAGCCTGTCTTTTTCCTCTTTGGGCATAGTGTAATTGGCCTTATACTCTTGATCCTCCTGACTGCTTACCCGTCCAAAAGTAACTATATTGGCAACCTTATCCCATAAAGTCTGGTCTTCGTTAGTTACGTCAATATTGCGAGAAAAGAATCCCCACTTAATCATTCCGGCCAAGACCGCCACTGCCAATATTAAGACGGCAGCGCGTCGATAGCGCTTTTTTTTATTCAGAATTGATTGTTCGTTAAAATCAGACTGAGTGTACATATTTTCTAACTAAACCATTTACCTATCTCATTCGGGCCAACTTTGGCTCTGGACATTATTTCTCTTCTCTTTCTCAGCATCTTAGGAAAAAATCTGAGAAAATTGGGAACCTCTGAAAGAACCCGGGGTTCAAAAATTAATATATAGCCGAACAGCATAATCTCCCGTTTCAAGATATATGGCAAGTCTTTCAAGATGTTTATTATATAGTCATTTTTGAGAATTGTAAAACGGGTATTGCGCCAATCGAGGCCCCTTTTTCTCATCGGAACTTCCCTTCTGATTCTTATGAAGTCCATCCAGTTTTTACGCAGTGTTTTGGTGGTCTGCCGATCATGCCAAGCAATCACTGCCGGCGCAAAGATCTGTTTCCAGCCGAATAAATTCATCCGCCAGGCCAAATCAAAATCATCGCCGTACCAGAAATAATCATGGTCAAAGATTTCATTAGTGGGTAGCTGGTAGTGGGTAGTTGGTAGTGGAATCCTGCACGATTCAAGAGCGCTTTTTCTGAAAAACGGCGCCGCTCCTTCGACTCCGAATATCTCCACCGATCCGCCGGACGGCGGATCATACTGGCCGATATCTTTTTCCCCATGGCCCATATTTACCAGCCTGCGAGACTTAAAGATCTTAAATCCAAAAGTGTCGATAATTGTAGGTTGTAGGTTGTAGGTTGTAGGTTGTAGGTCAGTTAATTCATACCTGTAAATCTTTGCCTGTAAGGCGCCGATTTTTTCATCACGTTCCATGACCTCGACGGCATTTTTAATAAAATCTTTATCGAGTATCACATCGACTGCCACTGCTAAGACGTATTTACAGCTTGAACGTTTCAATAATTCTTCCTGTCCCGGCCACATCCCTAAATTTGATTTGGATTTCACCAAATCAAATTTAGGAAATTTAGAATTTAAAATTTTAAATTTAAAATTCTCGATAATGCCGATGGTATTATCGAGCGATCCGTTGTCGAGAATATTAAATTCTATAAGCTCGTGCGGGTAAGTCTGGGCTAAAACTGCGTCCAAAAAATGGCGGATGTATTTTTCACCGTTGAGAACAACGAGGTTAATCGTAACTTTAAGCATTGACATATAACATAAAATATATTAGCATAATATAAGTTTTTTACCAACAAAGGATTCGACGATGAGCGATACTGACAAAGTACTCCGTAGCACTCAAGACGTCATAAAATTAGTAACCCTTAAAAGCACCATCTATAACCTGCTGAGAACAAAGAGCATAGCTGCGGATGAATTACTGTATGCGATTCTTCCTGGTCTTAGACAAAGACAGCCAACTGAAGATGACACCAGGGACATAAGCCTAATCATTATGGCACTTGACGAACTTCATGAGGAGGACCTCCTGAGCTTCGATTTCGGATATAAAGATGGCTTAAGTACGGTGCCCATGCTTACTGCGATCGCTGTTCCGGAACGAAGATCTTTGGTAGATTAGATTAATTGCCCCGATTCATATCGGGGTTTTATTTGCCGGGAAGTGAATTTTTGAATTGTAATCTGCTTTACGCTTTTAACGCATTTCAAAAATCTACTTCCTGGTTGCTAGAAGGAGAGATGCAGTCGTTACAAACAAGAGAAATGATCTTTCATCAAATAAAGCTACATCGGTAAGAGAATAGATCAAAACCCATGGAACGAATATAATAGCCGCTCCGAAATAAGTTACGAGCAGAGGGTCTTTAGCTAAAACGTAATTATCGTAAGATTTTTTAAACACGCGCCAGAGAAACCATAGAGCAGTGAATAGAGCTAAAATCCCCATCTCAGCGGCAATATGCAGATAGATGTTATGGGCTGACGAACCGGCACGGGCCAAAAATATCCTCTGATCAAGAACTACTGGGAAATTGCCTATACCTACGCCCAATAACGGCCGCACCTTAATGGACTCAAGGCTCGCCTTCCATATCTCTATTCTCTGGCTATTAGATGTTTCTCCGAAATCTATAATCGACTTGATTCTTTCTCCAAATAAACCCCAATCCCCTTTCGATAACAAGAACTGAGGAGATACAAAAATCGGATAAGCCACGGCAAAAAGCATGAAGAATATAATCATGTATAAGGAAGCGTATTTAAAAACACTCTTATGGTAGCCGCCCGCTTTCGTCCTCCACATCCAGTAAATAACCCCGGCAATAATAATTAATACTCCGGCACTTGCCGCCCAAATACCCCGGGTACCGCTTAATATTGCCGCCAAAAAACCTAAAGGAATCCACAAAACAACCATCGTGGCCCTAATTTTTATCATTTCTTTCAGACTCTTTGATTTTGCAAAAATTTTATAAAACGAAAGGGCAAATATGGCGGATAGGCCGAGCAAAACAAATTGAGGAAACGAATGGGAATCGGGGAATAAAGAGAAAACCCGCAGAGACAACTGCTCTCCGTAATAAGCAAACCAGGTGTTGCCCAAACGAACGGCGATATCCGACCAAAGAACTCCGAACTGCCTCATCTGTATCCCCTCTCCCCAGATTCTCATGAACTGATAAATATCGATGAAGTAAGTCGAAGCAACCTGAATGAAGCCGACAATCGTTACGATAATCGTCGGGACGGCAATGTTTTTAATCAATCTTTTTGTAAAATGTTCCCTGTTCATTGCTAACCAGTAAACCACAATGCCGACCAAGCTGAAATTTACAAAAAATATTATCCTCGTTATCGCCGTGCCCTTATCGACGGCCGGAATAATAGACAGCAGAGCAAGGAACAATAGAACGATGAGCAATTTTGAATGTTTGGCAAATGATTTTAACTGTAGGAAGTATTTGAGGCCGGTAACATGAGCCAACTTTAAAAAGAGTATTATCGCCAATATGCGCCAAACATTAAGATTGTCGTAATTGGCCGTTATCGGGATAGCAATAAAAAACGGTATGGACCTGACAAAAAATACCGTCGCATCTTCCAACGGAGCGACAACAAAATAAATAATCAGTCCGAGGGCAAGAAAAATCGAAGTTTCCCGCGGCAAAAGACCGGTAATAATGAGGCCGAATAAAATCAGCTGAAGAATGAATAGGCGGTCTAAAATTTTAAGCTTAGGTATTGACACTATTGTGGTAATAATATATATTCAAACGGCACAACTATTGTGATCTGGAGAAAACGTTGTGAGAACTTTCGGAATGTACCTCTTCAGCTTTGGTATCGGTGGGGCCGTATCGGCGTATTTTTTCACAAAAAGCGGAAGAGCACCAAAATGGCTACTCTTAGCCGCTATCGGATTGGTTATATATCTAATCGCCCCATAGGGCGATTTTTAATTCGCCTGTTCAAAAAACCTCTCCGTGAAACCCTTCCAACTATACCTCTTAACAAATTTTGGTCCTTCGGATTTTATTTTCTGGATTTTTTGGCCGTCGGTCAGAGCCTGCCTTACGGACCTTATAATCCCATCCGCGCCCCCGTCTTTTGAATAAAAAGCGTAATCTCCAAAAAGTTCATGGCCTAATTCATTATCCATGATCACCGGTGAAACTCCAAACGCCAATGCCTCCATCGGAGGCAAGCCGAATGCCTCCCTGTCCGAAACATAAACCAATGCCCTGGCTCCGGTGTATAATTTTTCGATATCTTCTCGTTTTTCCAGATAATCAAAATATATGATTCTCTCGCTCTTTAGTTTTTGATTCATAATCTCGACTAATTCGCGGATAATAGCAGGCCTATATTTATCGGTCCCAACCAGGATCAGTTTTAAATCCGGAAACTCATAAGCTATCTTCTGAAAGGCTAATATGGTTTCCCGGGCGTGACGACGCGGGAACATTTGGCCCACATACAGGATGTACGTGGAATTTTCAATTTTCAATTTAGAATTTTCAATATTTTGATCCGAGCTGATTCCAAGATGAGAAACAAAAATCCGTTTAGGATTAATCCAATATAGATTCGCCACTTCCTTCTTAGAAGTTTCAGAAATAGCAAGAATTTTTGTGGCAAACCAAGCCGCCCAGTTCGTAAATAACCGATAAGACAATCTGTATCTAAGCGGAAGATTCCCCTGCTTATACTCATAATAAACGTCAGGTGTTAAGACCACGATGGATTTGCGAAGATAAAGCGGAGGCAACTGATAGGCCGGGAAGAACATCCAATCAATGCGGTCAATCATCGCCCGCAATGGCATCAGAAGATGGTAATAAATGTTAAACGAGGGAACTCCAGAAACCCGAATTATGAATTTTGAATTATGAATTTTGAAAAAATCGTCATCCGGAATTCTTTTCTTAAAATACAGATATAATTTGTATTTTTTCTGCCACTCAGGATTAGCCGCATACTCTTTGAGCAAATTTAAAGTTATCTGGCCTATCCCCCAGCGCGACTTTGAATCCTCTAAGTTTTCGCATTCGATACCGATTTTAAGCATAAACTCTAAATCCTAATGTCTAAATTCTAAACAATATCCAATATTAAAACTCTAATGTTCGAAATTTAATATCTTGAGATTTGAATTTTGTATTTGTTTAGAAATTAGGATTTCGTGCTTAGGATTTTACTCGCCCCATTCTGTTCATATACCAATCGAAAACTCCATCTAAGATCGCCCGCGACTCCTCTTCGTTAATGTTTAATCCCATCTTCAAAAATTGTTTTAAAATTATTACCCAGCTCCATGGCCAGACCGCTACCTTGATATACCACGGACCGTTTTTCCGGTTAAAATACAGGGCATTCCGATAGTGATATCTCAATAAAAGCGGTGAGCCAAGTTTTTTGGTTGTGGCCGAAACATTATGGTGTATCATAACCTTATCTGTGATTGAGATGGGGATTTTAGCTCTTCTAGCCCTGACGCAAAAGTCGGCATCCTCAAAATACAAAAAATATTTTTCATCAAGCTCGCCGATTTTATCAAAGGCATCTTTCGATATCACCATCGCCCCGCCAACAGCATAGAATTTGGAATTCCTGCCCGTCCGGCAGGCGGGTGGAATTTGGAATTTGGAATTTTCATAATCATGTCGAAGAGTCGGTTTCAGCCACTCTATTCTACCGCAATAAGCCGTCCTGTCCTCCTCCACCAAGGGTAACCCTACTATGCCCCCTGAAGACCCTAATTTGACCCTTAAAGAGGCTATGAAGTCCTCCCCTACCCAAGTATCGTTATTCAATAAGAGCACCCAATCTGCCCTGTTTTCCAGGGCCTGACCTATACCCACATTGTTACCCCCCGAGAACCCTAAATTCTTCTTATTTCTTACTACAGATGCTACAAAGGGCATCTTTGCAAAGATGCCCTTTGTAGCTGTTTGCAAACTTATAAAATCTGCTCCATCCGAAGCGTTGTCCACAATAACTATTTCAAAATCCCGATCCGTTTGTTCATAAAGAGACCTCAAAAGCTTAGTCGTATTTTCCGAGCCGTTATAGTTGATTGTGATGATAAAAAGTTTCAATAACTAATTCTATGAAAAATTGGCTGTTTTTACAATTTAAAGGACGGGTGTTAATCCGTCCTTATCGCACATCGGGCAATACTCTCCGGAGTTGCCGCCGAGATTGAAGTTCTTTCACCAACTTCGCAATTTCTGAGGCCTGCCATGCGTTCCAATGATTCGCATCCTCTTTAGACTGGGCATAAACGACTACATTGGGAGTGGTGACCGAAAAAGGATCAAAATATCTATCCGGCCAAGCCGGCTTAACCGATATGGCCGTACCAGACAAAGATTCGTCAATCTCGATCTTCAAATTGACAAGACTGGTGTGCACAGATTTGAAGTAACAACTTGTTTGACCCAAAGGAAAGCACACATTTCTAAAATAAGCCGTGGGTCTTTCACCCCACAGATATGTACTTACCCCTTCAAAAGAAGCCTTTTCTGCGGGTTTCACGCCACATCCTGAACTTATTAAAAGAACGAAAGGAATCGAAGCCAAGAAAATCGATTTTCTCACAATCGGCCTCCTTTTTTAGACCATAACCAAATTGTGACAATATACTACCAAAGACTTTATACTCTGTCAATAAGTTTGAGGATTTCTTTTCTGAATCGCTCGCTCGAAAATTTTTGGGCGTGCATCTTGATCGCTTCAGAGCTATATGAGGGGTAGTTTCCGTTTAACCTTCTCACCCCATCCGCCAAAGCTTCCGGAATTGGATCATCAAAGAATTCTCCGGTTACGCCCTCAACGACTGTTTCCGTCGCTCCACCTTTACGCAAGGCCAAGACGGGCTTGCCGAACGACATGGCTTCGATAGGCGTTATGCCGAAGTCTTCCTCTTGTGGCATTATAAATGCCCGGCAATTTTGATAGTAGGCTCCCAGCTCTTCATCCGGTATAAATCCGAGCATTTTTATGTTTTTGAATCCTGATATCCGATTTTGGATACTTTCTTTTTCGGGGCCGGTTCCGATAATAACAAGGGGCAGCCTGAGCTTTGAAAATGCCTCCACGGCAACGTCTATGTTTTTATGTTTATACAGCCGGCTAACAATCAGATAGTAGTTGCCTAAATTTTTAATTTTTAATTTAAAATTTTCATTGAATTCATTGATTTTATAATTTTCAGACATTGGATCATTGTAGTTTGATTGAAAATTGAAAATTGAAAATTGAAAATTACTGACCGGAGGATATATCACGACCGCCTCTTTTCTGTAATACTTCCCTATCCTCTCGCGAACATGTTCGGATATCGCAATAAATTCATCAACTCGGTCGGCCGTCTGCCGATCCCATATCCTCAGAAAATGCTTGGCCATTCTATTAAAAAAGTTATTAGTCGTAAATTGTTGGTTGTAGGTTGAATTTAGGTCCCATATTTGCCTCATGGGGCTGTAGCAATAGCATATATGCCAGGTTTTGGGTTTTAAAACTAATCCTTTAGAAAAATTAACCGAAGAAGATATCACGAGGTCATAGTCTGAAAGATCAAATGATTCTACGGCAACGGGCATTATCAGCGCAAGATATTTATAGAACTTAGTAATGAAGGGGGGTTTATTCAAAAAACTCGGCCGGATATCGGCATCGGGTAGAAAGTGACGGATAAATTTTTTGCTGGCAAAAAGGGTATAAATCGGTGCTTCCGGAAATATTTTATGCAATTCAATAAGCACGCGCTCGGCGCCGCCAAGAGTGTTCAGCCAATCATGAACCAAAGCAATACGCATGTATAAATTAATATCACAGATCAAGCTTGTTATAAATAGCAAAGACAAATTTAAAAGCCGACTAATCGTCGGCCTTGATCCCAAGCTCTTTAAGAATCTTCTCGTCTTCGGGTGTTATCTCCCTGCTATGCATAAAGGTTACCGGATTTTGTTTGGGTTTTATTCCCTGAGGATATCCCTTGTCTAAAGTGAAGTACGCCATCAACTTAGCATGCGGAATTCTCAGTTCAATTTTGCAATATTCACAGATAACTAAAAGGCTAACATGGCCGTCCTTATCTTTCAAAACATTCCAAGATAGATCCTGATGAACACAACCACAAATAGGCTCGGTAAGGTTGATGGAAATGTGCTTGAACAACTTACCCTCCCAAAACGTTCTTTTTCGTTGACAGTATTATAATAGATCATCGACGACGAGTCAAATTGAAACCAAGTTCCGATACTCCTGTGGTAGCGACACCATGCTACGATCGTTTTATTGTGTCATTAACAACTTAACAACAGAGAGTAAAAACGCCTCGGATTTTTAAGTCCGAGATTAATATTTTGGAACAGGCAAGGGTTACAATTAGAATGCTAATCCGCCTTCTGAATCGAATGGCCCCGGGATAGAAACTACCTTTTCGCAACCACATTGCGCTTGTAGGCGTCGAGGTTCTGGAGAACAATGCCTGTCCCCCGAGCGACACAGAATAACGGATCATCAGCTATTGAAGCCGGAACGCCGGTAATACGATTGATGAGGACATCTATATTCTTCAAAAGTGCGCCTCCGCCTGAAATTATAATCCCCTTGTCCATAATATCAGAACAAAGTTCCGGAGGAGTAACTTCAAGAACATTCTTCACAATCTGAACAATCTCCCGAAGCTGTTCGCTTAAAGCTTCGGTAATTTCATTGGAACCGACCTCAATCGTCCTCGGAAATCCGGTAGCCAAATCCCTTCCTTTGATATTTATTTTTTCCTCTTCCTGCTCTTTAGTGGCACTTCCGATGCTGACTTTTATAAGCTCGGCCGTTCTTTCTCCGATGGCCAAGCCATGTTTCTTTTTGATATATTCAACAATCGCCTGATCAAGCTTGTTCCCGCCTATTCTAACGGAAGACCAAGTTACGATGCCTCCTAAGGATATAACCGCTAACTCAGTCGTTCCGCCGCCGATATTTAAAATCATATTTCCGGCCGGACTGTTAATCGGAATTTTGGCTCCTATCGCCGCAAGCACCGGCTCCTTTACCAAATAGACCGCCTTGGCTCCGGCGTTCAATGCTGCTTCGATAACTGCTCTTTTTTCCGTCGAAGTTATACCGGCAGGTACGGAAATCAAAACCTCCGGTTTCACAAAGCTCATAAAGCCGGCTGCCTTTTTTATAAAATACCGAAGCATCGCTCCGGTTACACGGTAATCCGCAATCGCGCCATCTACCAGCGGTTTTGATATAACGATACTATCCGGCGTTCGGCCGATCATTTCTTTGGCCGAAGCTCCAACAGAAATTATTTTGTTGTCTAAAACCGAAATCGCCACCACCGATGGCTCATTTACGACTATCCCCTTCTTGGGTATAAATACCACCGTATTGGTGGTACCGAGGTCTATACCAATCTTAGCCAAAATATTAAATCCGAAATACGAAATCCTAAATCCTAAACAAAGCCCGAAAATCTTAAATTCTAATTTCCAAACCTTTTGAAATTTAGAAAATTTGCATTTCGATATTGTTTCGAATCTCGAATTTCGTATTTCGAATTTTTAAACTCTGCGGATGTCTGCTCCCAACTTTTTCAATCTTTCCTCGATCTTTTCATACCCGCGGTCAATTTGATAAATATTATTGATAACTGACGTGCCCTTGGCGCACAAGGCGGCAATTACATAGGCCATGCCGGCCCTCAAATCAGGACTCTCGATCTCTCTTCCGCGCAATTCGGTCGGACCCCTGATCTCAATTCTATGAGGATCGAGGTTCAGAATATTCGCCCCCATCCTTTTCAATTCTTCCGTCCAGCTCAACCGGCCTTCGTAAATAGTTTCGTGGACAAGGGCCTGTCCTTCTGCTTGTGTTAATAACACAGACAATGGCGCTTGTAAATCAGTCGGGAACCCGGGATACTCTCTTGTTTTAACTCCGACTGCTCCTATTTTTTTACCGGCCGCCACTTCGATGCTATCGGTGCCGACCTTGACTTTAACGCCCATTTTTTGAAACAGTCCCAATAAAGAATCGAGGTGATCGGGCCGGCAGTTTTTTACTTTTATATTACTCCCCGATGCGGCCGCCAACATAGCAAAGCTTCCGGCCTCTATTCTGTCGGGGATGGTCCGATAGGTACCTCCACCCAAACTCTTAACGCCTGACACGATAATAGTGTGAGTCCCCGCCCCTTTAATGTCCGCTCCGCAGGAATTGAGAAATTGGGCCAAGCTTTCTATCTCCGGCTCGCAGGCACAGTTTTTTAAAGTTGTAACTCCCTCGGCCGTAACGGCGGACATCATCATTGTTTCGGTACCCGTTACACTCACATTATGAAAGACGATCTTGGCGCCTTTTAATTTCCGAGCCGTGATATTATACAATCCATTCTCCTGAGAGACGTTCGCGCCAAGCGCTTTAAATCCATCGATAAAAACATCAATCGGACGTTCCCCGATAACACATCCGCCGGGGTGAGGAAAAACAACTTTTCCGGTTCTGATCAATATCGGCGCAGTAAGCACTATGGAGGCTCGTAATTTTTTGCCGATCTCCGGTTCTATCTCGGAACTGTTCAGCTTATCGGCAGTGACCCTGTATTCCCCGCGTCGAATATGTTCAACTTTTGGTCCAAGTGTTTTGATCAGCTCGGCCATACGACTAACATCTTCCACTTCGGGAACATTTTTTATTAGAACAGGTTCTTTGGTCAGCAAAGCCGCGGCAAAAGCTTTAAGAGCCGCATTCTTAGCGCCGCTAACCCTTATCTCTCCTTTTAGTTTTTTACCGCCGTTGATTACGAATTGAGCCATATCGCAGATATTATAGTACAAAATGCCCAAGAATATACCATTGACAAGTATTTAGTTAGCTGCTATAGTTATTGGCGCATAGTCTTCGGCATAGGGAAAAATCATGGATCGAAATCAGCTGGTGAAGTTAGCGACCGAATCATTAGATGACGCTAATGAAGCTTGGGAAAACTTGAGTGTGACGAAAGCTAGTGGTTCTGTTACTGCCCATATGGCCGCGGAAATCTTTAGGGTAAGGGTCCGACAAGAGGAAAGATACGAGAGGGAACGTTGGAATGGCCCAACGGGAGGAGATTAAGCGGTAGGCAATGGCCTTACCGCTTTTTGTTTGCTAATATAAGACCATGACCGAACGGGACAAGAGGATACTCTTTTATACTGCCGTGGCAGTCTTTTTTCTGTTGGCCTACTTCGTAGTCCTATACGCCCAAGGCTATAAATATAGCTTCTCTGATAATAGATTCGTGAGAACGGGAACAATATCTCTCAGGGCGAACACTAACGCCAGTGTATACTTAGACGGTGAATTTAAGGGCGATACCTCATTTTTTAACAACTCTTTCGGAATCGAACGTCTTTTGCCCGGAGAATACGAAATTCGCGTTGAAAAAGAAAACTACTCAACTTGGCACAAAAAAGTTGCGGTAGAAGAAGGATTCGTCACGGATTTTTCAAAAATACTCATACTACCATTGAGCGGAGCAGACAGGGAGGAGATCGTACAAAGAGCAAGCAGGGCCTTCGCCCTGTCGCCCACTCCTTCGCCCCATTCGACAAGCTCAGGGCAGGCAACACTCAAGCCTAAACCAACTCCCAAACCGCTCAAGCCAAGCCCTACTCTGACGCCCGTCTATACCGAACCGTTCGTATTGATAGATAAAAAATTTTTCAAAAACAACGATCAACAATTAGAAAAATTGGGTGAGAATGTGATTGGATTTGCCTTGTCTAAATATAAAAATAAACTGCTCTGGTGGACTCTGGCTAACGAAATATGGGTGATGTGGATCGGCGATACCAACTATCAGCCGCACCGCAAAAACAATGAAAGAGATATTGTTACAAAACTATCGGCCCCGATTAAAAACGCGATCTGGTGGTTCGATGACGAAGATCATATTGTTATCGACGCAAACGGCTATAAGATAATCGAAATAGACACAAGAGATTTCGTAAATATTATAGAAATATAGAAAACCCCCGAATGGGGGCTGAACTCTACAGGTTTATGCCGGCAATATTCTTCAGTCTGTCTCTCAGAAGCATTATCAAAAACGGATCCCCTTGCCTATACCTATCCGGAATATCAAGAATATAAATATCCTTGCTGAAAACATCAAAACCAGAACGAAGCAGTGTTAGGTGAGCATCTTCATTCTCATTCATCACAATTATTCTATCGGCCCAATCAACTAACTCCTGAGTAACCAACTGGCCGGTTCCCTCGCACCACTTAAAACCCGCCGACTTAGCTTCATAAACGGAAGAGCCCAGTAAAAGGTCTTCCGCCGTCCGACTGCGGCTGATATTTGCAGTGCAAATGAATAAAACCTTGATCTTGGCCACCTTCCGCTCCTCGCCTAAAAGAACTCGGGGATATGATATATCAATTCTTCTTTACCGGCAAAGGACAGTAACTCGGCCTTAGCCTTGTTAAGGAATTAATGAGGAGAACCAATCCGCCACCCTTTATGATATATCATAAAGGGTGGCGGATTGAGACAGGCCTTGGCTTATGAGAGGATTTGCATAGGTTCCTATTTATCAAGCGTAGCCGTAACCCATGAAAGGATTCACGAAAAGCCATAACGAAGCCTTGGCTTATTAGAGGATTTGCGCAGGCTTTTTGTTCAAACATCAAGCGCAGCCTTAACCCTATGAAGGGATTTACGGAGGCCGACTGGGCCGAGTAAAAGGCAAGATTTTAGCAAAAATCTATGCCGTGCCCTGAACGGGTTAATTCGAAGCGTTTTTGTTTTGAAGCTCGGATTATCCTGACGGTCTGGGGCACTTCTTTTTTATCTTGCCATT
>MGJK01000019.1 GCA_001794215.1 Candidatus Yanofskybacteria bacterium RIFCSPHIGHO2_01_FULL_44_24
GTTCACGATCCGAAGCGTCGTCATATCCATAAAGCTTCGGTCAGGGATCGCCTGCTCCATCACGCCGTCCACAGGGTCATTGAACCGACATGGAATAAAGTATTTATTTTTGATTCGTGGTCGTCCAGAAAAACTA
Organism: Candidatus Yanofskybacteria bacterium RIFCSPHIGHO2_01_FULL_44_24; assembly: GCA_001794215.1. Lineage (GTDB taxonomy): Bacteria > Patescibacteriota > Minisyncoccia > 2-02-FULL-40-12 > GWA2-44-9 > GWA2-44-9. The sequence goes on from MGJK01000019.1 coordinate 137, forward strand.
AGGGCACTCATGCAGCGGTAAGACGATTGCAAGATTTTGGTCTCAAACTGTCTCATAATTACACGCGAGCTTTGTGGTTTTTGAAGCTGGATGTAAAAAAGTTTTTCGACTCCGTCAATCATGAAATTCTTCTGAACATTCTTGCAACAAGGACTACAGACGAACGTCTTATGAAGCTCCTTCGGGAAATCGTTGAAAGTTTTGGCCCCGGTCTGCCCCTTGGAAACCTTACCTCGCAGCTGTTCGCTAATGTGTACCTGAACGAGCTCGATCAGTTCATCAAGCATGAACTGCGGATGCGCGGTTATGTGCGGTATGCCGATGACTTTGTGATTTTGCATGCAAACAAAGAGGTTTTAATTGATTGCTTCCCTAAAATCCAAACTTTTATTCAAGAGCGGCTATGCCTCACAATCCATCCGAAAAAGATAACACTTAAACCCTACGCAACCGGAATCGATTATCTTGGTTATGTGTGTTTCCCCCATCATCGTGTTTTAAGAACCAACACCAAAAGGCGGATGTTTAGGAAAGTTAACAAAAAGAACTTTTCTTCCTACAGCGGGATTCTGAAACATTGCAGATCGTATAATTTGGGGCAGTTGTTACTGGAAATTGTCAAAGAAAGAGAGTGACTAAATTTACTGTTGGCGGCTCGGAGCAACCGCCAGAATTAAATCTTTGTCTTTTTAATTCGCCAGAATCATGCTAAAATCAAAGTCAATATCCTCAAATCTCTTACAACTCCGCCAATTTACGGATCCGAACCCGGCTTCATCCTCGGGTTTACGTCCGAGGCTTTTCGTCTGAGCAGTTATAAAAGTTATGACAGAAATCGAGCAACAACACCTCTCTGATTTAAGAGCCGTACAAGAGCAGGTCAAGTTTTTTTATTCTCAAAAAAGAAAAGTTAAAATTTATCACGGCAGTACCACCTCTACGCGTACCCAAAAATTTGAAAAAGGTAAATTTGTTGACGTCAGCAGGCTGGATCGCATTGTTGAAATCAACAGCGCCGGGCCATATGTTTTGGTTGAGCCGAATGTTCCCATGGATAAGCTTGTCGAAGCAACTTTGCGATACGGCCTTGTGCCGCCCGTAGTTCCGGAGCTTCCGTTAATAACGGTTGGCGGAAGCATACAGGGAGGCGCCGGAGAAAGCAGTTCGTTCAAGTATGGCGGAGTTCACGATTGTTGCCTCGAGTACGAAGTCGTACTTGGAAACGGGGAGATAATTACCGCTTCGCCGACTCAAAATAAAGACCTGTTTTACGGCATAGCGTGTTCTTACGGTTCGCTGGGAATAATCACGTTGGTAAAGTTGAGCCTTGTGCCCGCGAAAGATTTTGTGCGTTTAAAATATTTCATTGTGGGCGGTTTTGATGAGGCGGTTGGCTTGATTGAAGAGAATGTCGGCGAAGCGGTTGATTTCATTGACGGAATTATATTTACAAAAAACCGCGGCGTGGTAATGATCGGAAATTTTACAGATAAGAATGATTTACCCGTTTCCACCTTCAGCAAGCGGTCTGACGAGTGGTTTTACTTGCACGCCGACGAGATTTCAAGACGCCATGATGCATACGAGGAAATAATTCCGATAAAGGATTATTTATTCCGCTATGATCGCGGCGTATTTTGGCTCGGACGCCAGGCTCTCTCTTTTTTTAAAATACCTTTTACGAGGCTGACAAGATTTCTTTTGGACCGGGCATTAAAGTCTCGTACTTTATCTCTTGTCGGTCAAGCCACGAGCACTTCTCAAAAATACTTTGTGCAAGACCTCTGCCTGCCGAAAGAAAACTTTTTAAACTTTCTCCAATTTGTTGACGAGGAGTTGCATATTTACCCCCTTTGGCTGGTTCCTTTGCGACCTGCCGGGAGCTTAGACAAGCTTTCACCGAATTACATTTTGACAGATTTGGTAATTAACGCCGGCGTCTGGGGGAAAATTAAGGGCGATTACTTTAATGTGAACAGAAAGGTGGAGGGTAAACTTAGAGAGTTAAAGGGCCGCAAAGTTCTTTATGCCCACGCATATTATCCGCGAGATGAATTTTGGAAAATTTACGACCACTCGTGGTACAGTCAATTAAGAGAAAAGTACTTTGCGTCTTCGGTTTTTCCCGATCTGTATGACAAGACGCATGTTTCAGAAAAATACCAACCTTCGGTTTTGAGCGGGATTTGGAAAGTTCTACGATCTTCTAAGTTGTCGGTTTCTTAATTTCTGCGGCGCACCGACTTTATCGGCAAGAAATCCGGCAGTGTTTCCGTACCTGTATCTTGCTAATCCCAGAGAGTGTTGTACACTCTTTTTAGTTTGTATGAACCTTGAAAATCAGGAGGAGACCCGATGAATAAGCTGTTTGTTTTTGACTTAGACGACACCCTTATCGACAATGTCCATGATTATGCTGAGCCGATACTTCAGGCATGCGGGATTATCATAGCCGAGCTTGGAAACCGCGCCCCGCATGTTTCAGCGATTGTCAGTCTTGAAGAGGAGCTTGACCTGAAGAGGAGAGCGGAAACCAATCCTGTTACGGGTAAGCCTTTCGGCTATTCGATGGCCCGGTTTCCAGGAACTCTAACCGAGACGTATAGGGTAATTTGCCGGAAAGCCGGCGTTACTCCGGATGAAGCGGTTGCGGAGCGCCTTTATGGGGTTGGCCTGGGAGCTTTCAATCCAGAACGTTATTCCAAGAATATCAAGCCTGATGCCGGGCGGGTGATAAAGTTTCTTCGGTCGCAGGGCGATAGCGTGATGCTTTGTACCGCCGGCGATCCGGAAGTGCAGATGAAAAAGATAGCCGCCCTGAAGTCTGCGGGCATTGTTTTTGAGGCAGTGGAGATAGTCGACAAGAAAACACCGGAGGCTTTTCACTCTCTTGCCTTAGGTTACGGGGTCCATTCACTGTATAGCGTGGGGAATAACTATAATTCGGACATTGTCCCGTCTTTTGAGGCTGGTTATCGTGGTATCTATATTCCCGTTGAAACATGGGAAACCCTCGGAAAAATGGACGAGATCATTTCTCAGGTGGAGTGGAAGCGATGCTTGGTGTTCAAATCTTTGTCGGACATTCTGGTCAATTATGCAGGATTGAGATAGGGGAGGAGACCATGGCAAACAAATGGGACCTCAAGACTGTCCGGAGAGATTGGAAGAACAGGGTTTTTTTCCATTCATTTAAAGATCTGCCGGAGAGCCAGACCGGCAAGTATGAACGGGCGATGGAAATAGCCGCCGCATCGCAGGTGGCCAATCCTAAGTTCTCAAACTATTTCTGTAAAGAGAGCGCCGTTATTCATAACGGAAACGGTGTCTCGGCCGGCAATATCGAGTATGGACTCTGTCAGGCGCTTCATGGTGAAGAGTCGGCTGTTTCGGCTTTCAGATCTGTTTATGGGCGCGGCAAGAAAAAGCCATTGGTCTTGGCGATTATCTCTTCTGATGATCCGCGCGACTTAGCCGCTCCTTGCGGCAACTGCCGGGACATCATGCTTGATGATTTCGGACCGGATTTCGAAATCGTTTCGGGACGGGCCGAGGGTGGTCTGGCCGTAGTGGCTAAGATGAGCGACTATCTTTTTGATAAACCGCGGATAGACTCCGGTTTTATGTTCCCGGCCATCAGAGATTGGGCCCTGGAAACTTTAAGCGTCGGACAGTCTATGGAAAATGATCCGTATTCTCCGAGGAATCTTTATCCGGAAAGAAGGTACTATGTCAGTCTGGCCACCAAGGAAAATAAATACTTTGGCGCCCATCATCTGATGTGCGATTACCACCCCGTTTACGCCATGGAGCGGGCGATTCTAAAAGCTATGGACATCAAAAAGGATCCGTTTGTCGCGTGTGTTATGGTTGTGGCTTCTCACGCCGGCCCTAAGCCCCTGCTCCCCCATGTGATGTATAGAGATCGTCAGCATCTCTACGAGCTGAATCTTTATAAAGATCTAATTGTCGATCATGAGCTCGATAGGTTGGATCCGTCTATCTACCTTTGCTCCGTTAATCAGGAAAGAAAAGTAGACTGCCTGTGGCGGACTACGGTTAAGGAATGGCTCCCGTTCCCATTTTCTCCAATGAATTTCGGGAGGGAATTTTTACAGCACTTGAAGAATTATCAGGAGGTCAAAAGATGATCCGCCGGGGCAAGCTTGTCCGGGATAACATCCCGGAAATTATAAGAAGCGAAGGGCGGAGCCCGGTTATCCATATAGCCGATGACGGCGAGTTTTTTACCAAGTTGCTTGATAAGCTGCGGGAAGAGGCTCTGGAAGCTTGTTTGGCCGGAGACGACCAGTCGCTCAAGAATGAGTTGATAGATATTGCCGAAATCGTTAATGCCATCTGCGAATTCAAGAAATTTGATCTGAACGAACTCGAACAATTGATGGCCGAAAAGGCTAAAAAGAGAGGAAGGTTTGGCAAAAGAATTATTCTGGAGCAATTCGTCTGAAATCCAAGGCCCTGACCGGGGCCTTTTAAGTTTAAAAAGATTTTCAAATTGCAGGCACTTTTCTATCGGAAATTCCGATAATATCGAGGGTGTTGACACCCGTAGTTTATAAGAGTAATTTGGGCTTAATCACAGCCCTTTGTCAACTAAAGAAGGAAGAGAGAAATGAAGACACGGTTGCTCGTTTTTGCTTTGTCATTGCTCGTGTTTGCGGTTCACCCCGCTCAGGCTCAGGTTCCGATCGGTCAGTTCGGGAAGAATCTTGTTAATTGGCGCGATAAAGAAGCGAAGTTTTACGAATCGTATCACTTTGACGTCTGGCATACCTTTGATCTGAACGATCCTGTTCAAAAAGAGCATTTTCGGCAGGTTATCGATACGCTCGAGGGTTCCTATGCTTGGATGAGCGGACAGAATATCTTTAACCATAACATCAAAAAGAGAATTCCGATCCTGCTCTTCAATACTCACAGCGAGATGGAATCCAACCCCCTTGTCGGAGGATTCATGCCCGAGGGCATCGGCGCTTTCGTCGAATCAGACAGGACACGCATGGTCATTAAGGCCGATTTTTCCAAGCCTCTTGGCCAAGCCGTGATAGTCCATGAATTAGTTCACGAGTTCCAGTTTGACATGATGAATAAAGGCGGGCTGGCAAATCGGCTTACAGGTCAGCTCCAGGTTCCTAACGGGTATATTGAGGGCTTTGCCGAATATGTCGCCAGCCTTTATGCGCCCCACACCCGTGACGATATTCGAAGATTATCGGAGAGAATATCCGCTTCCAATCCCAAGTCTTTGCCGACTTGGTATAGTCTGAGGTCCGATGCGGTTAACGGTTATACCATGTGGAAAATGGTGTTCGAGTTTATTGAAGAGAAGTATGACAGGAGATCGGCTCTGGATTTTGGTACTCGGGGTTTGCAAAATCCCCGATTGGGAGAGTTAATTTATGATCTTAGCCGGGGAGCGCTTGGAAATCCGGATGCTAATTCAGAACCGTTTGATCAACAAGCCCGAGATTATTGGGCCAATAGGTTTGAATTAGATCGGATCAAAAGGCCCAAGCCCTATCAGGAGACCCCGAACTTTAAGGGAAGATCGCTTACTCCTCCGTCGCATCCTTATCCTCTGATGTCGCCGGCGCTTTCTCCTGACGGAGATTCAATAGCCGCGTTTACCATTCAGAAAAACGGTGTGTCTCTGGTTCGGTTCCAGATACCTCCGGAGATGTCGTATATCAGCAAGGGTGTCAGGGATTCTGCAGCCAAGGACAAATCTAAGCCTGCTCCTAAAAATCGAAAAGCGATTCGCAATCTTACGCCCCAGCTTCCTCCGTATCCCTGGGAATACTTAGTGGTTCAGGGATTTGAAACCTGGCCGTTTAACGGTTCCGATGTCAGTTGGTCGGCAACCGGCGATATGCTTGCCTTCTTTGCCAGAAACGGCCGGGATCACACACTGTTTGTGATTAAGGCCGAGGATGGAAAGATTCTGCATCGTATCGAATTGGGTCTTGATCAGGCTTTCTCGCCGTCTTTCGGCCGCGATGGGAAGAAGATCTATTTCTCCGCCGCTAAAGACGTAACGCGGGATCTCTACGTCGTTAATCTGGACTCAGGCGATCAGCCGGGCGTTCAGAATCTGACCAATGATTCGGTCTTTGATACCGCTCCGGCTGTTTCGCCGGACGGGACTAAGTTGGTCTATGTCAGTTTTGACGGCGATTACCAGCATTTGTTCATGCTCGATCTTACAACCGGAAAGAAGGAACAGCTGACTTTCGGTCGTTTCAACGACAACTCGCCGAGCTGGTCTGATGACGGCGAGATCATTGTCTATACTTCCGATGAACAAGATCAGATCTGGAATCTCTACACTATGGACTTGGCCAGCCGGACAGTAAGCCAATGGACTAATTTTTTTGGAGAAGTGGCGACTCCGATTTTTGCGAGAGGGTCTTCTTCGACGGTGTATTATGCAGTCTTCAGGGACGACGACCAGTACAGGGATCAGATTTATCCCAATTATGAGATTTTTGAGGCTCAGCTTCTTGCACCGATCAGGCGAACTACCTCCGCTAATTACAACGAGTCAACCAAGTTTTCATTTAATTCTCGCAAAGATCTTTTCCGATTCGAGCTGGATTCGAATCAGCTCTTCAATCCGACCAAGCCGCCGAATAGGTGGAAGCTCAGTACCGGCCAGGTCAACTTTGGTGGCAGCGCTTGGGGCGCGTATGGTTACGGCTACGCCGCCTGGTCTAATATGCTTGAGACCAAGACTTATTTCTTTCAGTTCATAAGTTCAGGCGGAGCCTTGAGAGTCTATGACATGGCCTACCTCAATCAGGAAAAAAGATTGAATTATTCGGTCCGGGGTTATAACTACAAACTCCCGATTTATTACATGTTTTATAATCCGACCGAAGGAGCGCCCAGACAGTGGGTTCTGCGGAATACACTGATGAACGAAAGCGGCGTTCAGTTTGATCTGAGCTATCCTCGGAACAAGTTCAGCCGTCTGGAGGTGTTTTCCAGGTTGCGCTATAGAAATAATCAGGTTTTCGGTCTCAATGAAGAAATCATCAATCTTTTTGCCGATCAGCTTACGCCCGGAGATATCGGATTGTACAGGCTTCTGACAGGTGCGAACGGTACGAGCTTGAGTTTCGGCGGAGCCTATGTCAGGGATACGGTTCTGTTTTCGCAGAATACCCAGGGCCCGTTTCATGGGAGCGCTTTCAGGGCTCAGGCGGAATTTGCTCCGCCGGCCGGCAAATTCTTAAAAGGTTTCAGTTCTGCCCTGTTCGATGGAAGGATTTACCGGCATATCGGCTCAAGCATGCTCTTGGCCGGCCGGGCCACTCTTTCTGCCTCTTCGCGGGCCAGCGGGGACTTTATCCTTATGGGAGGTTCCAACATGCTTCGCGGTCAAGTATACGGAAGCCTTGTCGGCAACCAGATCGCTTATGCAAGCGGAGAATTCCGTTTCCCGTTAGTCAATGCGATAGTCTTGCCGGGCAATATGGCCATAGGCCCCCTTAGAGGATTGATATTCGCCGATGTCGGCATCGCTAAATTTACCGGTGAAAAACTTCCGACTCAGAGGGCTAAGTCATATGGAATGGGAATTCAGTTTCTGCCGTTCAGCATCTTCTGGTCGCGTGATAACGGATCATGGAAGAAATCGTTTTACCTCACCTATAATTGGTAAGGTGCCGCCCCCGTCTTTTTATTAAAAGGCGGGGGTTTTTCTTGGCCTTGAAACGGGGTTGCTTTTATCTTGTATTGGTATAGACTTATAGCCAAAGTACTTTTAAATCAAAAGAGACGAAATGGCCAAACTTTTAGCCGCCCTTTTTCTATTGGTTATTCCTTTGTCGGAAACCGTCAAAACCGCCCAGAATCCTGCACCTGACTTGACCGGATGGATCCAGGAACCGGTGAGCAGGGTTGAAATTACGGTCTCGGATTCCATTCACGTTTACCTCGGCATCGAAGTCGAGTATAAGAACCCTGCCAATCCCAATGAATTTGTCAGGGTTATCGCCAAGCATGTCCCTCTTGTTGTCCGTGAGCAGAGGATGCCGAACAACCGCCTGATTTCTGAGGTGATGCTGAGCATGTATGCCGAGCGCGATGTGAACGAGTTGCTGGGAAAACTTAGTAAAGAATCCGACCCGATAATTTTTATGAGATGGCATGTTAAGAAAGATCCTAAAACGGGCAGAGACGCCCAGGACGGGGATACCGAAGTTTGGTTCAGAAAAAACGAAGGAGACTGGATCTTCGACAAGAACCGGGAAGTTTTGGTCGAATTTATCAGCGAGAACGTTACTAACGGCCATAACCGCAATGTCATGGTTGGAAGGAAGTATTCAATGAACGGGGCTTACCATATTTTTAAGGCCGATCGCAAAGATATCGTAAAAGCGATGGAGGAGAAGTAACATGACCAGAAAAGCCGCCCTTCTTTCGATAACTTTTCTGCTGATTATTGGCTGTTTGCCAAATTCGGCCGAAGCCCGCTGGTCTGATAAAGACTGTACCAAACAAGATCCCGCAGCCTCTCGATATTGCAAAGATTTTCTTACGAATTACGGGTTTTTCGTAACCGAACTTGAGTTTAAAGATTTGAAAGTTCGGCATACGATCAAATCGATCGATGAATTTATCGAAGAATTTTGGAAAAAGCGCGATACGGATCCCAATACTCCCGAAAATGAGTTTAAAACCCTGATTGACGGACGCATCCGAGACGTTAAAAACGAGGTCCTATCCATGGATCCCGATCTTGCGGGAACGAGGTTTGACGTTAACGGCGGGCTCAGGGGCGATATGGCGCGTATTTATTTGCTGTACGGGATGCCTCATTTCAAGAGGAAGATGTCCGGCCAGCCGATTATGGCCGATCTCTCAGTCTGGTATTATTTTGACGCCACGGGGCATGTTTTATTTCGCTTTCTTTTTATCAGTAAAATGGGACAGGCAAGGCTTTACGACCGTTATGGGTTTATAACAATCGAAGATGTTGCTAAGGAGTTGTCCAATACAGGATTTGTATCGCCAGATGAAACGGTAAGGATCATCGAATACTTGTATATCCACGATCCCGACCAAGTATTCATCGCCGCTTTAGTCGAGTTTTCTTACTACTCTGATATCAATATCGGCCTTGCTCTCAAGGCACCGGAACCCGCCGCTATCGTGGCTGAAAAAAATAAACCTAATTTTCTCGGCCAACCGGAAGTTCCTTCAGAAAGAGAATTTATTTTCAGTAAAAATCATGCTTTCTTACCGGCTAACCTCCGGATGGTAAAAGGCCAGAACGGTCCTTCGTTCATCATTTCTTCTTCTGCGAGCGGAATGGACTGGGAGATAGTCGGAGACAAGGCAAAAGCAAGTCTCGAACTGAGAATCAGTTTTCAGCATAAGTCCAGCCGGGCGCTCCATCAGTTTGAGTCCGGAATTTCCATAGGAACGAGTTCGGCTTCGGTTAAATCGGGGGCCGACTTCTATTTTGAGTTCAGCGCCGATGGCCTGAAAAATTATCGAAACAGCTCCGAGGTTCCGGAAGGCACCTTGCGTGACCTTCTTGCCGGACTTGAACCCGGCGAATATCTGGTCAATATCGATCTGAAAAACGTTTATACCAAAAAGTACGTCTCTTGGCGGATAGTTCTTCAAAAATAACTATCAGTACCAGTTAAAAGCAGCGTTATCGCTGCTTTCTTTTTGCTCGATTTTATGTTAAGACTATAGTTATCAGGCTGGGATCCTTGCCGTTGGAACCCACCGCAAAGCATGGAAGACAACATCTCAAAAATAAAAGACCGGTTAAGCGTCGTTGACGTCATCTCGGGCTATATAAAAACCCAGAAATCCGGCGTTAATTTTAAAGCTCGCTGTCCTTTTCATAACGAAAAGACCCCGTCTTTTTATATTTCTCCAGAGCGTCAGATATGGCATTGTTTCGGGTGTCAAAAGGGCGGGGACATCTTCGGTTTTATAAAAGAAATAGAAGGAGTAGAATTTCCCGAAGCTCTCAGGATTCTTGCCCAAAAAGCCGGTGTTGAGCTCGAATCGTTTAATTACGGCGGAGGTAAAGATGATAAGGCTATTTTATACGAAATATCGGAGGCGGCGGCGAAATTTTTTGAAAAACAGCTTCATTATTCCAATACCGGCAAGATGGCGCTATCCTACCTTATTGGCCGAGGACTCACAGGCGAGACCATAAGAGATTTTCGTCTTGGCTATGCTCCTAACGAATGGAGCTCCCTCTCAGAATTTCTTAATGATCGGGGCTATAAGGATTCTGATATCGTAGCGTCGGGCTTGGCTATAAAGAGAGACGGCGGCGGGGGAATATATGACCGTTTCCGTTCTCGGATAGTTTTTCCCATATTCGATGTCAATGATCGGATCGCCGGATTTACGGCCAGAATTTTCGAGTCGGCAGAAAAAAAATCTGATACCGGCAGTCAGGCAACGGCTGAGGTTGCTAAATACGTCAATACGCCCCAAACGGCTATTTATGATAAAAGCCGTATTCTTTACGGTTTAAACAAGGCCAAATTGGACATAAGAAAAAACGACTCCTGCGTTTTAGTCGAGGGTAATATGGATGCGATCATGTCTTATCAGGCCGGAGTGAAGAATGTCGTCGCTTCTTCCGGTACGGCGCTTACTCCGAGCCACCTCAGATTACTGCAGAGATATACCGGTAACCTCAGCTTTTGTTTCGATCTTGATCAGGCCGGCAGCATTGCGACTCGAAGAGGCATAGGCCTCGCTCTCGGGCAGAATTTTAACATCAAAATGGTTAGAATCGACGATAAAGAATGCAAGGATCCCGCTGATTTTGTGAAGAAATACGGGTCCAAGTGGAATGACATTGTTAGAGATCCGGAGCCGGTCGTTGATTTCTATTTTAATAAATCAAAAAGTGAATTTGATTTCAGTTCACCTGACGGTAAAAAGAAAATTATTTCTGTACTGGCGCCGTTGATCAACCGCTTAACCAGCCGGGTGGAAAAATCTCACTGGATTTCTAAGCTCGCGCTTCTATTCAGGGCCCCAGAAAAAGCGGTAGAAGAAGATTTAATTTCGATTAAGGACGACTTAGCCGGCTATGAATCTTCCGAGGCGGATCCCGTTTCTCATCTGCCGGAGAAAGATAAATTTTCGCCGGCCGATAGGTTTAGCAGGGAATTTTTGGCCATCATACTTAAAAATCCAAAATTGTTTGCTGAGGATTTCCAAAATATAAATTATTCTTTCCTCAATCCTTTGACGGCAACGGTTATTCAGACTCTTTCTCCGGAGGACCTTGCAAGCTTTAAACCCGGCGCCTTTGCGGCTAAACTTGACGAAAAGACAGCTTTTGAGTTTAATGTTTCTTATCTTGAATCGCAGGAACTATGGGGTGAACGTAACGACGACGAGCTAAAAAAGAGCTTTTATGGTATACTTAATCAATTAGAGAAAAGGGTCATTATGGCCCAATTAACCAGCCTTTCGCTGGATATACAGGCTGCCGAAGTCCAGAAAGACAAGGAAAAACGCTCGGCACTCTTAGCAGAGTTCGACAACTTAACTAAAAAACTACCCAAGCTTCAGGGTTAGTTTGCCCGCATCTCAAATCTAATCCGACACCATGCCTAAGAAGAAAAAGTCTTCTAAAAAAAGCGCGTCCAAACAGGCTTCTAAAAAGAGGAGCCGCGTTAAGTTAAAAAAACACAGGAAGTTGGCCAAGCCCAAGAAGCCGGGTGCTAAAAAATCTAAGGCTCCGATCAGCGAGAGCGCCATTGAGGCGCTTATGGAAAAGGGCAAGCATCGAGGGTTCGTTACCCAAGCGGAAATTATAAATTCCGTCCCTAATATCGAGAAAGATATTGTCGGCCTTGAAAGACTTTATGATCGTCTTGAATCGGCCAACATCAATATCATAGAGTCGGGGAGAGTATTTGAGGAAGAAAAAGCCCGCAAATATCAAGTCGAAAAAAAATTAGAAGAAGAGCTCGAAGAGGGTTCATCGGCCGATTCGGTTCAGATGTATTTGCGCGAGATCGGAAGATATCCTCTTCTGTCCAGTGAGGAAGAGGTCGAGTTGGCCAAAAGAATAGAAAAAAATGATGAATCTGCCCGCCAGAAATTGGCGGTCTCAAACTTAAGATTAGTGGTTTCAATAGCAAAAAAGTACGTCGGCCGATCGGCCAATCTTACCCTTCTCGATCTGATACAGGAGGGTAACATCGGCTTATTTAAGGCAGTCGAAAAATTTGATTATAAAAGAGGCTATAAATTCTCAACCTATGCCACTTGGTGGATCAGGCAAGCCATTACCAGAGCATTGGCAGATCAGGGCAAAACCATCCGCATTCCGGTGCATATGGTGGAAACTATCAATAAATATCAGCAGGTGGTCCGAAGATTGGTTCAGGATTTAGGCAGAGAGCCTTTGCCGGAAGAGGTGGCTTCGGAAATGGGCGTAGAGGTGGACAAGATAAGGTATATCCAGAAAATTTCTCAAGACACCGTTTCTCTTGAGGCGCCCGTCGGTCAGGATGATGAAGACAGCAATTTAGAAAGCTTTATACCCGACGAGGACTCCATTACCCCGTCTGTTTCTACGGCCAGGAAGATTTTAAAAACACATCTTCAGGAGATAATAAACGATCTTACTCCGCGCGAACAGAAAATTCTTGACATGCGATTCGGCCTGACTGACGGAGTTACCCATACCCTTGAAGAAGTGGGGAAGGTCTTCTCTGTTACCCGTGAAAGGATCAGGCAGATCGAAGCCAAGGCTCTTGAAAAAATACGCCAGCATCACAAAGTCGAGAAATTAAAAGGTTATTAAATCTACACATTGCAGTTTTGGAACCCCGCCCATGTATGGGCGGGGGCGAGAAGCCCCGACGCTTTGGTCGGGGCCCCGACTCACTGACGCCGGGGTTGAAGGGTTATCGAGTTTAAATAAAGAATTGGACATTACTCCGATTAAAAAATGGTATAAAAAGAAAAAATGGTGGGCCGTCAGCGGTGCCACTGTCTTGGTTATTGTTGTTACGTTTCTGTTGATCGGGGACGAGAAACCGGTCTACGAAACAATTTTAGTTAAACGGGATGTTCTTCTTCAGGAGGTAAGCGTTACGGGCAAGATAAGGCCGGCTCAGTCTGTCGATCTTCAGTTTGAAACAGCCGGTCGGATAGCGGCCATAAACTATAAAGTAGGCGACAAGGTAAATAGCGGCGCCGTGGTAGCTTCTCTTGAGAATCAGGATCTTCAGGCCGCCGTTACCTCGGCCAAAGCCGATCTCGATGAGACGATAAGACATTTCAATTCGCTCAGCGATCCTTCGGTTTCATCTTCTCTGCGGGTCGAACTGACAAATGCCGAATCAAATCTTGACCAGGTCAGGAAAAAAGCCGAAGGAGACTTGTTGTCCAAGTATAGCGGAGCCTTTAGCGATATGCGTGAGGCAATGACTCAGATTGATACCTCGTCGGCGGTCCTCGAGTATATCAGGAAAACCCATCTTGAGGGCAAGGACTGGGATATCAGGGTCAAGCAATATCAGTCAGAGGTTGATTATCGGGTTGGCGAGGTCAGATCCGTTTTTCCCCAGATTGATCAGTCTGGCGTGACCATTTCCCCAGCTCTGTATGGCCAGATCGATTTAGCTTTGCCGGCCCTATTAAACGGTTGCCAGTCTTTACGCAGTGCGTTTACTTATCTTCAGGAACAGATGCAGTCCAATCCGTACATGATTTCTTCATCGACCGACAGGGCGAGCGTTAATACCGAGGCCACTTCCATTTCCTCGGATCTTTCAGCGATCTACACTGCTATACAGGAGATTATCGATCAAAGAATTTTGAATAATAAAAACATAGCTGATGCCGATGCCAAGTTAGCTACGGCCAAGGCTGCATTTCCAACAAACGAAGATATTCTTCAAAAAGAGGCGGCTTTGCTGTCGGCCCAGTCTCAACTCAGGAAGTCACTGGTGATTGCGCCTTTCGCCGGCACTATCGGTAAAATTGACGTTGAGCGCGGGCAAACGGTGACCTCTTCCGTAGTCATTGTCTCTCTTGTCTCTACCGCCCGTTACCAGATCGAAGCCAATATAACCGAGATAGATATCGGGAAGGTCCGATCCGGCGACTCAGCCGTCCTTACATTGGATGCCTACGGCACACAGACGGTTTTTAATGCGAGGGTCTCAACTATCGATACGGCGGCTACGATCGTTGACGGCGTGACAACTTACAAGACTATATTTAATTTCGAGGGCGATATTGATCCTAATATTCGTCCCAACATGACTGCTAATATCGATATTGAGACCGCCAAGAAAGAAGACGTCATCGCCATACCTCAGCGGGCCGTCATATCAAGAAACGGAAGCAAGATAGTTCGAATTTATCATGGCGTCGGTACCGCGCCAGAAGAAAGGTTTGTTCAAGTCGGGATATCGGGAAAGGATGGTTATGTTGAGATATTGAGCGGTCTTTCAGAGGGTGAGCGGGTTATCACTTTTATAAATGAATAACACCCAACTATAAAATGCCCGAACCGATTATCGGTGTAAATAAACTGGAGAAGATTTACGGGGGCGACGGAACAGCGACACCCGCTCTTCGCGGGGTTTCTTTTGATATTCAAAAAGGGGAATTTACTGCCATCATGGGACCGTCAGGATCCGGAAAATCTACCCTCCTGCACATTCTTGGATTTCTGGACAGACCCACCGGAGGAACTTATCTTTTTGAAGGTCGGGAGATGAACAGCTATGACGACGACGCCTTGGCGAGACTGCGCAACAAGAAATTCGGGTTTGTTTTTCAAGCCTTCAATCTTTTAGCCCGATCGTCGGTTTTAGACAATGTTAAGCTTCCGCTGTCTTATGCCGATATTCCCGAAGCCAAGCAGGAGAAGATGGCCTTTGAAGCGATTGGGGCGGTTGGTTTGTCTCATCGCACCCATCACGAATCTTCTAAGCTTTCCGGCGGAGAGAAACAGAGAGTGGCTATCGCTCGCGCTTTGGTCAACGATCCGGATGTTATTTTCGCCGATGAGCCGACGGGAAATTTAGATTCCAAATCGGGCGGCCAAGTGATGGAATTTATAGAAAACCTGCATGATCAGGGCCGCACGATAATTCTGATTACTCACGAAACCTATACTGCCGAATATGCCCAGAGGGTTATTAAGTTAAAAGACGGACTGATGGAAAGCGATCAAAGAGTTCAGGGCCGGCAGCATTCAAGAGACGGATTCAAGAAGTAATAGCTGTTATATTGCAGCAATTTTATGACTTTAAACAATACTCTCAAAACGGCCATCAAGGGCTTAACCACCCATAAATCCCGCTCCACTCTGACTATTTTAGGCATCGTAATCGGTATTACGGCGATAATGCTGGTTATGTCCGTGAGCCAGGGAGCTCAGGATTTAATTCTTTCCCAGATCCAGGGTTTGGGCTCGCAAACCATAATTGTTCGGGCCGGCCGCGAGCCGGAAGGTCCTTCGGATTTCGCTTCTATTTTTACGACATCGCTCAGGGATAAAGAGGTTTCGGCTTTGAAAAACCCGGCTTTCGTTCGCGGAGTCGTGGCCGTCGCTCCTAACGTAATCGGTTCCGGGACGGCTCTTTTCGGCAACGAAACTAAAAACGCAAGCATGCTTGGAACCATGCCGGAGATCCTGCAGGCGCTTGAGATTCAGCCAAGGTATGGCTCGTTCTTCAGCGATGCCGATGTTTCCGCCCGTGCAAGCGTAGCTGTTCTTGGTTCGGAGGTTAAAAAAGAACTTTTCGGAGACTCTGATGCGATAGGGGAGACAATCAAGTTTTATGACAGGAATTTCAAAGTTGTCGGTGTTTTTGGCGACGTTGGACAGATAGGAGCCTTTGATATCGATACCAATATTATTATTCCTGTTACAACCGCCAATCAGTATCTTTTAGGCGCCAATCATTACACCGTGATCATGGTCAGGGTGGAATCAGAAAACATAGTGGAAGTGGCGGCTGAAGATATCAGGCAAACTCTTCGTGAGCTTCATGGTATCACCGACCCGGATAAAGATGACTTTTTCGTAGCCACTCAGGCGGATTTGGCCGAAAGAGTAGGAACGATCACAGGTATTTTATCGGCTCTTCTTTTGTCGGTTGCGGCCATTTCTCTGGTCGTAGGCGGTATTGGCATTATGAATATTATGCTTGTTTCGGTGACGGAGCGTACCCGGGAAATCGGTCTTCGCAAGGCTGTGGGAGCGACAACGGGGGATATCTTAAGACAGTTTCTTCTTGAATCAGTTATCCTTACTTCTACCGGCGGGATTATCGGTATTTCTCTGGGAGCGATTCTATCTTTCGGTTTAGCTATCATCCTTACTCAGATGTTATCAGTTGATTGGGGTTTCGCCTTTCCGATAGGCGGAGCTCTTCTTGGTTTTGGTGTCGCTGCTTTAGTTGGGTTAGTTTTCGGAATATATCCGGCCCGTCAAGCCTCACTGAAAAGTCCGATGGAAGCACTACGTTATGAATAGTTTGGCGATACTTGCTCCTTTATATCGGCGGTCCGCCAAACTTCACTGAAAAGTCCGATGGAGGCATTACGTTACGAATAGCTAAAAATCCCGTCGTTGCGGGATTTATTCTGGTAGTTTATGACAGATACGGCACCTTGCTTGGTAGATGTCTTTGTCGCCCTGTTCTTTCTGGAGGTTTCGGCTGCCGCCGATCTTATAGGTCGATTGGGCCGGACGTTTTTCACATTTATCGCATACGGCGCTAAGGATTGTAATTTCGTCCGGTTCGGTTTGTAGTATGAGTTCCGGAATTGGACCAAAGGGGTTTCTCAAGAAGTCTTTGTAAAGACCCGTAACTATTATGACAAAGTCTTCATTTTCGCTATTGGACTCCAATATTTCTTTCACTGCGTCAATCAGCCATAGGCCCAAGAACTGAGCTTCGTCGATTACCAATATTTCTGGAGAAGAGGCTTTCACCGCTTCTTTGAGGCCCTCATAATTATCAATGGTTTTTGTCTTGAGATTCTTGTAGCTGGCAAGGTACTTATCCTTGGTGATCATTTCGAATGTCTCTCTGGCTGTTCGAGTGTCTTCTGAGGGTTTTACGACTAATATTTTTTTATTCTTATAGCCCGGCTTTTTCAGCCTTTTGATTACTTCCTCGCTTTTGCCCGAGAACATTGGCCCCGTGATTATCTCTAATCTGGCCATAGCAAGCTCCTTATTTTCAAATGACCTCAGCTATTTTAGCACCGGTATTATATTCGGCAAATGGCCCTATTTGTTGATAAATGCTTATACCGGAGCCATGGTATTCCGGGGATTTGCGGTATATCCCGCATTGTTATATACTTAGATAGCGTCGAATTGCTTAAATAAACCAATAATTTAAACACCTATATGCCAAGACAAGCGAACCCTGCATTTATGAGACCGATGACGATCAGCCCAGATTTGGCTGCTGTAGTCGGTCAGGGGCCTATGCCTCGATCCGAGGTAGTCAAAAAGCTGTGGGCCTACATCAAGAGTAAGGGCCTTCAGGACAAGGTCAACAAGAGGAACATCAATGCCGATGAAGCTCTGAAAAAGGTCTTCGGAGGCAAGGCAACGGTCAGCATGTTCGAGATGACCAAGCTGGTTTCTAAGCATCTCTCGTAGTATTTTGCGATATCACAACAAAAAACATCCCCTCAAGGGATGCTTTTTGTTGTTTTGGTTGGGGTCAGTTGTTCGCGGGTAAGCTCTCGCCTCGGGGTTTTAGCCTTGATCCGATAACGGCTGTCGCCGCCACGATGAGTATATTCTTTATAATGTATTGGCCCTCCAATGTAGGAACCATGAATCCTTGCCAGGTAAGATGGGGTAAAAGGAACAAGGGAAGCACGGTCGTAATGAGGTGAATATAAATAAGCCCGAGGGCCAAACGCTCCATTCCGCGGATCAGGAAAAGGATTCCGATGATGATTTCAAAAAAGGAGAAGCCGGCGTAGAAGGCCTCGAAGGGCATGAAGTTGAGCGTTCTTTCAAACAGTGTTTGGACCATGGGTCCGGCCGGGCTTACTCCGATGATTTTCAAAAAACCGAACCAAAAGTAAACAACAAAAATTGCTATGCGGGATAGAGGGACTTCCGTCCTTCGGAAAAGATTTATTGCGTAGTTATCAATTTTTTCGATCAGCGTTCTCATATCGTTTATTTAATTATAATGGCAAGCGCGGTAATTACCAAATTGCCGGACCGGATGCCCTTTCATATGGTATAATTGACATTGTTTATGAATCAGAAACCTATTCGTTTTATTATCACTCTTTTCGCCTGCTTAGCCGTGCTGTATCCGTTGTGGGTAAGGTTCGGGTCTTTAGGATGGACTCTCGGACCGTCTATTCTCCAGAGTATTTTCCCGGCTCTCGGCCTGATCGCTTTTGCCGTTTTGTGGCTCCATGTGATCAGCGGAGCCTTCGAACCTTATTTGAGGACTTTGTTTGATTTTGATCGGTTCGTCCACCGAACCTCGATTATAATCCTAATCTGCCTGATTCTTCACCCGCTGTTATTGTTGATTGATTTCGATTTTAATTTTTCAGCAGTGTTTGCTTACGGGGAGAAATACATTCTCCTTGCCGTAATAGGATGGCTGCTTCTCATCACATATGATATCGGCAAAGCCCTGAAGAGATATAACTTTTTTGTCCGGCATTGGAACGCCATACTGCTGATAAGCACGACCGGTTTCATTCTGACATTTTTACACTCCTTAGCTTTAGGCAGCGATTTACAGGCCGGCCCTTTGCGGGCGGTTTGGATATTTTACGGCGCAACGGCAATTCCGGCGACCGTCTATAACTATGGGATAAAGAGGTTCCGGCAGGTTCGCTGAAGAGAGAATTGATTCCTAAAATAACAAATCGTATATAGTTCTGACGAACGGATCAATGTCCGGTCCGTATACTATCGCTCCGCCCAGCGCTCCGGTGATCACAATACCTGCCAAGCCGATCAGGGCGGGCAAAATCATAAGAAAACTGTCGACGAGGTAATTACCCGTTTTTTTCAGGGCGGTATAAAGCCAAAGATTGTTCAGGCCCATCCATTCTTCAACTTTGCGGAGCGTCTCTGAGCGGCTGATCCAGGCGGCGATATATAGAATTGCGATGAGCCCGAATAATAGCGTGGATAGTTTTGCCCAGCGAGCGTGGGTTTCAATGAGTTGCTCCAGGCCGTTGTCGCCTAAAAGTTCTTTGGCCCACTCTCCCGACTTATATGCCGCTCCCGCTCCCGATGCTCCGATGATTACGAAGCTGCCTTTAACATAAAACCAATATGGAGCCGATGTCAGATATCTGACGCGGACCAATTCCATGAGACAGTAAATCGAAAGAAGCGCGACCGGAAAATGAACTATAAACGGGTGTACGTTCATATTAAAAATATATTACTCCGTAGTTTGGCCGTCAAAATGCTCCTCTTCATCGGCTGCTGCGTCTGCCTTAGTGGCGTGTACGGTGCCGTCTTTATGGTTGGGAGGGGAGTACAGGGTGTAAAGCTTGAGCTCTTTATCCGTCGAGGCATTGATGATATTGTGCCGCGCCCCTGCCGGCACCACCACTACGAATCCGTCGCTGATCGCATGTTCTATGCCGTTGAGAATCGCCTTGCCGGTCCCTGATTCACAGCGTATAAACTGGTCGAGCTGATGAACCTCTTTGCCGATGTCTTCTCCGGGCTTCAGGCTCATGGCGACAAGCTGGCTGTTTTTGGCCGTATACAAAACCTTGCGGAAATTTTTATTTTTCAGCGAGATTTCTTCAATGTTGGCTACGTATCCTTTCATATGATTATGATATCAACATTTAATTTAGAACCCAAATCATATAGTTTAGGTAGGCCGCGAAAGCTATCCAGGCTATATAGGGGAGGAGGAGGTACGAGGCTTTTTTTCTGATGGGATAAAATTTCACCATAGTCCAGATTACCGCAAGCCACATGGCGGCGATATCGATTAAAGCCCAAAAAGGACTATGTAATCCGAAGAAAATAATTGACCAGGCCGCATTCAGTAATAGTTGCAAAATAAATATGCCAAGGGCGATTTTGACTCTTTTCTGCTCCCATCCAGTTTTCCATATTAAGAATGCGGCGATACCCATCAGGGCGTAAAGAATCGTCCATGTCGGTCCGAATATATAGCCCGGGGGATTCAGGGCCGGTTTAATAAGTCCGGTATACCAGCCGGGGATTTCGCTGACCGTAAAAAGTGATCCGACTATTCCGGCAGTCTCCGTTATCGCGATGGCAATCGCGAGTTTCCAGAAATTGTTTAAACGCATATATAAATTTTATCACGTACGGAGATTCCAGCCAAAACAAAAGCCGACGATTAGTCGGCGTTAGTCTGGATAAACCAGCATAGCATCTTCACCGCATTCCAAGTAAATACATTCCTCGTTAATGTCCTTGCATAATATAGCCAAGAATTCTTGGAGCTTTGGTACCTTGGTCCTGAGCTCATCTTCCTTAAAAGCTACTCGGAATTCTCTCAGTTCATCATATTCGGAATGGGTATTGCTTCCGAAGTATCCATATATATTGCCCGAGGCGCAGGTATATCCGCCGAAGGTAAGATTCAGAAAACTATGAATTGTCTTGGCGACGCTTTGCCTTGATTTGGAGTGTTTGGGATTATAAACCTTGATCGACGGTATCAGAAAGAGTGCCCGCTTCCCTAAACTCTCAACCCGCATTGACCGTGCTCCCTACTGCGTCTCTCGTTCTCATTCTATATCATTTTGATTATGCCTGGTCAACGGTCGGTCGTTTCGTTTTCGTTTCTTTGTGTGTGCGGGGTAATTTAGAAACAAAAAAGACCGTTCTCGGTCAGCGAGCCCCGGCAGGAGAGGCGATGCTTTCAGCCCTTATGTACGATTGGCGCGGTGGTAATTCTGTTGAAGAACCACTCAAAGAATCTATCCGACCAGCGGCGTTTTATATTAGCCCCAGTTATCCAGTCAGGCGGAACACCTTTAATAACCCAGACTCCGTTGATCGGATCATCGAAGTCGGCGATAATTTCCCAGATCAGCGAGAGGATGTATCCGACTGAGTAAACGGCTGCAAGGCCGGTCCAGTAAATGTCGTAGTTCAGACTGATTGTCCAACCCTGAATGATGTTCGCGGTCATGAACAGGACGTACTTCATCGGGGTCGGGATGGTATCTTCCACGATTTCGGTAAAAGCCTTTTGATCGCCGCTTCGAATCGCAGTTTTCATTTTTCTCATGTCATCTGACTCCCGCATAAACATGAAGCCGGCGATAAAAACGTGAGCCGTGAAAAGTCCAGGCAGAATCGCGTTTACTATCGGTTCATCGGCCCGAGACGTAGAATGCCAGCCGTTCACATATAGGAAGTGCCAGATGATTACCGAAGGGGTGGCCAAAACCAGAGGAGTTATAATAAGCCTGAGAGTCTGAATAAAACTCCCGAATCCGGACCTGGGTGCGCTCATTTTAGGAGCCTTCTGTCGTGTCAAAATACTGCCTATTATTATACACTATTTCTACCCTATGTCCATAGGACTGGGTACGTGGGTGGGGATAGACGACCTCTGATTATTTATATATAATTTAATCATATAAACTAATTAACCTACATGTATAAATACATATATGATCGTTTCGGGGTCGTATCTCTGATGGCCATCGGTTTGGTTATTGCCGTAGGAGGATTCCTAATTCTCTAGAGCAACGTTTCGGTTAGCGTTAACTCTGGAATTGCCGAATACGTAGATGGGGGAGACGGGGACGGAGCGGGTTGTGCGGACGGGCCTACCAGTAGCGGTTATTACTGCGGAGGTAAGAATATAGGTGATAGTTGTGAATATACGAGCTGGTTTTTTTGGACTATCAGTGGTACTTGCCAGCACGACACTAGCGCTGGTGGGCAAAATATTCCCCAGGGAAAGCCCATCTGTATTTGTAAGGGTAGTACGGGTGAAGAGTCTGACGGTCTTTCTTTATAGGGTGGGGAGGTTTATGTTTTAACTTTTGATCCTCAAACTAAAAGTGCCGCATGATCGGCACTTTTAGTTTGGTTTGAGAGTTTAGAACTTTAGAAAAAAGCAGGGTGCGGCTCAAACGAAAAGCCGATCGATGATCGGCCGGATAGGGGACGGGTTAGCTGATGTGCCTTGGATATTTTGATACTTCGTTAAGGAGGTCTTCATTGGAGTATCGATTACGGACTATTTCTTGCCATCCGGAATCTTCTGTCAGACCCGTCGTCGTATTTAGCGGGCAGACTGATCGAACGGCAACAAGATGCGGATGGAGCTTCTGGGTCTTCGGATCCCGCCGGGTATACCACAGTATTTGGCAGTTCCTTATGGCCTCATTTGGTTTCTCAGATTTATCTAATCGAATGAAATCATCGTGGCCAAGATCCTCGAATTCCAGTTGGATCACTCTCATTACGTGGCCGTGGCAGACGGCGATGATTCTTTTATCCGGGCACTCTCTTGCCCAATGGGTAATCATTCCGGCTTTCAGCCGCAGGCACAGGAGAGCGATTGATTCGCCTCCGCCGGCGGGATAAGAAAGGAAAGGATCTCGTTCGTGCTGTTCTTTTTCGAGCGAGAAAAGCTTGGCTTTTTCATCCTCGGGGCAGTTGTCCATTAGAGCCATGTCCCGCTCTCTGAGATGAAATTCAACTCTCCAGCAGGCATTGGGCAGGTCAAGATAAGCGGCTGTTTCTTTGGCTCTTATATAGTCAGAGACGTAGGCCCGGTCCAATGGCATAGGTACGTTGGTCTTGAGCCATTTTCCGGCGGCTTTGGCCTGTTCTACGCCCTTATCGGTAAGGCGGAAGTCTCGGCTGTGCTTGTCTCGGAAATCCGGAGTAAAGAACTGGTTATCGCCTCTTCGGCTGGCTTTGTTGGCTTTGTTCCCCTCTGATTGGCCGTGGCGAACAAGGACGATATCTATCGGCAGCATCGGCATCTCCATTGGAAAGAACTAAGTGGCTATATTGTATCAAAATTTTAAATAAAATCCAGCGCCGGATTCTGAGGTGGACACGTTCATGATCAGTATCTATAGATCTTCTGGAAAAGAAATTTTGAGTCCCGTCTTGGTTTTGTCGTAGAAGATTATGGGGACTTGATTTAAAGAATGATCGAAAAATGTCCTCGCGGACTTATACTAGACTGACTTGATGCTCTTTGCTAGTATGCCGGTGTGAGATATTATATTCTAACGACCACAAAATTTGCGAACGAGTGTATTGCATTTGAAAAATATGGCGCCGGAAATGCTAATTGGTTGGCTAATATTGACATAGGCGACATTGTATTTATCTCTCAATTCAATTACAAATCCCAGGATCTCTATGGACCATTCAGAGTGACCAGTAATAGTTTTTTCGATCGAACCCGAATTTTTCCTAAGGGGAAGTTTTACTATAGGATCGACCTTAAGCCGATAGATTCGGTTAGGATACTGGAGGAAATCGATATATAT
>MGJK01000020.1 GCA_001794215.1 Candidatus Yanofskybacteria bacterium RIFCSPHIGHO2_01_FULL_44_24
TTCTGGGCTATTTTGAGAGAATCGGTGGCAAAGGTGCTCCATTCGGCCTGCGAGGCGGGGTTAGTTACTTCGAAGAGTATTTCGGAGGCGGAGGAGGTTGAAACAAGGGAAAGCGAGAGAGAAAGCAAGGCCAATACAACCGAGGTCTTGAGCTTGTTCATAATGCCCGAGATTATATCCCAACAAGGATAAAATACAAGGCCCCCCATGTTTGGAGGTCTTACCTCCAAACATGGGGGTAAGGCGCCTTACCCAAGAATTTAGAAATTAAAGTCCGGTTAATTCAATAGCACACATAAACAATGTTATGGTGTATCATAACCGTGTATATGCGTAGCTACTCTACTGTCACTGACTTAGCTAAATTTCTTGGCTTATCTACGTCATTGCCACGTAAAACGCCCACATAATAAGCAAATAGATGAAGCGGGACCACGGAAAGCATCGGGGTCAGCATTTCTATCGTCTCGGGAATATATATTACGTCATCGGCAATTTTGGCAATTTCCTTATTTCCTTTAGTAGCGACGACAATGACTTTCCCCCCGCGAGCTTTTATCTCCTGAATATTGTTAACCACCTTCCCATACATTCCGTCTGACGGAGCAATCACGACCGATGGGAAATCTTTATCTATCATCGCAATCGGACCGTGCTTCATCTCCCCCGCTCCATATCCTTCAGCATGGATATATGATATCTCCTTAAGCTTCAAAGCTCCCTCCAGCGCAACGGGATAGTTATATTTCCTTCCAAGATAAAGAAAATTTTCATATTTATAATACTTATCGGCTATCTTTTTGATTTGCTTTGCTCCGGCAAGAATTGATTTAATCTTATCGGGTATCTTGGTCAGCTCATCCGATATTTTCCTGCCCGTATTCAGAGACATATCTCTTTGTCTTCCTAAAAATAAAGTCAGCAGGGCCATTACGGCAACCTGGGAGACAAAGGCCTTGGTTGAAGCAACGCCTATTTCCGGACCGGCATGATTGTAAACTCCGGCTTTTGTTTCCCGAGCAATAGATGACCCTATCGAATTGACCACCCCCAGAGTCAGGAGCCCCTTTCTTTTGATCTCCTTAAGCGCGCCGAGAGTATCGGCCGTCTCGCCAGACTGGCTGACTGCCAATAAAGCGGTTTTTAAATCAAGGTTATGCTTTTTATACCTCAACTCCGAGGCATACTCTGTTTCCACGGGAATACCCGAATACTCTTCGAGCATATATTCTCCGACTAAAGCAGCTAAATAGGCCGTTCCGCAAGCCGTCAAAATCAGCCGATTTATTTTTCTCAAATCATTCTGAACCAATTCTAATCCCCCAAGCTTAGCCAGTCCGTCTTTCAAAACCAGACGCCCCCGAATCGCATTCGATACGGCTTCAGGCTCTTCAAAAATTTCCTTGAGCATAAAATGAGGAAAGTTGTTCTTGCGAACCATATCCTCGGACCACTCTATCCTTTCTTCGTTTCTCAAAACCGCCTTCCGATCAAGGGTAGCAATTCTAAAATCATTATGAGTCAGGATAGCGAACTCGCCGTCCTGCAGATACACAACCTTGCGCGTATATGGCAAAACGGCCGAGGCATCGGAAGCGACGTATTTTTCATTGTCGGTGAAACCGACAAGAAGCGGACTGGAATTTCGAGCTACTATTATTTTGCCGGGATGATCAGCATGGATAAAGACAAAAGCATATGTTCCGACTATAGACTTGAGAGCAAGTCTTACCGCCTCTTCAAAGCTCACTCCCTCGTTTTTAGCAAAATCCTCAACCAGGTGGGCCACAACTTCCGTATCGGTATCGGACTGAAACTTATGCCCCCGCTTCAAGAGCCGGTCCTTTAATTCTCTGAAATTTTCGATTATACCGTTGTGGACCAAATAAATCTTCTTGCTACAGTCAAAATGAGGGTGGGCATTCCTGTCTGTCGGCGCTCCATGGGTGGCCCAACGAGTATGGCCGATAGCGGCTTGGCTGTCCCATGTGTTATTCAGGATCTTTTCGACTTCATGGATACGGCCCGACTTTTTCTTGCACAAAATTCTGCCGGAAACCACGGCTGCTATTCCGGACGAATCGTAGCCGCGGTACTCAAGACGCTTTAAGCCGTCCAGTATGACTGGTATTGCCCTTGTCTTATTCTTAGATACATACCCGAATATTCCGCACATGACGATTTTATCTGCGAGGAGTTGTGCTCTGCACAGACGAGCAGTTATAAAACTCGTCACCCCGCACTATCTGGGCTCAAAGTGCATGCTACCACACCATCAGAGCCGTAAGGCGGCTTCGCCTTATACTCTTCTGAAATAAATGGCCTTGATTCCAGATAGTGCGGGGTTAAGTAACTGTTCCTGTGCTCGCTACGCTGCGCGCAGACATTTACATTCATTATATCAATAAAAGCGCTGTTAGGCGCTTTTATATCTTAGTTACCATTAGCTGACTACTATACTGACGGAGCCGGAGCTGATTCTGTCTTTGGCGAATCTGTTTGAGCTTTTCTTTTGGGCTTCCAGCTCTGCATCTTGGGCTTATTCCATACCTTGTAGTTCACCATCAAATTATTGACTGTCGGGGATACTTGAGCGCCTTTTGAAATCCAATATTCAATCCGGTCTTTTTTAGCCTGAAATTGCTTCTGATGAGGATTATACGTACCCAAAAGCTCAAGGAATTCTCCCTTGGGTCTTGAGGTGTGCTCGGTAACTATGATCCTAAAATGAGCCTGGCCTCTCTTTCCTATCCTTTGCAGTCTTACCATTAACATGGGGTATATAATAACAAAAATTCTATACTATGCAACATGCTACACGCGGCTGACAATTTCCTTCATTTTTCGGACTTTTTCTTCTTCCAATCCTTGACTCATGAAATCGACATAGTTAGAAACAATTTTTTTGAAAACAATACGGCTTCGGTCATACAAATCGTTCTCCGAGAATAATTCTGCGATCTTGTTTTTAATCTCGGCCACCTTGGGATTGGTCGGATCGGTTGATTTAATGTTTTCTGCAAGCCATTTCTGCTCATCTTCAGGAAGTTCTCCTTGAAGAGACTTAATAAGCTCTGCGGCAAGATATTTTTTGAAAATATCAAAAGCCCTATCCTTCTCGGGGGACGAAAGGCCCAAAACATTAAATAACTCAATTAAAACCGGCCTAAAGTTTTCCATGACATCAAATAACTTATTTCTGCTCTAATAGCTTATCGATAAAATCCCCTATCAAAAATATAGGTAATATTGGTAGCCATAACAAAAGCTCTGACTCCCAGGCGGACTGCCTTCCTCTTGATTCCTTTGATGGTGATTTCTCTGACATATATCAATATTATATTGCTTTTATAAAATCCTTACCAGCCCTTTTTCTTTAGGGCATCCTCGGCGGCCATTTGCTGGGCTTCCTGCTTAGACGGCCCCCTGCCGGTTCCGATCAGATCCTTCTCAAGGAATACACCGACTTTAAAATTACGGGCATGATCGGGGCCCCATTCCTCTAAAACTTCGTATGTGGGAGTAATCCCTACTTTATCCTGAGCTTGTTCCTGAAAAAGACTCTTCGAGTCGCGATAGAGGCGCTTTTCTATGATTACCGGGAGTTCCTTTAATATAAATTTATCTATAAATTTGGCCGCCGCCTCATAACCCCGGTCAAGATATGCGGCTCCGATAATCGCCTCGACGGCGTTGGCAAGGATATACTGTCGTGCCCGGCCGGTATCCCGGGCTTCGCCTCGGGATAAGAGCACAAAATCGTTGAGATCAAAATCGCTCGATATCTTCGATAACATATTGGCATTAACCAAGGCGGCGCGCCAATTGGTCATTTCCCCTTCCGGGTTAGGGTAGTTTTTATAAAGGTGGTCGGTCACGACTAACTCTAATACCGCATCGCCTAAAAACTCCAAGCGTTCGTTGTG
Organism: Candidatus Yanofskybacteria bacterium RIFCSPHIGHO2_01_FULL_44_24; assembly: GCA_001794215.1. Classification (GTDB taxonomy): domain Bacteria; phylum Patescibacteriota; class Minisyncoccia; order 2-02-FULL-40-12; family GWA2-44-9; genus GWA2-44-9. The sequence continues at coordinate 3,927 of MGJK01000020.1, forward strand.
ATCAAGGTGCCAATTATGATTTTCGTTCAAGTAAGAACGGTGAGTAAGGGCCTGGAGCAAGAGGTTCTTGTCTATGAATTTAAGACCCGTTTTCTGTTCAAGCTGAGAAATTTTATCTTCGAACATTTCTTCAATTTACAATTTACAATTTACAATTTACAATTAATTTTCAATAACTCAGTAATTGAGAAATTGAATTATTTAATGAAAATTGAAAACTGAAAACTGAAAATTAGTTATTCTTTGCTTTCTTTATCTTTATCCTTTGGTTCTTCATTCCCTTCTTTATCTTTTGCCGGGGGCGCATCATCTTTTCCGGGTTCTCCGATTTCTCGATAAACCGTACCTAAAACTCCGTTAACAAATTTCCCGGAAGACTCGCCGCCGAAAGACTTGGCTAATTCAATCGACTCGTTAATGGCGACCTTCGGAGGCACCTCTTCCCTGTTTCCGAAAAGCAATTCATAAAGCCCGACCCGCAAGACATTCCTATCCACCACCGCAATCTGTTCAAGGGGCCACTGAGGAGCGGCTTTTTCAATAATTAGATCGAGTTCTTTAATATGGCCCATTACGCCGTCAATGAGCTGGTGAACAAAGGTGCTGTCTTCAAGGCCGGCCGCAAATTCCTCCAAGTTTCTTTTGACTATCTCTGCCAACTCGTCATTTTTCCTGCCTCGAAAATCCCACTCATAGAGTGATTGCATAGCTACGCTTCTTGAAAGGTGCCGTGATGCCAAAATTCAATTTACAATTTACATTTTACAATTTACAATCGATGTCTCAATGATCTAATTCTCAAAAATTGAAAATTCGATGAAAATTGGTACTTGAAAATTGAAAATTATTTCTGCCTGTGCTTCTGCTTCTCCTTCTTTTTCAGTTCCTTAGCCAAAACATTAATGATCTCTTTCCCCTTATAGTGGCCGCAATTTTTGCACACCAAATGAGGTAAAATCATTTTTTTACAGTGAGAACAGGCTGTCAATTGTTTGGGCTTAAGGGCAAGGTGGCTTCGTCTTCGAAGCTGCTTGCCCTTGGCCATGTGGTGTCTTGGAACTGCCATAAGAAGTGGCCCAAAGCTTAAGGCCCCAGATCTAAAGATTTAAACGTTAAGCTTTAAGTGCAATACTAACACGAAATAATAATTTTTGCAATTGCCTAATCGGCCGATCAAAAAGACCCGAAAAGGGTCTTTAGTCCGGTACGGCATTGATATGGGCAATCCGATCGTCGTATTCGGCATTATGATTGACCAGCCGAATAGCCAAAAAAAACAAATAGGGGTGCTTTCTCAAGAAATTCGTCTTCCGATCGCTTTCTTTTTTTAACTTTTTAACCACAGAGAGAATCCCCGATTTCCCGGCTATTTCCGCGGCACGAACATCAACCATCCAATGAGGCCGAAAGTCATCGCCAAATCTCTCCGCCTCTTCCGCATGAGCAAATTCATGAGCCAATAAGCCCGCTAACTCATCAGGGGTAAACTCAATCAACGCTTTCTCGGTTATGTAAATGCATTTATAAACCCAGAAGTAATAAGCGTTGAGATAATCTGCTTTGAAAACAATGACATAGCACGGATCATGGATAGACAGCGAGACTTTAAATCTTTTTCTTGCCTCATTAATCTGCTCATAGTATCGGACGACCTGGTCATTATACAACGAAGCGGCCGGGAAATCGGTTTTATGCTCTTCTGTCTCAAGAAATCCAAGAGCATAAATATTTATAAGAAGAAAACAGCCAAGCAGACCCGCAAAAAAACGAAAAATCATCCGCCCAAGCCAGTTTTTATCAAAGAACATGCCCTACCTCTGCCTCTAAGCGGACCCGGAAAGCTTAAAACAACAGCAAGATTTGTCTATTTTACTTGTCCACACCTTTTTCTCATTGCCGGCCTCGCCACTAATGCTAAAATAGAGTTATAGATCCTAAGTTCTAAATCCGAAATCCTAAACAATCTATGTTTAGAAATTAGAAATTAGAAATTAGAAATTATTTTGAGATTTACTCACCTCCACACCCATTCCCACTATTCACTCTTGGACGGACTCTCGAAAATAGATGAATTAGTGGCTAAAGCCAAAGAACTGGGAATGGAAGCGCTCGCTCTCACCGATCATGGCGTCATGTATGGCGCCATTGAGTTTTATAAGAAAGCCTCCGCGGCCGGGATCAAACCGATCATAGGCTGTGAAATGTATATTTCCGAAAACGGAATGCACGAAAAAAGAACGGGCATAGATGATAAGAGATATCACCTAGTGATATTGGCGGAAAATAATACCGGATACAGAAATTTAATCAAACTCGTAACCGCCGCCCACCTTGAGGGCTTCTACTATAAGCCGCGCATTGATAAAGAACTACTGCGCAGCCACTCTGAGGGCCTCATCGGTCTTTCCGCCTGCCTCGGAGGAGAAATTTCCAGAGCGGTTCTCGCAAAAAACAACGAGAAGGCCAAAAGAGTTGCATTAGAATATCAGGAGATTTTCGGAAAGGGAAACTTTTATCTTGAGGTTCAACAGCATCACCATATCGAAGAGCAGAATTTTGTCACACCCGAATTAATTAAGATATCAAAGGAAACCGGAATTCCTTTAGTCGCCACCCAAGACTCGCACTACACCCATACTGAAGACGCTCATGCCCACGATGTTCTGCTTGCGGTTCAAACCGGGAATAAATTAGATGACAGCGACCGACTGACAATGAGAGATGATGACTTTTCATTGCTTAACGGAGAAATGATGCACGAAAAATTCAAGAATCTCGATCAGGAGTCAATCAGTGAGGCATTTGAAAATACCAACAAGATCGCCGAACGATGCAACGTAAAAATAGACCTTGGCAAAACCCAGCTTCCTAACTTCGAATTGCCTAAAGGCTATCAATCAAGCGATGAGTATCTTCGAGAATTAAGCTCTGCCGGACTAAAGACGCGGTATGGAGATCAGATTGCCCCAGAAATACTGGACCGGCTGAACTACGAGCTGAAAGTCATCAAACAAACGGGATTTGCTTCATATTTCTTAATCGTTCAGGACTTTGTAAACTGGGCGAAGAAAGGGGGTATCGTTGTCGGCCCGGGACGAGGATCAGCTGCCGGAAGCTTGGTTTCTTACCTACTCAATATAACCAATGTCGACCCGCTGAAATACGGACTGCTGTTTGAAAGGTTTCTAAACCCTGAAAGGATTTCAATGCCCGACATAGACCTCGACTTTGATGACGCCAGAAGAAACGAGGTCCTGGAATATGTCGCCGAAAAGTACGGACACGATCATTTCGCCCAGATCATAACTTTCGGTACTATGGCTGCCCGCGGCGGAATAAGGGACGCTGGAAGAGCTCTGGGATATTCCTACGATTTCTGCGATCAGATCGCTAAGATGATCCCCTTCAATCCTAACCAGGGAGAAAAGACCGGCCATCTTAAAAGATGCCTTGAGACCGTTGACGACCTAAGAAACATCTATAACACCAACCTTGACGCCAAAAACCTGATAGATTCGGCCATGAAGCTTGAAGGAGTAGCCCGCCATGCCTCCACTCATGCCTGTGCTGTTATCATCACTCCTCAACCCCTGACCAACTACTTACCCCTTCAGCGCGGCACAAACGAGAGTGACATCATCACCCAATACGAAATGCACGCCGTTGAAGATTTGGGACTTTTAAAAATGGACTTCCTTGGATTGGCAAACCTGACTATTATCGAAAATACCCTGAAAGAAATAAAAAGAAACCACGGATTAGACCTGAATATCGATTCCATACCCCTTGATGACAAAAAAACATATCAGCTTCTCCAAAAAGCCCAAACAACCGGAGTATTCCAATTAGAAAGCTCGGGAATGAAAAAATACCTGAAAGATTTAAAACCCAGCCAGTTTGAAGATATCGCTCTGATGATCGCTTTATACCGTCCCGGGCCGATGGATCTTATCCCCGAATTCATAGCCCGCAAGCATGGTCAGAGCAAAGTTACATATCTTCATCCAAGCCTTGAGCCCGTGCTAAACAGCACTTACGGCATTATGGTTTATCAAGAACAGCTTATGGCCGCCGCTCAGGCCTTAGCCGGCCTTTCACTGGCCCAAGCAGATATCCTTCGAAAGGCGGTAGGTAAAAAAATAAAAACCTTAGTCCAGGAGCAAAAAGACAAGGTTATAAACGGCTGTCTGAAAAATAACGTAAGGAAAGAGGTAGCTGAGAAATTTTGGCAGCTAATAGAGCCGTTCGATCGATACGGATTCAATAAAAGCCATGCCATCAGCTACGCCGCCATAGCTTATCAAACCGCCTATCTTAAAGCGCATTACCCCGTGGAATTCATGGCTGCGTTCATGAACAGTGAAACCGGAGACGTAGAGCGGGTGGCCTTCCTCATTGAGGAATGCAAAGAAATGGGCATCGAAGTCCTTCCCCCGTCTATCAACCACAGTTATGAAAAATTCGCGGTAGTTCCTTCAAACAGTTCCGGACAGATGAAGCCGTCAATCAGATTCGGGCTGACGGCCGTTAAAAACGTAGGTGAGAATGTCGTTTCCGCAATTATTCAGGAAAGGGGAGAAAACGGTCCGTTCAAAGTAATCGATGATTTTATTTCAAGGATAAATAACAAAGACTTGAATAAGAAATCCCTTGAGAGTTTGATCAGATGCGGAGCCCTCGACATATTTGGAGAGCGCAATACGCTCCTGGCCAACATAGAACAATTGTTATACTACTCCAGGGAAAAACAGAAAAAATCTTCGATGGGCCAAGCCAGCCTCTTTGGAGAAGTGACGGATACGGAATTACCGCCCCTTCGTCTTGCCATAGCCGAACCGGCTCATAAATGGGAAAAATTATTGTGGGAGAAAGAGTTGTTGGGATTGTTTGTTTCCGATCACCCTCTCAACAGCTACCAAACTCAGCTTAGACTGGAAAAGGTTACGCCCATAAAGAGTATTTCAATCAATACTCCGGGGCCGATAAAAATCGGGGGGGTTGTTACCAAAACTCAAAAAATAGTTACAAAAACCGGCAAACCGATGATATTCTCCTGGCTCGAAGACTTAACTTCAAAAATAGAGGTCGTGGTCTTTCCTAATGTTCTTGAGAAATACCCGGATGCCTGGAAAGAAAACACCGTAGTTATAGCTCAAGGAAAGGTTAACGACCGCGACGGCGTATTAAAGCTGTTATGCGATAAAGTAACTCCTCTTACGGTAAGGGCGTAGGGGGAAGATGGAATTAGGCATTAGGAAAATCAAAAACCACCCATAGGGTGGTTAAAACTTTTTAGAAACATCGAGTTAAAATGAGCCATACGCTTGAAATTGGTACCTACCAGCCTTAGACAGACGCCAACGACTCCGATATTCTTCCGACAGCATAGACATATAAATCAGCAAGCGCCTGCAAGCCATGGCTAAAGCTTCTTCGAGCTACCATGGTTACTACTATAAAAACCCAGGCTACGGAGGTTATCAGCAAAGATAAGGCCACCCAAGAAAAAACTAACTTATTTAAAAATTGATTATAGATTGGACTTTTTGAAATATCGATTTTATTACGCCACGTTTTAATAAGTACGATCGATACTCCCAAAAGATAGACCACTATTGCTTCCACCGGCCAATTGGACATATCCGGTTTTCCCCTCTTTTCAATGAACTGAAATAGCTTCAAGATAATACCAAGAATAATCACCCCGGTCAAGTCTTTTGGGTTACTGGAATTTTTGTTATCCTGATGAGATAGTTATAAAGTTGATCGGGTTCATAAAGCTAAAAGGTAATTAACGAAACTAAAACTTTAAGAACTTTACAAACTTTATAAACCTTAAACTATGCCGAGAAATTCTATTGACGCAGTCCGCCACTCTCTTGCCCATCTTTTGGGTGCGGCTGTTTTAGAATTGTATCCCGGTTCTAAATTAGCCATCGGCCCGTCAATCGATGATGGTTTTTACTATGACATAGATGTACGAGGTAAGATTTCTGATACCGACCTGCCCCGAATAGAAACAGAGATGAGGAAAATCCTGAAAACCTGGGACAAATTCGAAGAAATAAAGGAAACGGCTCAGTCTGCTAAAAAACGCTATGTCGGCAACGCCTTCAAGCTCGAACTGATTGAAGAATTAGCACAGAAGAAAGAGAAAATAACCTCCTACCAATCCGGAAAATTTATAGATCTTTGCCGGGGAGGCCACGTAGAAAAAGCCTCGGACATAAAGCCTGATTCATTTAAGCTTTCGCGTGTCGCCGGCGCCTATTGGCGGGGAGATGAAAAAAATCCTCAGCTCACCCGTATTTACGGTTATGCTTTCGGAACTAAAAAGGAACTTGATGACTATGTAAAAATACTCGAAGAAGCCAAAAAGAGAGATCATAAAAAACTCGGTCCCGAATTAGATCTGTTCACCTTCTCTGACTTAGTCGGTCCGGGGCTTCCCTTATGGACGCCAAAGGGCACTCTGCTGAGAAATATTCTTGATGACTTCGTATGGAGTCTTAGAAAACAACATGACTATCAGCAAGTCGACATTCCTCACATCACCAAGAAGGAGCTCTACGAAAAAAGCGGCCACTGGGATAAGTTTCAGGATGAACTATTCAAAATAACTACCCGCGAGGGACATCTTTTCGCCATGAAACCGATGAATTGCCCTCACCATACCCAGATATACGCCCGCAAGCCCCACAGCTATCGTGAACTGCCCCAACGCTACGCCAATACCACCAAAGACTACCGAGACGAACAAACCGGGGAATTGTCCGGCCTATCGAGAGTTAGAGCCTTTACCCAGGATGATGCTCACGTTTTCTGCCGAATGAATCAGGTCAAAGAAGAATTCCTGAAGGTTTGGGATATCGTCCATGAATTCTATAAATCTTTCGGTTTTGAACTTAAGGTACGTCTTTCCCGCCACGATCCCGAGCATATGGAAAAGTATCTGGGCGAGGAGAAAAAATGGCAGTCGGCCGAAAAAATACTTAATGAAATAATAAAAGAAAAGAAGGTTAGAGCAATTGATGGACTCGGCGAAGCGGCTTTTTACGGACCCAAGCTGGATTTTCTGGCAAAAGATTCGATCGGACGAGAATGGCAGGTGGCAACCATACAGCTGGATATGAACATGCCGGAAAGGTTTGACCTGTCCTGTATTAATGAAAAGGGAGAAAAAGAGAGAATTGTAATGATCCATGCGGCTATAATGGGTTCGATAGAGAGATTCATCTCGATAGCGATCGAGCACTACGCCGGAGCTTTTCCGTTATGGCTCTCCCCCGTTCAGGTCGCGATACTGCCGATATCAGAAAACCAGAATAAGTGGTCAGAGTCCATCGCCGAAGAATTAAGATCAGAGGGTATACGGGTCGAAATTAATTTCGACAACGAGACTCTCGGCAAGAAGATCCGTCAAGCCGAATTGCAGAAAATCCCCTATCTCCTGATAATCGGCGAAAAAGAGGTCGGCGCAAAAACGGTATCCGTTCGCCAGAGGAGTAACGGCGACCTCGGCCAGATGACGATTGATAAACTAAAGGACCGGTTAAAGAGCGAGGTGATCAGTAAAAAGTAAAAGAGACCCGGTTAGGTCTCTTTTGATTTCTTGAGAATGACTATGAGCAGCGCCAGAAATACGACGGAAAGAAGAATGAGCTGATGGATCGGCTGCATCCTGGAAACTAACCCCCAAGCAAATACCATCATCGAGTTTTTCACCAAGTTTCCGGCAAGGACACAAAGCATGCCCTTTTTTGACTTCGACATACTGCAAATGAAAATAGCCGCTACCCTTGTTCCTGTTTCCGGAATCGAAGAGAACGAGAACAAGCCCCAATAGCCCAAACGCTTTAGTTTCGCGACGACCGGATTAGTATCTGAGATAGACCAATGAAGCCATCGGTGCGAAATCTCTAAGATTCGGTCCTTAAGACCCGTTTCTTCGAGAACTGGCGCAGCTACCGTCTTGATCTCCTTACCAAGCTCGATAGTTTCCTTAACTAACGGCTTTTTATAGAAGGTTCGAAGCACCAAATCTCGAAACCAGACCAAAAAGTAAAACCAAAAAATCAGCTCAAGAGTAGAAACGATACAGATAATTACAAATATCTGCTTAAGGGTAAGGGCTGGTATAAGCCAAGAAAGATCGTATAGGCTGACCCCCCAAATACATAGGGCTCGCTTATGAAGACTCGGGATAACAACCCAATCGGTATTTAGGAACCAGACTACAAAAGCCAGTAGGAACGGCCAGACCTTCTGCCATTTTTTCAAGGATCGCCCCCTTGTTAACTATACGGTGCTTGATATATAATACACCAAAAATGAATAAAATCAACCGACCGGCTGGCAGAAAGAAAATTATCGTAATCGTAGGGCCCACAGCTTCAGGAAAATCCGATTTAGGCGTTGAATTGGCCCGAAAATTTAATGGAGAAATAATATCGGCCGACTCAAGGCAGGTGTACAAAGGAATGGATATCGGCACCGGCAAAGTCCGAAGAGATCGGACTTTGCCGAAGTTAAAAGTTTTCTTAAAGAAGAATTTTTATTCAGAAGGAGTAAGGCATTATTTATTGGATATGGTTTCGCCGAAAAAACAATTCACCGCTGATGATTTTAAAAAACTGGGAGAAAAAACCATTAAAAAAATCCTGGGAGAAAATAAAATTCCGATTATAGTCGGCGGAACCGGATTTTATATAGATATCCTCCTGGGCCGGATGAAAACGGCTTCGGTGCCGCCAAATTTAAAACTGAGAAAAACTCTCGATAATAAACCGGCTAAACGATTGTTCGAGATGCTGTTAAAGCTTGACCCCCAACGAGCTAAAACTATCGACCGCCATAATAAGCGCCGACTGATAAGAGCATTAGAGATTATCCTCACCACAAAAAGACCTTCTCTGACTACCTACCACTTACTACCTACTACTAACTACAAGGTTTTATGGCTCGGTATAAACCCCGGAAAAGAAGTCCTGGCTAAGAAAATAAAAAAACGCCTCGACCAAAGATTGGATCAAGGAATGATTAAAGAAGTATTTAAGCTCCGTAAACAAGGAATGAGCTGGAAGAGGCTCGATAACTTCGGTCTCGAATACCGGTGGCTCTCGCGCTACCTAAAACAATTTTCAATTTTCAATTTTCAATTTTCAACAAAACCAAACGCCGAGAATTTTAAGAAATCAGAATATTATCAGAATCTTTTAAGGGATATTATCAAATACTCGAAACGCCAGATGACCTGGTTTAAGAGAAATAAAGAGATCCATTGGCTGAGCTCTAATGAGGCGAGTGAGCTCAGAAAGGCAGAGGGGCTGACGAGAAAATTTATTTATTCCTGAGGCTCTTTTTCTGAAGGTCCGCGTATTTCTCCTTCGGTTGGAGTAGTGCGCTCGGATACGAATTTTGACCCCCTCTGTTCTACTCTTCTTTCCATAGTCGCATCGTATCTTTCTTTTTCAGTTAACGACTCCATGGCTGATTTCTCGTGGAACCTCTTTTCGCCCAGGTTCATTCTGGGTTGAAAATTAGTTACCAATCTTACTATAAGTTTTTTGATCATAGTTTTATTTTAACATACCTTTTAGAATCCCCTCGACCACCTGGGGATTAGCTTTGCCCTTGGTTTCTCTCATTGCCATACCGACAAGAAACCTGATTGAAGCTTCTTTCCCAGCCTTAAAATCCTCGACGGCTTTTGGATTATCCGTGATAACCTTCGCAACTGCCGAATTAAGATCCTCTACGTTAGAGACCTGCTCTAGATTTTTTTCTTTGATTATCTGTCCAGGCGAAAAGCCCGTTGCAAACATTTCTTTTAGAACAGTCTGGGCGCCGGACGAGGAAACCTCTGAATGAAACACTCTGACCACTAAATCAGCGAACATTTCCGGACTGATCTTAGTATCGGCCGGATCGGCGCCAACGCTGTCGGCCATTCTCTTCAGTTCGGTAATGACGTAGTTAGAAGCAAGCTTTAAAAGCCGGCCTTGGTGTTCCGGATCCGGTTTTTTAAGGTGATCAAGCCTATCAAAAGATAACAATTCGCTGGCAACATGCTCAAAGTAATCTCCTAACGGCTTATTAACCGTAAACATCTCTACGTCATGGCCCGGCAATCCGTACTGTCTCACGAATCTTTCTCTCCTTTGCTGAGGCAATTCCGGCATTTCCGACCTGATCTTTTCGGCAGAAAACAGGGTTGGCGGCCCGCCCGTTGCGGGCGAGGCTCGCCCATTCGCAATGCGAATGGGCGGCAGATCAGGCTCCGGAAAATAGCGGTAATCATGGGCCTCTTCTTTGGAACGCTGGCTGAAGCTTTGTTTTTTAAACTCATCCCAGCCTCGGGTTTCCTGTTTTATCTTTTCTCCGGATTCCAACAACTCTCTCTGCCTTTTTATTTCATAGTCAACCGCGTCGGCCGCAAATTTAACCGAATTAATATTCTTAATCTCTACTTTGGTGCCCCAGCTTCCATCAGGATTGGTTAAAGAAATATTGACCTCAATGCGCATCTGGCCCTTTTCCATATTTGCATCGGATACCTCAAGATACCGCCATATAAGTTGCAACTCTTCGGCGAATCTTTTAACTTGGTCGCCATTCTCAAAATCAGGCTCGGTTACTAATTCCATCAAGGGCACGCCAGCCCGATTGTAATCAACCAAAGAGTAATTTTTGTCCGGCAGATGATATAAACGTCCGGCATCTTCTTCTAAGTGAATCCGCGTTATACGAATTTTCTTTGATTGTGAGTTATTGGTCGTAGGTTGTAGGTTAAGGTATCCTTCATAGCACAAAGGTTTCTGATATTGGGATATCTGATAACCCTTAGGAAGATCCGGATAAAAATAATTTTTGCGTTCAAAAAACGTATCCTCGGCAATTTTACAGTTAAGAGCGAGGCCGGCGGTTATCACCTTTTCAATGGCCGCCATATTAATTACCGGAAGAGTTCCCGGATGACCCATGCAAATCGGACAAACGTTAATATTGGGATGCTTTTCATCCGGATCATTTAAAGAATCGCAGAACATCTTGGTCTTCGTTTTTAACTCTGCGTGTACCTCCAGTCCTATAACAGGTTTGTACATTAAATTAATTTAAAATTTAAAAATTAAAATTAAAAATGACAATGTAAAATTCAAAGTTTTAAGATTTTAAACTATCATTTTCCATTTTGATATTTGAACTTTACATTTTGTCTAGTTTATCACTATTTTTACAACAAAAAAAGCCCCGATTTGGGGCTAAGCTTACTATGCGACAAAGTTTAATCTTTTCAATTTATCCAGAAATTCGCTTCTTTCGCGCTTATTTACTATCCCTCTTTCCAGTATGGCAGATAATCTTGGCATATCCATGGGCCATTGATTCTGGCTGAGTATATCCAGCTCAAGCCTTGAAAAGGACAAAGCGTAAAGCTGATAATCTTCAAAGGCTCCGTAAGATATGGGCATGGCATCTTTAATGATGCGAGCCATAGCCTCGCCGAACACCCTGATCTCATACTGGGCATGGGTATCGAGGCGCAATCTTAAGAAATGGAGAAGATTGTGCAGATCAATTTTCCAGTACCATTGAGTGTAGTTAGCCACAGATAAGCCGATGCGGGAAAGCTCTTTTGCCAAACCGACATCATCAATAAACCGTTTGTAGGTTCGGTACTGACTGTTGTATTCAGCCTTGAGTAAACCCAGAACAAAGCGCTGATCTTCTTCGCTTAAATTTTCGCTCCTGCCCTGGCGGTTATCGGCTGACTGCTTTTTCAGAACGGCCGGCTCAGGAAGATAAAATTCGTCCAACATTTTCGAATATCGTCCGGAGTATTCATTCACATTGGCGGTCCGGTGGCGGATCCATTGGCGGGCTACAAAAATAGGCATCTTGCAATGGAACTTGAATTCCACCATCTCTGAAGGGGTAGTATGCAGGTGTCTCCGCAAATATCGGATAAGCCCCCTGTCTTCGTTTACTTTTTTAGTCCCCTTTCCGTATGAAACGCGAGCCGCCTGAGCGATCGACTCATCACAGCCCATATAGTCGACAAGATAAACAAAACCATGATCAAGACACTGAATCGGCCTATGCAACCACTTTTCCGCGCCTTCGCTAATTGGGCGGAAAGTTGAATGAGTTTCCTCAAATATTCGAGCCGGAAGATTTTCTTCGCTCATATCGCTCCTCAATGTTAATGTACTGCTAAAGAATGTTATCAAAAAAGATATCAACAAAAAAGCCCCGCTGCAGCGGGGCAGAAAATCACAAGTCTGTACTATCGGTCAGGCCCAAGATAAAGTAAAGAACATTCTTGGTCATCTCGAAGACTTCTTGAGGACTCTTACTGCCGTCGATAACATAGCAGTTATCGTAATCCTGGGCGAAAGCAAGATAATTATTCCTTACCCGCCTTAGATTCTCGATCTCTTCGAACTGATCAAGAACCTTGCCGGATTTGAGCATTCTATCCATCGCAACCTCAACCGGAACATCGTAGATTATATTTCCGTCCGGCCAGATAAAATCAGTGCCTGAATACTTAAAAACCTGTTCCTGAATATTCATTAAATCATCGAAGTTGGCATAGGAATCGGCGCCGAAAACTACAGAAACCGGTCCGCGATCAGCTAAGACGTGAATCCCCGAAGAAATCCAAGGAATAACCCTGTTCCTGTAATTCCAGACCCTGTCCCTGAAGTACATCTCCTGGAACTGATAGGAATGCATCTCCGATAACTTCAGGGTCGGGTGCTGCTTTCTCAAAATAGAATAGATCTCCCGACCGGAAGGTTGATCAGTCGGTTCCTTGGTAAGAGCGAGTTTTAGATCTTTAAAATAAGCCTTTAAAAAGTTGACTGCCCGGGCATACTGTTCGCTTTTACCGGAACCGTCGATCCCCTCAAAGGTTATAAATTTTCCGGGATACGGATTTGATATCATATCGATCTCCTTAAAAAGAACTGAACTAAAAGATTATAGAACTTTATAAATCAGGATGCAAGGAGCAATTCCGTCGGCTTCATAAAAACCGCTCAACCTTAAGCTCCGCCGTAACCCATTCAGGGAGGGCACGACATAACAGATCTTACTCGCCCCTTGTCCATCTTCAGCACGCCTCCGGCTTTTCCTGCGAAAACCTCGGCTATGTTCGCCCCGCCCTTTCAGATCCAAGCAAAGGGCGGGGTCTCAAATGCTTCAGATGGACAAGGGGCTTCGTCTTAGTTTTTCGTAGATCACTTAGTCGGATTAAATCTCTATAGACACTGAGCGAGGCCTTGACCGTGAAGGGATCTACAGAAAATCATAACGAAGCCTTGGCTTATGAGAGGATTTGCGCAGGCTGACCGAGCCGAGTAAAAGACAAAATTTCAGCTCGCCTCGCCGAAGCCTACGGCGGAGCGCGGGCAGAAATTTATGGCGTGCCTCGAATAAGCCAAGGCTGAGTGGACTCTATGCCGTACCCTGAATGGGTTGAAGCAGAGCTTCTTTATGGTGTGTCCTTTATAGATTGGGGGCTAAGCAAGTAAAAATCCCCTCTGGGGATTTTTACTTGCTGACTTCTATGCCCATGGAGCGTGCCGTGCCTTCGACTATCTTCATCGCGGCATCGACATCATTTGCGTTGAGATCTCCTATTTTTTTCTCGGCTATTTTCCTGACCTGATCTTTGGTTACCTTTCCGATTTTTTCTTTATTTGGAGTCCCGGAGCCCTTTTCGATTCCGGCCGCAACTCTTAACAGATAGGCCGCTGGAGGAGTTTTTAATTTAAATTCAAAAGTCCGGTCTTCGTAGATCGTAATCTCAACGGGGATAACTTCGCCCTGCTGAGCCTTGGTTGCCTCGTTGACCTGCTGCATGAACTGTTGGAGATTGATCCCCTGAGGACCCAAAGCCTGACCGATCTTGGCCGGCTCCAGCGCTCCGCCGGTTACCTGAATTTTTACTATTGTTTTTATTTTCTTCGCCATAACTTGTTCGCCCTCCGCCAACTTTCGTTAGGCGGTACGGACCCTTCGGGTTCTCTCAACTTCTTTGTTAAAACCTGCGGTCCTCCCTCGCCATAGTTCACTATGGCTCGATCCGGTCCTCGGTTTTACCTCGAATTTGAGCAAACGACCTGCGTTATCAGTGCCACATATTTATAATTTCTTAATCTGCAGAAAATCAAGCTCGACAGGTGTCTCTCTTCCGAAGATAGTCACCAACACTTTAACTCTTCCTCGCTCCATGTCAATCTCCGATATCTTCCCGTCAAAATCCTTGAACGGCCCGTCGGTAATCTTGACCCGGTCGCCCACCGCCACGTCAATTTTGTATTTAGGCTCCTCGACGCCCATCCTCTTCATAAGTATGTCGATTTCGGCAGCTGATAAAGGCGTAGGAATGGTCCCCGCTCCGATAAATCCGGTAACATTTGGGGTATTCCTGACCACGTACCAGGAATCATCATCGACAACCATTTCCACTAAAACGTACCCGGGATAGATCTTCTCTTCAATGACCTCTCTCTTTCCGCCCTTTATCTTGATCTTTTTTTCCTTGGGAACAAGAACGCTAAAAATCTTGTCCTCAAAACCGAGGGATTCTACTCTTTGTTTAAGATTACGGGCGACATTATCTTCATAGCCGGAATAGGTGTGAATGGCATACCAATGACGCTCTCCTGTTGTTACCTGTTTTGGCATTTTATTTAAGTATGAGCTCCTTTAACAATGTTCCAAGGCCCAAATCGACTAATCCCAAAAAGACAGCCAAAAAGAGGCTGATACCGACCACTATCAAGGTATACTGGGTTGTCTGCTTTCGAGTTGGCCAGTTGACCTTTGAGAGCTCCGTTTTAACGTCTTTTAAGAAATTGACTACTTTGTCCATAGGTGAAATAAATAGTTAGAAAACCTTACCCCGCACCAATTTCGTCCGCTGACCGCCATTAAGAAAAGAGGCGGAATTGGTGCGGGGTTAAATGGCTGTAACCAATCGCAAAAGCTCTTGGACATCCATTTAAAAACGCCCCGGGGCGTATTAAATTCATATTACTCCCTACCAAATAAAAAGTCAACGCCCTCACTTGAGGAGGATTGGCTCTGCAACGGCAAAGATTTATAGACAAGGATTAATAAATTAACTGATGAATAATTTATAGACTCGGCTATTATACAGAGCAGCTGCTTTGCAGATCCTCTTCAAGTGCAGGGGTCAACCACAGTACCGTCTCAAGAAGAGCTTATAATCGAGCCTATCTTGTCTCCGGCTATGGCCTTTTTTAAGTTTCCTTTTTCGAAAATATTAAAAACCTTTATATCCCAGTTAAGATTGCGGGCCAAAGCTACGGCGGCTGAATCAATAATTCTTAAATCCCTGGAAAGATAGTCTGTATGGGTAATGACCTTTATCTTTTTGGCGGCGCTATCCTCTTTTGGATCACGATCATAAATCCCGTCCACCTTGGTTCCTTTGAGGGTCAGGTCTGCATTTAACTCATGGGCTCTTAGAACCATGGCTGTATCGGTAGAAAAATTGGGGTTACCGGTTCCCCCGGCCAGAATAACCACCCGGCCCTTCTCAAGATGACGCATCGCTCTTCTCCGGATAAAGAGCTCCCCAAAAGATCTCATTTCGGTAGCGGTCATAACCCTTGTATGGATACCGAACTTTTGCTCCAGAACACCCTGAAAAACAAGCGCGTTCATGGTGGTGGCCAGCATTCCTACGTGATCGCAGATCGTTGAGTCCTTAAGATCTAAGCCTTTCTGGATTTCTGATCCGCGCAGAAGATTACCTCCGCCGACTACAATAGCAATTTCGGCCATATCGATCACGGAAAATATCTCATTGGCTATAAAATCTATGGCTTTTGCAGAAAAATGGGTCTTGGAGGATCTATCTCCCAAAACCTCCCCCGACATTTTTAGAAGTATCCGTTTCTTTGTCATTTATATATCGAGGTTTTGAACTGACTTGGCGTGAGTTTGAATAAACTTGCGACGGGGCATGACTTCGGAGCCCATCAGAACATCAAAAATCTTATCTGCATCCTGAGCATCGCTGACATTAACTTGCAATAAAAGCCTTTTTTGCGGATCAAGGGTCGTTTCCCAAAGCTGAGAAGGATTCATTTCTCCCAAACCCTTGTAACGCTGGATCGATACGCCCGAAATTTTGACTTCGCCCTCGGCAACTTCTTCCGTGGCCTCTTCCAAAGATTCCGCCGGCGACTGGCCATCTAATGAAGTTACCTCCCAATCCCCGCCTGAATCCTTCCCCCTTGCCTTGGACTTTGTTTCTTTTTTAGATTTATCCTTTGAAGCAACTCCGGCATCGGTTCTTAAGCCGTCTAAAATCTTCTCCTTTTCTGATTCATTATAGGCATAAAACTGCTTACCGCTTTTTTGAATTTTATAAAGAGGCGGCTGGGCTATATATAGATGTCCTTTTTCTATGAGTTGAGGGAAATATCGGTAGAACAAAGTCAGAAGCAATGTTCTGATATGAGCCCCGTCAACGTCAGCGTCGGTCATGATGACTATCTTGTGGTATCGGAGCTTGGTTAAATCAAACTCTTCCGAGATGGCCGTCCCCAAAGCAATAATCAAAGCCCTGATTTCCTGATGAGCCAGCATCTTGTCTATGCGCGCCTTTTCTACGTTAAGTATCTTTCCTTTCAGCGGTAATATTGCCTGGGTCCGCCTATCGCGTCCTTGCTTGGAGCTTCCGCCGGCGCTCTCTCCCTCAACCAAGAAAAGTTCCGATTCGGATGCATCGCGGGTTGAACAATCGGCCAATTTGCCGGGCAAAGTCATCCCATCCAAAGCTCCTTTGCGAAGTACCGTTTCTCTTGCGGCCTTGGCAGCTAATCTGGCCTTAGAAGCTAAAATGACCTTATCCAGCACGGCCCTTGCATCATTGGGGTTTCTCTCCAACCAATCGGAAAACTCTACATTCATGACCGTTTCAACGGCTGTACGAGCATCGGGAGTACCGAGCTTAGCCTTGGTCTGTCCTTCGAACTGAGGCTCCTTCAGCTTGACTGAGACAACCACCGTCAAACCTTCCCGAACATCTTCTCCCGAGAGATTATCTTCTTTTTCCTTCAAGAACCCGTTTTTACGGGCATAATCATTTAAAATCCTGGTTAGCGAGGAACGAAATCCGGTAATGTGCGTACCGCCCTCAATGGTATGGATATTGTTCGCAAAAGCTAATTCACGGCTGGTCAATTCCTCAATATACTGCAAAGAAATCTCGACAAAAATCCCCTGATGATCCTTTCCGACATAAAAAATATTTTTGTGCTTCAATTCCTGGCCGTGATTCAAAAAGTCAACATAGGAAACGATGCCTCCTTCGAAATAAAACGTATAGGGGAAATTCTGGGTGATCTCTTTATTTTGCCTATTGCTTAAATATTTTATCGGAGTCCTTTCATCTACAACAGTGATCTTCACTCCCTTGGTCAGATAAGCCTGCTGACGCAAATGATTAAGAATTGTAGTCAGATCATAGTTCGCATCTTTGAAAATAGTCTGATCGAATTG
This sequence comes from Candidatus Yanofskybacteria bacterium RIFCSPHIGHO2_01_FULL_44_24, assembly GCA_001794215.1. Classification (GTDB taxonomy): domain Bacteria; phylum Patescibacteriota; class Minisyncoccia; order 2-02-FULL-40-12; family GWA2-44-9; genus GWA2-44-9. The sequence goes on from MGJK01000020.1 coordinate 21,474, forward strand.
GAAAGTTATGACGGTTCCCGTCTTGTTAGTCTTACCAACCTTCTTAACCGCCCCCGTCGGCTTGCCTATTTTGTATTCCTGAACAAAAACATCCGGCTTGCGGTGGACCTCGGCTCTCATCCAGGTTGAAAGGGCATTAACGACGGATAAGCCGACACCGTGAAGTCCGCCGGAAACTTTGTAAGCCCCGGAGTCAAACTTGCCTCCGGCGTGGAGGGTTGTGGCGGCCAACTCAAGAGCTGACTTTTTGAGTTTCGGATGAGGATCGGTCGGAATTCCCCGGCCATCATCTGTCACCCGGACTTTGTTGTCCGGCAGAAGAGCGACTTCAATATTCTTGGCATGACCGGCCATCGCTTCATCAAGTGAATTATCAAAAACCTCCCAGATTAAATGGTGAAGTCCGTCAACGCCGGTAGAACCAATATACATACCCGGCCTTTTTCTGACCGGTTCAAGGCCCTCTAATACTTGTATGTCTTTAGCGCTGTAAGAGTCTTTTTTTATTTCTTCATTTGCCAATTTTGTTCAAGAGTGAAGCGATTGACCACAAAATTGAGCACCTCGCCGAAGCCCGAAGGGCAAAGGCGGGTAACCGCTAATTCACTCCTCTTTTAACTAATAAATCATAGCATTTCAGCTTATCTGAATCAAGCTTATTTTAGCATCAAAAAGGGGCTCAAATAGCCCTTTTTTGATGCTATCCACAAATCAATATTTCACCTCAGCTCCGCTCCAAATTGTTTGACGGTTTCTTTGTAAATCTTTCCTTGGATAGGATCGATCTCCTCGGTCGTAAGAGTCCTCTCATTAGAACGATAAACGATTCGATAAGTATAGCTCAGTTTCTCTTTTCCGAATTTTTCGGCATTTTCATATTTATCCAGAAGTTCGACTTGCTCCACTAAGTCCCCTCCTATATGGCGGATCAGATCAAAATAGTTATTCGGCACGAACGTTTTCTCAACCACAAAAGAAATATCCCGAGTAATGGGCGGAAATTTGGAAACTTCTTTAAATTTATTTCCGAGCTTAAGCTGTTTCTTCACCCGAGGATCATCGGACCATAATAACCGTATGTCGGGCAGTTCCATGGAAGCCATCGCCAAACGCTCTAATCCAAACCCGAAAGCCCAGCCGTTATATCCGGTTACTCCGAAATTTGATAAAACGCTCTTTCTTGGTAAGCCTGATCCGACCATCTCCACCCATTTCCCGTTAATCTCCGCCTCCATCTCGTAGCTCGGATCGGTATAAGGGAAAGTATGCTCGTAAAAACGGAATTTAATATTTTCTCCAAAAATGCTTTTTCCAATCTTAGAAAGAGTATCTTTCAAATCATCCGCCGCAACAGTTTGCTTACTGTCGGGAGCAAGGTAGAGTCCGCCGATCTGGTGAAAAACATTCATGTGGCTACGGTCGATTTCATCCTTTCTGTAGACCTTGCCATAACAAACTGCCCCGAAGGATTCGTTTTTATTAATACGCCCTTGAATTTCTGGATGATTCAAATAATAGTACCAGAATGCGGTGTCATGGGTTCTTAAAACATTTTTCTCGTCAACATAATAAGTGTCCGACTTACTGCGGGCCGGATGACCTTCGGGCATATTAAAAAGATCGAATAGAATTTTTGTCGGAATTATTTCCGGTATTTCAACGACATCGAACCCCCTCAGGACGCTTAGGGTCCGGTCGACTATTTCTTTCAAAGGGCTGTCTGAAGTCCGCGACAAGTCGGGCATATCTAAATACCTCTTTATCCTTCCACTTTCAAAATCACTTCTTTGATTAAGCTTGTCTCTTAGAATATGGGCTTCCTTGGAAACAATTTTGATATATTTACCCATTATTATTTCTTCTGCTGATTATCCTCAAAGCCATAAAAGCGGTCAAAACCATACCGAGCATAGACATCAAAAACGAAGCGAAAAATAAGGCTTTTATTAAAAGCCCGACACGATAAGGATCGAAGTTGACCGCTATCATAGCAAGTCCGCCCAGTGAAAGGACGGTGATTAAAAAGACAATAAAAAACTGCCAATTAATCATAGATAGTGGTAGAAATTTACTGCGCGGGCGACGGGGCTCGAACCCGCAACCTCATCCGTGCACTTATCTAATATTTTCATATTAGGGTGGACTATATCTTGCTCGTGTCTCAATAGAATTAAGATTTAGAGTCTCTGGTATCTAGTCTCTACGGCGCCCCCGCCATAGCGGGGTTCCCACGGTATTACCCGAGCTTTCGCTGTAGGGCTTCACCGTTATCCCAAAGTTATTCATCTTATAGTTTCCTATAAGAGCTGCGTGACTCCACAGGGATGCGATCTAACCAATTGATCTACGCCCGCAATAAATTTTTAAAATAATGCTCAAATATAACCTTTTTTCTGCTTAAATACAACTTCCCGGCATCCTTATACATAAAGTTATATAGACCAAAGCTGTCGTTAGAAGAGAAACATAATCGATGACCTTGGGCATAGAATAGAGTCCCTCCCTTAACAACCGCGTACTTTTTTAATACGCCCCAAAGTCCTTTTAAAAATTTCTTACTTCCTGAGGTAAGGCCGGTTATAATAATTTTGCTTTTATGCTTGCGGTCTTTTTTCTGATATTCCGACGCAGATACATGTCCATCACCATCAAAATAGCCTCTTAAAAAATGTGGGGCAAGCGCTCGAGGTATCTTTGGCATTTTTAGAATTAGGCTTTTATTCGGCATAAAGCCCAGACGTAGAAGATCCTTGAATATCTCCTTGCTTCCAATCTGTATTTGATATGCCTTTTTCCAGTTTTTATTTTGTAAGTTTTTCTTTCTGATATAAATTTTATGATCAGAGCCTAAACAAAACTTGATCTTCTCAAGAATATCTCGGTCGGTACTATAGAATGCGATAAAATGAGCGCCTCGCTTGTTTTTGATCATATTCCCATCAGCCGCAAAAAACCCTAAAACATAAGTCATTTCTGGCGACCAATTCTTGAAAAAATCCTCATTCTTAGCTTTAAATACGGGCATTTTACCAATAAATTCTACCGCATTTCCGGCAAAATTAAAAGCCCGCATAAAGCGGGCTTTTGAAAATTTTATCTGTCCCAAGACTCTTTCTGGGCGGCCAAAGAAAGCTTAACCAAATGCTTCCTTGGGTTCTTCATGAAAATCTCTCGAGCTTCCTGAAGAGACATCCCGCCCAAATAACTGACAGTGGATGCAAGGTGGCCGGCTATCTCTCTGATGATCGGGATCACAGATCCTTTGTACTCTATCTTTTTCTCAAGTCCCTCTGGACTTAGTTTGGAAGAGGTTTCATAAGGATCGTCTACCTCTTCGGCTCGAAGCCTTTCATACATAGCCTCACGGGAAGCCATACCCCGGAATATCTTGGCCTTTCTGCCGGTTGAATCTCTGAAAACGAGACCGGGAGTTTCATCGGTTCCGGCAATAAGTCCTCCAACCATAACCGATTCTGCTCCCAAAAGAAGAGCCGAGGCGATGTGTCCGTCTCTCTTTATTCCCCCATCAGCTATGATTGGAACATCAGAAACTCTGGCACAATCATAGATAGCCTGAGCCTGAGGAACGCCTATATTGGTATTAAATCTGGTCGTGCAAGCCGATCCCGGTCCAAGTCCGATCTTCAGACCGTTTACGCCCAAATCCTGATAGACTTTCACTGCGTCCGGGTCAACAATATTGCCGACAACCAATTCTGCTTCTGGAAATTTACTCCTGAGATTCTTAACCGCTTCAAGGCCAACATCCGATTGGAAGTTAGCGATATCCATAATTAGGACATCCGCTCCGATCTTGATCAGTTCAGCCGTACGCTCTATATAATCTCCGGTGGCGCCGACAGCCGCACCGACCACGAGTCGTCCGTTGGTATCTTTGTTGGCTAATGGATAGAGTCCGAGATTTTCGATATCTTTAGAAGTTATCAGACCGACAAGTTTCCTATCTTTGTCGACCAAAGGAAGCTTCTCAAGTCGGTTTCTATCCAAAATCTGGCGAGCCTTTGAAAAAGAAACGTCCGGCGAGGCCGTAATCAAATCTTTTTCCGATTTCATCCTTTCAGCCACGAGCTGATCATCGGAAGCAAATCTGACATCCCTCGAGCTAAGCAGTCCGAGCAACTTGCCGCTGTCGTTTATGACGACCAAACAGCCGATTTTTTCTCTTTCCATTATTTTACGGGCTTCGCCGATAGTGCTCCCCTTGGAAATACTCCGGGGATTTTCAATTACTGAGCTCTCTTTACGCTTGACCTCTTCGACTTTTTTACATTGATCCCCTATGCCGAGGTACCGATGGATAATACCGATTCCGCCTTCTCTGGCGAAGGCAATAGCCATACGGGCACCCGTTATCGTGTCCATATTGGCGGAAACGACGGGCACATTAAGAGAAACATGCTCTGAAAACCGCGAAATCAGGGATATTCCCTTTCTGCTTTTAGCCTTTCCCCAACCGGGAGGAACCAAAAAATCATCAAAAGTACAGCCTCTGAGCTGATTTAAAAGCCACTGATCCTGCCGGCTCTTCACGAAATGACTCCTTCTGATTTAAAAGATCACCCCGTACTAATACCACAACAAAGGGCATCTTTGCAATTGCAAAGATGCCCTTTGTTGTGGTATCCAAGATAGTTTTAAACTTTCGTATTTAAAATTTAGATATTGTTTAGGATTTTTCTTCGAGAGAGGGATGCCAATAAATTTTTTCTATTTTACGGGTGCCGTTATAGGTATAATGGTGCTTTGCAATAAATCCTGTATCGCGAGAGCTATTGCTAACGGCCATATCGTTGCCCATATAAAACCCGATGTGATAATGCTCTTGGCCGTCACCGGAAGAGACTTTTTTCTCCCAAACCAAAACAGCCCCCGGCCTCGGTTCCTTCGCCTCTTTCCAGCCGAACTTAATCATATCTTTTTCGGTACTCTTCACATTCGCATGCAGATCTGTGATCATTTTTGATAAATATAAAATCGAGGAAACAAAAAAGGCACAGCTCAAGCCTCCGTCTTTTAGAATATCAATTTCTTTTCCGTCAATTTCCGCGTATAAATTCCTGAACATCCAGTTTTCACCCTTAACTGCGTTCTCTATCAGGGTTAAGTAGTTTTTTGTCAATGAAAGTTTCATATGAGATTATTTAATCATATAACCAGAAACTCCGCAAAAAGCGGAGTTTCTGGTTGTTCATTTTCTTATCCTCAACAAAGGGCATCTTTGCAAAGATGCCCTTTGTTGATTTTGTTGATTGTTGAAGGCTGTTCCCTATTCCTTACTTTGGCCTGATTTCTTTCCAAATAGGAATCGCCTTGCCGACAGAAACCTGCCTTTGACTGCTCGTACAAGAGTAACCATTTACATCAGTAGACCTTACGGTAACTTGATAAATACCCTCTAACGTATACGTGTGAGTGGGGTTCTGAAGCGTGCTGGTCTGGGCATCGCCGAAATTCCAGAGCCAGGCCGAGGGAGCGGCGGAGAAATTAGTTCTATCGGTAAAAGTAGCCGGGAAACTCACTGGAGGAGCGGAAGGAAAAACGTTCGGATGATAATTCGGAGCACGATTATCCGGCCAGGCATTGACTGGCGTTCTCCAGCTCGTATTTCCAGCCTGACAACCTCCCGGACTTACAGGATAACCGTTACAAATTGTCATGTTAGCCCAAGTCGATGGCAAGCCTGCGTTATTCCAAGCCATGACACGGGCATAATAAATCGTGTTAAAGGCTAATACTCCTTGCGGAATAGTATAATTTCTGGAGGCTCCTCCTCCGCAATTAGAACCGGAAGGACAGGAATCGACTAAAGGACTGCTAAAATTAGAGTCGTTATCTACCTGCACCCGACGGCCGCGCTGAGGATTTGATCCCGGATCCGAGTATGACCAGCTTACATCGCCTCCCGGCCCTCCTCCGCAATAAGTCGGCTCGGCAAGAGTTACATTGCTGACGGTCGGAGGTACGCTGAGGTTGAAATTAGTTTCAAAATTGACCCAACCAGATCCTTCCCATCCAGCGCTATAAGCATAACCCGAAATATCGTTATTCGTTAACGGACCATCGACTCCAAAATTTGGATTGAAAGCCACCGTATAGACCACGGTGCGGCTGTTCCCGCTGATTGAGCTTGAGCATGAAACAAGTTCTAAGTAATCATGACCATAGCCAGTGGATGACCCCGTATTTTGAATAGAAGCCCAGCCACCACTTCCTAAAGGTGAACATGCTTGATTGTCTTTAGTGCCCGACCAACCGCCCCCATCAGTACTATCCCAGGCAATAAATCCTCGATAGGCACCGGAATTTGTACCCTGATAATTTATAATGATGTACTGATGACGTATATTTGCCCCTCCGGTAGAAATCATGCTGGTTTCTGTAATGTTGTATGTGGTGACACCGTCGGGTATAACCGTCGGAGAACTAATAGTTATACTATTAACGGTCGGAGGGGGGAGATACATACCAAAGTCATGGCGTAAGGGAGGATTGCACTCAGCCTCACAGCCGGCTAAAGTCTGATAACAAAATCCTGTCGTCTGACCAGGAAGGTATATAGCTAAATTAGCCTCGCAAGAAGCCCTATCCGCGTAATAACTCGAGGTCTGGTTGCAAGTATAATTAAGATCTGTCCTGCAGGCATACATTTTTTGTTTAACCCTTATGCTACCGGTACACGTTTCGCCGAACCACTCAACACCATCCTGAACCATCGCCCAATCAAACGGATAGACGCCCCCAAGAGTCGGAAAATCGGGAGCGATAAAATTATAGGTAAAAATAGTCGAAACTCCGGGACCTATCGGCTCCGAAGAAAGAGACACTCTGCTGGTCCCCCACCTTGTATTGTCTCGGGAGTTTTGGGAACCAAGCCTGTAATCTGCCCCACTGGTCCAGCTGGTAGTGCCGTTATTCATCATGGTTATCGATGCGGAAAATGTCTGACCGGCATTAACCTCTGCGGGTGCGCTGATTCCTATACACTGAGCGCTATTAACCGAAAATACATTAACAGTGACTGAATCCTGGGGACTAGTTCCCCCGGGTCCGGTACAATCTATCGTAAATGTCGTCGGCGAGTTAATGGGTCCGGAAGATTCGCTGTTGTTGGGATTGGCTGTTTTTCCACCCGACCATCCCCCGGAAGCCGTACAAGAAGTAGCGTTACCGGAAACAGTCCAAGAGAGGTTACCGCTATAACCGGGATTAACAGTAACCGGACCGTCAGATCCGTCAAAGAAAATATTTACTGAGGGCGGAGGGGGGGGGATGATAGTAAAGGGAATAAACTGATCGCTTGAATCGTCATTACTGTTGGCGGCACTCAGATGAATGGTATAGTCTCCGGGACCGAGACCCGATATATCAATATACTCTTGGAATGAGTAATTCCATTCCTGCAAATCGCTGCATTGGTTGGCGTAACCGTTCGTATTGTTTGTTGCGCTAACCGGCCCGGCCAAACCGGTGCCAAGGATATCGTAATATAATGACCCCAACTCAAATGCATAAGAATCATAGAACCCTGATCCGCACATGCACTCAACCGTACCGGCATCATAATCTCCATAAACAGAGATCGTTTGTGGCCCAACAAAATCAACAGCAGCAAAAGTTATCTCCGGTAAATTATCAATGCCTCCCTCAGGACAATTCCCGCCGGAATCTATGGCGTAAGCGATCGGAGCTTCGTAAATACCGTTAAGGAACATAAAAACAGCCAAGATCGAAAATATAATAAGGCTTAAAATTAAAGAAATACGCATAGCAAAAAAGGCCTATGGAACATTTATAAGAATCGAGTCATCGGTTGTTCTAACATATCCGCTTAATACGGTATGCGAAAGAAGATATTGTCCGGACTGTACTCCGGTAAATACATAATAGCCGCTCGCATCCGTAATCGCAGTCAAAACGGCGCCGGAAGACTGATTAGTCAAAGTTACGGTTTCTCCGGCAAAGACGGGCTCGGTACCCTGATTATAAACTCCGCCGCAACAAGTGGTTGTATCTAAATCATGATAAACATAACCCGAAACAACCGATCCGATTGACGAGCTTACGTTCACCGTAACCGAAGCATTGGCGCTTCCGCCTGGGCCAGAACAACTAAGGGTATATGTGGTGGTCTGATTCAATGGCCCAGTATTTTGCGGTCCGGAAGTACCGCTCCATGGACCTATCGTACAGGAAGTCGCATTAGCGGTACTCCAATTGATAGTCGCGCTCTGACCGGAGGTTATATTGCATGAAGAAATCTGGCCGTTACAGTTAAGCGAAAGGCTCGGAGGAGGCGATCCGCACGAACCGTCGGAAGTATAGACGATATTAAAGGTTATTGTTTCTCCGGGATTAACGGTTTGGGTTGCCGGCCCGGACAAGCTGAATGAATTGCAAGATTGCGGATCGGGATGAATCGTATATGCGCCGGGAGGAACGTCAAAATAAGAATTATTCTGACCCGAAAGCCACGATGGACCGGATATCAGTGAAGCTCCGTCGATATAACCGGAAGTATCAAGGTTTGTCGTAATATTTATATTTGCCGGCTGAGAAGATGTTACCTCGAAAACCAAACCCGGCGAGTGAACATAGATTAACTCATAATAATTACACGGCGGATCCGGATTTTCCGGACTGTCCCAGTAGGCTGTATCGCAATTACCAAATTCTTCTCCCGGACTTTCCGTTGAGTTAAATGCGACTTCGTATATTCCTGGCGATAACCCGCCAATCGGAATGGGAATATTGTTGAATCTGAATATATTTGGTTTCCAGGGACCGGGAGGAGGGCCAGACCCGCTCGGACCGTCAGGATCATCGGGATTGCCCGAAGAAAAGTTCGTAGGACAAGCTATCAGAATATCTCCGCCTTCAGCCCTGTTGAACTTTCCAGACGATTGCACATAATCAGGGCCTCTTTGGAAATTTGATCCTGTAATGACAACTGCGCTACTACTGTCAATGATGTCATAGCCGAGCTGAGGAAGACCAAACCCCCCTAAAGGACTTCGCGGAAAGTAACCGTATGTATTGGAGCCCTGGTTGCCGCAATCCGGTATCCAGGGTTCGGTATAAAACTTATCGTTTAAGTAGAGAGTTGATGTGCCCACCGGAACCACATAAGAATTGAGTGTGACTCCAGTACCGTACTTACCTCCGCCATACATGCCTTGAATTGCAAAGGATTGAGGTGTAACCAAAAAATAGACTCCGACTAGTATAGTTAAAATAAGGATGGATTTCTTTATGGCCATACAAGATAATTGTACCATAACTCCTTTATCTGATGCTAATAAAAAACTAAAAGGGACAGGTCATAGACCTGTCCCTCCTTTGTTGAAAATACTATCCCCCTCCTTTTGTCACCCTGATCCTCAGGAACCGGAAGTCCCCACCGGTTCCTGAACCCTGTCCGGTAACCTGAAAGTTAGCCCCCGAGATGTTGTCGATATAGGGCGAGGGTGGATTGCCTCCGTCGGCTTCGTACCTTCCTCCATCCAAGACCCTGAGGAGGTACTCTTTGCCTACTTCGAGAGAAGGAAATACGCACATCCAACTATTACCGGACCCCTTCCACTCAAGAGGATACCTGGATGGACCTGCTGTCGGATAGTAGGGCCAGGTACACTCCTTGATCCCACTGAATTTGCCCGTGAAAGACATCTCGCCCAGCTCAACAATCGGTCCAAGCGACGGCAGGGCTTCGTAGTTCGGCCTTGGCCAACTGTACAGAACCGACACATCCACGAACTCTACCGGAGGTGGGGGCGGGGGCGGAGGTGGGGGCGGAGTGGGAGCAACCTTATCGCAGGCTGCCACCAATAGAATAGAAAAAATAGCTATTAGAACCCTCTTCTTGGTCATACAACACCTCTTTTGAAAGAAACTGTCTTAACTATATCACTGTTTTATAAGAAAATCAAGAGGTCGGGAGGTTCACTACGGGGGTTGTAAAACCGGCCTTTTTCTGGCCTGTTTTTTAAAAAAAAATTAAAACTTAAAAATTCTATCTACCCTACCTCCCATTGATAACAATTTTCCTTACCCTAACCGGCTCGTCCTCATACGGATTACTTATATTAGTATAGGCGGTGACCTTGTCGCCCACTCTGAAATAGTCGGGGCCTACTCCAACCGTTCTCCCGGCCGTAACGCTCAGTATCAAGACATGGGAATCAACTATTATCTTCTTCTCTTTTTTTACGAATTGAGTACCCTGAGTGGTTCTCTCCACCCAGCCTGTATCTATGACGATATACCCGTCGCCAGCTTCGTTGACGGTCCCGCTCAGAGAACTATTAACGTTCTCAAGGTTTTTAATTTTCTCAGAGGCTATTTCCGGCCTCGTAAACACATGCCATAGCCTAAATCCTACGAAGATCAAGACCGCTAAAACCAAAGCTATGATAGTGGTCACAATATGCACTTTCTGAAGTTTTATGGTATTCATATTTGATTTATACAGACATTAACTTATTATACCAGAAATATCACCCGCCTTCACCCTCTCTTGTTTCGCCGAATCCCTGTCCCGCACGGTAACCGTATCATCCTCGAGGGTTTGGAAGTCAATGGCTGGATATTTAATCCAGTATTTCTGTCTTGAATTTCTTAGCCTCCTCCATGAAAAAATTCTGCCAATCTTGGATCGGTAGATTCTTAATCATTCTCGGATAATCTTCAGCCTCTGTCGCTTTAACGAACTGGGTCCCAAGCTGGATAAGGTCGAGGTGCCAATCAAATTTGATTCTGGCCTTCTTTATTAGGTCGCTGACTAAATACCCTTTATGCCGACAAATGGAATATAGATCTATAAAATCTCGGGCTTTCGTTCTTTGGTATATCGTAAATAATTTATTTACTCCGATATCTAAAATACTGTCTATCGCTAGGTCTTTCTGTTTCTCTCCTCGATCAAGTCTGGGAAATGGGAAAAAAGTGAATTCTGCCTTCAAGATCTCATTGTCGAAGTGCAGAAAAAATAGGTTTCTGTTATAGCTCTGCTGAAAATCGATTTTTTTTATCCGCAAATTTTTCTTTATTTGACTGAAAAAAACATTCAAGTTAAAGATATCGAATTCTTTTTCAGAAAAAAAATCCAGATCTTCCGAGTAACGATGGTTGAGATAAAAAGCCGCCAGAGCCGTACCTCCGGTAAGATAAAAATTCTCTGTAATGAACCTGTCGCTCCCAATCTTATCAAGAACAGTAATCTGGTTTTTAGTAAGTATTTCTTTCACCTAAAAGTAGCTTGAGAAATTTCCTGCGATAAGGATCAATGCTGATTCTATCCCAATGTAACTTGAGTTCCGATATTTTTATTTTCTCGCCACCGGCTCCATAATCAATCATCTGTTCCAGCTTCCAAATACCATATTTCCCCGGATTTTTTGCTAACTCTTTTTCGTTAGTTGACCAATTATACATGCGTATATTATATCAAAAATCCTTTATTTTGCATAGTGCGTTGTTGAGATTGGTCGATCTAAAATTAGCTGCTTAGACTTGCTTGATACTGCGGCTAATAATTTCTTGAAGCTCACCCGCCTTCACCCTCTCTTGTTTCGCCGAATCCCTGTCCCGCACGGTAACCGTATCGTCCTCGAGGGTTTGGAAGTCAACGGTAAAACACATCGGGGTTCCGATTTCGTCTTGGCTATAATATCGCTTACCAATATTCCCCCTATCGTCCCAAGCGATCGGAAGTAGTGAGTGGTTAGTAGTAAGTAGTTTGTAGACGGAACGGGCCTTTTCAATTAACTGAGGCTTATTAGCTAATAGTGGAAATACCGCGGCTTTATAGGGAGCGAGCTTGGGATGCAATTTGAGAACAACCCTGTCTCCATCTTCATGATAGGCATCACACAAAACAGCAAGAAGTGTCCGATTCAATCCAAATGTGGGTTCGACCACATGCGGCAGAAATTTTTCTCCCGTGTCTGGATCGGTATAATTCAAGTCTTGGCCGCTTTTTTCCATGTGATTTTTTAAGTCAAAATCGGTTCGATAGGCAAGGCCGTAAAGTTCTTCCTGGCCAAATGGAAAATCATATTCCAAATCAACAGTACGCTTTGAGTAATGGGCCAGGTCTTTTTTCTCAAACTCGTGAACATTGTTCTTATTAATACCGAGCATTTCAATCCAGCGATGCATTTCTTTCTTCCACATCTCAAATACATCTTCCCAGTCTGATTCTTTGATAAAATATTCAAACTCCATTAGATCAAATTCGCGAGTGCGGAAAATGAAATTTCCCGGCGTGATTTCATTGCGAAAAGCTTTGCCTTGCGACGCAATGCCGAATGGAAGTTTTACACGGGTAGAATCAAGTATGTTTTTAAAATTTACAAACATCGCCTGAGCAATCTCGCCGCGCAAATATGACTGTGTCGAACTGTCTTCTGATGCCCCCAGACGAACCGGGAACATAAGGTTGAATTGTTTGGCTTTAGTGAATTCTTTGTTGCCGCAATTTGGACACTGATCACCGATCTGATCAGCCCGATATCGCTGATGGCATTTCTTGCATTCTACAAGCGGATCAGTAAAACCAGAAACATGACCAGAAGCTTCCCAGACCTTAGGATTCATGATAATGGCGGCATCAATGCCGACCATGTCGTCCCGACTTTGAACAAAATGCTTCCACCAGAGTTGTTGAATATTATTCTTTAGTTCAACGCCCAACGGCCCGTAATCCCAAGAATTGGCCAACCCGCCGTAAATTTCCGACCCGGGAAATATAAATCCCCTCCTCTTACAGAGACTGACGATCTTCTCGAGCAGGTTATCCTGATTGTTGTTCTTAATATTCTGCATAATATGCGCTATTTAAATTCCAAATCCCAAGCACCAAATCACAAACAATGTCTAAATCTCAAATTCTGAATCTTAAACTTTTTATAGATGGGCCATTGGAAGTTGGGACTTATTTGGAATTTGTCATTTGGTATTTGGTATTTTCCAATAAAAACCTCTGGTTTTTATTGGACGGTTCCTTCTTTGGGCCTATCGGTAAGCTCCTCGGTATTTAAATCCTTCTTTCGTATTATAACATTAAGCTTCGTAAAATTATCAGTCCCCAAGAACTGAAACTCTTCCAAGATATTCACAAAGCTTCCTCTTTGAATGCTCGATGGTTTAATTTTTACCCTGAAAACGCCCTCGTATTTAGGGGTAAAGACCCCTATCCCAAACGGTACCACAGGCAAAGACCACGAAACTTCTTGCGTATTGGGGTTAAAAGACGGCCGCATATCATCGGGCACGGCGCTCGTTTGATCCATCCAGGAGACACCGGAAGATAGTTTGGCCTTGACGACTGCATTGCCGATATCATTCCCGGGATTTGTGATCTGCCAATGAATTGTAAAAATCGTTTCTTCTCCGGCTCTTGGAGGCAAAGGCCCCGAAGAACCAAAAACAGGATCATTGTAATAAGCCAATTGATTTACCGTCGGCTGGGTGCCTATTTTCGTAATCGAACTTATTGAAACAGCAATCTCTTCGACATTCGAATCGGGAAGGACATTGGGCGTATTCAGGAGCGCAATCACTTTGACAAAACGGTCGCGGGAAGAACCGCCGGAGGCAAAAGCCTGCTTAAGAGCAATTCTGAAATTAACCTGTCCCCTTGCTCCCGGACTAAGATTTATAAAATCAGGCAGAGTGCTGGCATTCCATAAAATAGTCTTAGTGGAATCGTCGAAAAACCCTCCGCCGGCATTGAGCGATGCGAAATCAAACATTTCTCCCTCAAGCTTTACACTTAAATTCAGCCCGGAGATATTGAAATTGGAATTGTTGGCATATTGGACTACGTACCTTAAACTATCGCCCGGATAAGCTGAATATTCGCTCGATTCATTAACCGATATACCCACTCCGAGAATCGGACTGGAAATCATGGTCACCGAAGACGCTCTTTCATAATCTACGTAAATATCTCCGATTTTTCTTTTTAGCTTCAGAGTGATCGATTTAGCCTCTCCTTCTTTTCCTTCTAAAATTCCCTGAATCGAAATCCTCTCTCCTGAACCGCGGTCAAGCATCGGAACAATCCATGCATTATTCCCCTGATCCGGCTGAGGATCATAACTTCTGACCGAAAATCCTTCGGGATAAGCAACCTCAAAAAACAAATCGGAAATGTCCTCTCCTGAAATATTGCGATAATCGAGAATATAGGTAATCGGCTGGCCCGATGTAATATTCGGCGGAGCGACGAGAGTAAGCTCCACCGGCATAGAAACAATCGTGGTTGAAGTATTGGCCGCTTTCTCAAATGAAGACTGGAGATTGCCGGCCCTGAAAGAAAGAGTTACCTTGGCGGTCTTGATATTACCCCGATCCCCGACGATAAAAACCTTTATTTCCTTCTCGCCCTTCTGCCCGGGAGCCAATTCTTCCACTTCAAAACCTTCAGTATCTCCTTCAACGGTTAGGCCGTCTTTGATGAACGTCGCTCCTTCGGGATAGAAGAACAGAAAGTTAAGACCATGAAGAGTAGTCTTAGTCGCATTGGCATATTTTATCTTATAGACAACCTCGTCTCCGGCCGAAGCCTGAAGAGGGCTTTCAAGCTCAAGCTTAACGTCTTTCTCGCTAAAAGAACTTTTGCCACCGAACCAAAAAGAAGATATGGCAACAACCAGCAGAAGAGCGGCGAATAAAATAAGGTATTTTAGGGCTTTGTTGGCGAAAATCATATTTTTATATCGTCACTGCTTTTATCAGATTTAAAGAATCAAATTTCTTTTCAGCTATACCTTGGAAGATAATTTCAGATACGGAAGAGTCGTTCATTTTAATAAATATTCCCTTCTGGCCCGATAAAAAGCAGTCGGAACATAGAGCTCCGCCCAAATCCTGGCTGTAGGCTCTGTGGTTTCCGCTTGTCGGACTAAGGCACAGGCAGCATTCGCTAAGATTAGGCGCATAGCCCATAATCTTCAAAAGTTCGGCTTGTTTTTCATGAATAAATTCAGAAAAGTCATTCTCTCCCTCTTTGACCTTTTTATCAAGCAGTCTGAATACATTCTCGATGAACCTCCACAGCAAGGGGTCCTTTTCGTTATCAAAAACGATTTTATCGATAGCCTCAAGAAAAAAATAAGCTGCCGCTAAAGCGTTTAGGTTGGATTTAATGAATCCGTGGCCATTCTCTAATTGGGCTCCGGCTATGATAGGGGTTGCTCTTCCGCTGACAAGGTCGAAGTCAACCAAGTTGAAAAGATCGACATGCATGGCCTGAATGGATTCTTTCTTAAGACTGCCCTTGGCCATCGCCGTTAGTTTGCCGAATTCTTCGGTGTAACAGCTGATGAGCTGATCATGTTCTTTGACCGGCTGTTTTTTTATAATTATCGCCCTCGTCCTCATTTGATCATTTTTAGTAATTCCCTCAAAACAACGGGCAACTCTATTATCCCGTCGTCTTTATCAAAATGCCCCTTATGGCCGTCCAAAATGGTTTTGGCCCCGAGATTTTCTTCAAAAAGAGTTTTATTTTCTAAATCGACATAGGGGTCGTTTTCAGAAAAAACCGCAACCAAACTATGAGCATGCCGTTTAACTTTTTCAAAATTAATAATTCTTTCCATCCATGGCTTGGCTATATCCCAGTCTTCTTCGGTAGTAAGATTTTTCAGCTTAAACCACCCGGCCACAAACACGCATCCGCCTACCTTGATATCCTCCGGCAACTTCTCAAGATATCTCATTATCGCCTGACTACCGCTTGAATGTCCGACAAAGTAAGTGTTCTTATCCGGAGAATCAATCAGATTTTCGAGAAACTGAACCCAGACTTCTATCTTCGGGTAGTCAGGATCCGGCATAGCCGGGGCAAAAACTTCGAAGTCTTTTTCCTCAAGCTGCTTCCGGATCCAAGGGAACCAAGCCTCGTCAGGTCTCCCCGCCCAACCATGAATTATATAGACTCTCTTAGCCATGTGTCTATTTTGCCATATTTAACAGCTCTTCCAAAGCAACAGGTAAGTCCAAAACTCCATCGCTTCCGCTAAAATGACCACCGCCTTTTACAATTATAAGCTTCGCGCTCAGTCTATTCCTCAACTCTTCAGCTCTTTCCATCGGAACCCATTCATCATTATCTCCATGAATTACAAAAACTCGTTTAGGCATTGGGGTCAAATAAAAGTTTGAGTTCCTTCATTTTTTTACCATCCATTTTTGCCTCAAAAAGCTTATAAACAATCTCTTTTTCCGCAAAGCGTTGATAGATTCCTAATTCCAAAAATTCATCGAAAGTCACCATCTTCAAAGTAATCTTTTCTCCGGCATCAAGACTAGGGTCGGAAACCCTTTTAAGATCTTTGGCTATGAACGAATATACGGCCCAATCAATTTTACTAGTTGGCTGCTGGGCATCCCAAAGAATAAACCGACCGGCAGCATATCCGCTCTCCTCTAATAACTCTCTTTTAGCTGCCGATAGTACATCTTCGCCATCCTCAATTCGTCCGCCAGTTGCTCCTATAAACGACTCCCTCCCCGGTTGTTGCTGTTGCGTCAGAACAATTCTACCATCGGAGAGAACCGGAAAAACTACCACCGTATCCGGTCTTTTTAATTTTTCGAAAATGGTCTTAGTCCCATCAAAAAGCTCTTGTTCCCATTGATAAACATCAAATATTTTACCGCTAAAAACCTTTGTGGCCGATTCTGGAATAGGTTGTTTTGATTCTGGTCGCTTGATCATTATTAAGATTAATAAACTCTTTCAAATAATTAGGTGACCTATTTGAAGCATTCGGGACCCCATCTCTTGATCATAAGGGTATTCGCACGGGTTTTTATCTAAAACACCAAGCGAAGCTTTAACCTATGAAGGGATTTACGGACCGCGACTGGCGGGAGTAAAAGGCAAGATTTTATCAAAAATCTATGCCGTGCCCTGAATAGGTTAAGGCGAAGCGTCTTTATATCATGCCCTTCATTGGCTAAATCCGAGTAAGATTTTATGACGCGCGCCCAATAACCCAAGACTGAGCGCCTATTTTCTGACTCCCACCCAAATCTTTTTCTGCGGAGCCAATTCTAATTCTTTTTCTACATCGTATGCCTTAGTTCCGGTCTGACCGGCGATAAACTCTTTTAATAAAACCTCTTTCTTAATCTCCTCGGCCCATTGATTAACCGCCGCCGCCACGTCTTGGTCGTCTGAATGCCATCGGCTGAAAACTTTTTCATCCAGTCTGTATTTGGCTTCCTTTCGCATATCTTGCATCTGCCTGATCAACTCCCTCACATAACCTTCATGGATAAGCGCCGGATCAAGATCAAAATCAAGCGCAATCTCCGCTTCTTGTTTTCTATTGTAGGCTAATTTCTTCACATTTAACTCGTCCTCAATCAAAACCTCGATGTCCTTCTGAAACTTGCCGCTTCTTTTGATACTCGCCGAACGAATAGGCTGACGAACTTTCACCTGTTTTTCTTTTCTCAGAGCCAACCCCGCAGCCACAACATTTCGAGCTTCATCCATCTCAGCCTCCAATTTGAGGTTTATGGATTTCTTATCGGCCGATAGCCAATCG
This sequence comes from Candidatus Yanofskybacteria bacterium RIFCSPHIGHO2_01_FULL_44_24, assembly GCA_001794215.1. Taxonomy (GTDB): domain Bacteria; phylum Patescibacteriota; class Minisyncoccia; order 2-02-FULL-40-12; family GWA2-44-9; genus GWA2-44-9. The sequence continues at coordinate 39,059 of MGJK01000020.1, forward strand.
TGGAGGTGTACGCTTAAGGTTCCTGCTTTATAGCCACGATGCATTCTCCTATGGATATCTTCGGCAAGAAAAGGAGCAAAAGGGGCTAAGATCTTGGATAAATCCAAAAGTAAAGACCTCAAAAGAACGAGGGCTTCTTTTCTTTTTCGGGAGCGTCTCAACCACCAATTAGACAGATCTTCGACGACAAATTTCTCCAGACTCCTTGAGGCCGAAGTCGGATCATACTTATCTAAATCAGACGTAACTTGGTCAACCAAACCATTGAATTTAGAGAGCATCCATTTGTCTAATAGGTTAGAACTTGAGGCGAACGATTTGTAACTGGAGACTTCTTGCGAGTAAAGTTCGTAAAATCTTACACAATTTTGCAAAGTAAATATAAACCCTTTAAGGCGGTCTTGGGCGCTCTTTTTACTTACGACTATGGATTCGCCTAAGGTGCTGGCGGTGTAGAAATACCAGCGAGTTGCGTCCACTCCGACTAAATCCATTATCTCATCAGGCCTGACCACATTGCCCAAAGATTTGGACATCTTCTTGCCATGCTCATCGAGGGCATGGCCGTTAACCATAACATTTCTGTAAGGAATCCCTTTGCCAAGCAATGTTGATATGGCCAATAAAGTGTAAAACCAGCCCCGAGTTTGATCGATGCCTTCTATGATGTAATCTGCCGGAAACTGATCTTTGAATGTTTTTGTATTTTCAAAAGGCCAGTGCCATTGGGCGTAAGGCATCGCTCCGGAATCAAACCAGACATCGATAAGGTCAGGAACTTTTTTCATAACTGCTCCGCATTTCTGACACTTGATGGAAATTTTATCGATAAATGGCCGATGAAGATCTAATTCTCCATATTCATTTCGAGGAAGTGATTTCCATTCTAACGGTTCGAGCGAAGCCAAAGGAGGATACCAGCCTTTTTGCCTGTTTTCCAAAATTTCTTTTTGATCTTTTCCGGAGGCCATATTGTACAGGAGCCAAAGAGGATCTCCGTGTCCGACGATAAGTATCCGCTTTCCCGAATATTTAGATTCCAGATCGTTAATGAAATCCTCCGTCCTCTTTCTGACATCGTTCCAGCTTTCTCCGTCGGGATGAGTTTTAAAATTAAAATCTGGTCTTAGGTCTTTAACCGGACAAAGCCTGTGGGCTTTGTCCTCGCAGCTTACGCCGTGAACTATTTCTGCAAGCCTTTGATCTTCTTCTACTTTCACATGGATTAGTCTGCCGATAATTTCTGCCGTTTCTTTGGTACGCATGAAAGGAGAGGTGAAAATGATATCCGCCCCGCCCTTTCGGTCAAGTTCTTTGGCGGCCTTTTCAACCTGCTTTTTCCCAATCGAAGTAAGCAGGTACTTGTCTGATTTCAACACGGAACTGATTATCATTTTCCCCGATTCATCCCGAGTAGTACTGCCGTGCCGAATAATATAGTATGTATTTTTCCGGCCTATCGCCCTGCTTTCAATTTCCTTAACCGAACCCAAAACTTCATGGCTCTGGCACTTTACACATTCCCAAACCGGCAACGGAGTACCCCAGTACCGTTCCCGGGAAAAAGCCCAATCCTTTCCTTCTTTGAGCCACTGGCCGAATCTCCCCTCTTTTATATGCTCGGGAATCCAATTAACCTTGGAGTTATCCTTGATCAGCTGATCCCGGACTGCCGATATTTTTATAAACCAGGAGCTCTTGGCGTAATAAAGGAGCGGGGAATGGCATCGCCAGCAGAACGGATAATCATGCTCGTACTCCTCTTCTTTCAAAAGAGCGTTTTTTGCCTTGAGACTGTCCATTATTTTCTGGGTGGTTTTTTCTTCGGTCGGCTTGTCTTTGTGTTTTACGATCATCCCGTCAAAGTCCTTCCCCACGCCGGTGAATCTCCCCTGCTCATCAACAGTATGAAATTTGGGCAGGCCTAATTTTGTTCCAAGGACATAATCGTCTTCTCCGTACATCACGGCCGTATGGACCACGCCCGTACCGTCATCGGTAGAAACAAAATCAGCTTCATAAACTTTATAGGAAGTTTTTGATTTCAGCTCTTTGATATCGAAAAGGGGCTCGTACTCTAAACCAACCAGGTCGCTGCCCTTGAATTTGGAGTCGTGAATTTTCAATCCAGGATCGGCCCTGAAAACTTTCTCAACTAAATCCGAGGCGAGAATATATCTCTCCCCCTCTTTCTCGACAACTGCATATTCGATGTCCTTGCCCACCGCTAAAGCAACGTTACCCGGAAGCGTCCAGGGCGTGGTTGTCCAAGCCAGAATATAAGTCATTGCCGGAGACAACTCCTTAATTTTTAGTTTTAAATTTTTAATTTTAAACTTAATAATAACCGACCTGTCTTTTACTTTTTCATATCCCTGAGCAACCTCATGCGAAGAAAGCGGAGTTCCGCATCTGACGCAAAAAGGCAGAACCTTATGGGCGCGGTACAGTAGCTTTTTTTTCCAAATTTGCTGAATGATATACCAGAGAGTTTCTATATAATTATTCTCATAAGTTATATAGGGGTCTTTCATGTCAAGCCAAAAACCCATTTTCCGGGTCATGGCCTCCCATTCTTCTTTGTATTTCCATACGCTTTCTCTGGCTTTCTTGTTGAATTTCTCGATTCCATAGTTCTCGATGTCTTTTTTGCTTTTGAACCCAAGTTCTTTCTCGATTTCGATTTCAACCGGCAAACCATGAGTATCCCAGCCCGCCTTTCTTAAAACAAAAAATCCCCGCATAGTTTTATAGCGGCAATACAGGTCCTTATAAACCCGAGTCAAAAAGTGTCCGATATGAGCCCTCCCGTTAGCAGTCGGCGGTCCTTCAAAAAAAACGAACCTCTTGCCCTTCCGGCGCAGATCTAAAGACTTTTTAAAAATATCGTTTTTATGCCAAAAATCGAGTGTTTCCGACTCAACTCTCTTGAAATCATACATTCCGCCATTATAGCTGAACTTGAGCCAAAATTCAATTTGAAAAAAGAGCCTTTTTGTGTTAAATTATTTGAATGAAGAGAGCGTTATTGTATCTATCTCTCCTTTTCGCCTCAAATGTGGTCAGCATGTACTATAGCCTCTACATCAAGTGGTGGTGGTTTGACGCGGTACAGCATTTTTTAGGAGGATTTTTCATAGCCATGCTGATAGCCTCTTACTTAAAGGACCATATGGTTTCCGGCAAAACATTTAAGAATATGCTGGTTGTCACAGGCGCTACAGCCCTCATAGGAGTATTCTGGGAATTCACCGAGTATACGGCCAACCAAACATTGCCCGGCTGGATTTATGAGCAATTTCAAATAAAAACCTACTTCATCGGCGATCTAAAAGACACCCTGTCTGACTTATTTCTCGATATAGCAGGGGCCGCGTGCTTTTACGGCCTACATCTTCTCAACCGCAGAAATTCCCATGAGTCCAAGGCAGTTTTTGAGAACAAGATCAACGGCCCAACAAAGTAAAAGCCGCGCCTCTTCGAGTTTTTTGTTATCATGCATAACTCGGTGTTTTTCGTAAAAATTGTGGAAATCCCCCGCCAGCTCGAATGCGTACTGGGCTAATTGGTGAATCTGATAAGTCTCGGAGACTTCCTCGATCAACTCCGGAAATTTGGACATCTTTCTCATCAACCCCAGCTCTTCTTTCTCTTTGAGCAAACCCGCATCTGCCCTTTTTATGACTCCGGACTCCCGGCTCTCCTGAGATTTATTGAATATGCTGTTCAGTCTGGCAGAGGCGTATTGAATATAGAATACGGGGTTTTTCTTGGACTGCTCCTCGGCCAAATCGATATCAAAATCCATATGCGTACTCAAGTCCTTGGCCATAAAAAAGAACCTGATTGCATCCCGGCCGACTTCTTTCAGCAAGTCAGAGAGCAAAACGAACTCTCCTTTTCTTTTGGACATTCTCTGGAATTCATCTTGTTTTTTTATCAAAACCAACTGATGAAGAAGAACTTTGAGCTTATCGGGACTGAAGCCCAACGCCTCCGATCCGGCTAAGAGCCTCGGCACATCGCCATGATGATCGGCTCCCCAGATATTGATAGCCCGATCAAAGCCTCTTTTGAATTTATTTTTAGTATAAGCGATGTCGTTCATCAGATAGGACGTGGATCGGTCGCTTTTGACCAAGACGGCTTCTTTATCGCCGCCGAACACCAGCCAAATCGCCCCGTCTTTTTCTTTGGTATGGCCCGCCTTTTTCAGATCACTAAGAACTGCCGCCACCTCTCCTGATTCATGCAGTTTACTTTCCGAAAACCAAACATCAAATTTTACACCTAAATCACCCAAAGAGCTCCGAGCCGAATCTATGAATTTTTGAGTTGCATACTTACGGCATTTATCCGCCACCTCATCGAAGTTTTCATCGGGACCGATCAGATTACTTTCTTTTATCTCTTTAGCTGCCTGAATAATATATTCCCCTTGATAAAGATTTTCTTCGAAATCAATATCCTTGCCCTTTAATTGAAGGTAGCGCTTGGCAACCGATTCCCCCAAAGTTCGGATCTGAACACCGACATCATTGATGTAGTACTCTTTTGTAACTTGGTAGCCGGCCTTTTTCAGAACATTCCCAAGCGCATCACCGAAAGATGCCGCCCTTATATTGGCGACGGTCAAAGGGCCGGTCGGATTAGCCGATACGAATTCGAGGTTGATCTTAAAATTCTTTTCCTTGGCCGAACCGAAGCCATCTTTTTCTTGAACTATTTTTAAAAGTTCTCTATGCAAAAAGCTCTCCGATAAAAAGAAGTTGATAAAACCTCCGGCCGGCTCTATCTTCTCGAAATATTTATTGAGTTCGGTATCTCGCGAAAACTGATCCGCCATTTGGCGGGCCATATCTTCGGGGTTCTTCTTCTCTTTTTTGGCCACAATAAAAGCCAGGTTGACCGAATAGTCTCCCATATTCGGGTCGGGAGGGATAAGAATGCCGAAATCTGCTCCAGGATATTCCCGAGAAATTATCTGTCTGATTAGATGTTTAACCATTATAAATACTATACATGAAAAACGGCAAAATAAAAAAGGCGGTTAACGCCTTTCCCCCCTCGGGGCATTGTCAATAAACGACTGAAGCATTTTCTTCTGCCGCCCCGAAAGACTGTTATAAAAGCAGGCTTCCCATTCCAAAATTCTTAATTCACCGTATCTAAAAAATTTATCGGGGTTTTTAATCTTAGCTAAATCTTTTTTGGGTCTTGATCTTGCTTCGTCGTCTAATAATTCGTCCAAAAGAACATGGCCAATCTCGTGTACCAAAATCTTCGCGTGGGCATGCCTTCTGTCCAAATATATAACCTCGTCTTCAAGGTCAACGCAGCCCCAATAACTCCTTTCGTCTTTATTTTTAGACTTCCTGAAATCAGTCACAACAACCTTCCAGGCACTGTTGCTCAGAAATAACATAGCCCTTTGAAACCACCAGTCCCTAAACGGTGCATGACTTTTGGATCTGGCCACCGTACAGCCTCTTTAAATATCAAGAGTCTGCCCCTATATTAACTGAATAATCCTAAATGTAAAACCGCCACAATTTATGTCGCCACGCTCCGGCGTAGTCAACTCCTATGCGCTTTCCCTTTTTGATCTGGCCCGGTTTCACTTCCTCTCCGCCTTCCTCGATCCATAACTCTTTAACTTTACAGATGTCGACTCCATTCAAATGCTTGTCGATTTTTAATTCCCGACAAATAATCCCCGGACCTTTTAATTGCAAGTTCAAATCTGTTTTAAATTTAGAATTTCTAATTTTCGGTCTTTGTTTAGTATTTAGTGCTTCGAATTTCGGATTTATTATTTCTGCCTTGCGGATTAGAACCGCGGCTGGGTATCCTTCTTTCTCGGTTACGACATTAAGGCAGTGATACATACCGTAAATCATATAAACATAGGCATGGCCCGGCGGTCCAAACATAATTTTTGTCCTTGAGGTCAATCCCCGGGAAGCGTGGCTGGCTTTATCCTTAAACCCGCAATAAGCTTCGGTTTCAGTAATCTTCGCTCTAATCAGATTTCCTCCTATGCGCCTAACCAAGTATTTACCCAATAATTGGCGGGCGACGACAACGGTGGACCTATTGAAGAACGAGGTTTTTAATCGTATACTGTATTTATAATTCAAAAGGTAAATTTCAAAATGGAAAATGACGGAGTAAAATCATTAAATTTAAATTTTACATTGTCATTTTGATTTTTGAATTTTAAATTTTTCACTCATGATGAATAGCGTTGAATACGATAAATTAGCAATCGATGCGGTCAAAAAAGTCGCTCCTTCGGTCGTCAGTATTGTTATATCAAAATATATGCCTAAGATTAAGGGCATATATCCCGCTCCGTTCTTTAATCCTTTTATGTACGGGGAGGTTGAGGGCGGAGAAAAGGAAAAGGTCAAAGTCGGAGGCGGATCAGGCTTTATCGTCCACCCCGACGGATTAGTTCTTACGAACAAGCATGTCGTTTTCGATCCCGACTCCGAATACACGGTCTTGACCATGGATGGAAGCGAATATCAGGGCAAGGTCATTTCCCGCGATCCCATCAATGATATTGCCGTTTTGAAAATAAATGCCAAGGGTCTACCGGCGGTAAGGTTGGGAAATTCGGTAAAACTTGAACTCGGCCAAACCGTGATAGCCATAGGCAATGCTTTGGGGCTTTTTTCAAATACCGTTTCCAAGGGCATCATTTCGGGACTTTCAAGAAAAATTTCCGCTTCACTGGGAACAGGCGGACAGATGGAGCATCTCCGAGGAGTTCTCCAGACTGATGTTGCGATTAATCAGGGAAATTCGGGCGGTCCGCTCATAAACCTCGATGGCGAAGTAATCGGAATCAATACTGCCATAATTTTCGGCGCTCAGAATATAGGCTTTTCCATTCCGATCAACTGGGCTAAGCAGGATTTGGAAGATATCATCAAGCACGGCCGAATCATCAAGCCGTTTATCGGTCTGCAATATGTGATGCTCAGCAAAGAACTGCAGAAAAAATACTCTTTGCCGGTTGAGTACGGAGCTTTGGTCGTCAGGGATCATATCCCCAATTCAGTGGCAGTCGTTCCTGGTTCTCCGGCCGACAAAGCGGGCGTACAAGAAAATGACATAATTCTTGCGTTAAACGGGGAGAAGCTGACCGAAGACAAGGACTTGAGCGACAAGCTTCAGGGTTTCAAGGTGGGCGAAGAGATCGATATGTCTGTTTTGAGAAAAAGTGAAAATCTTTCGTTGAAAGCTCGTCTCGAGGAAAGAAAGTAGATCTCTCTACCTAATCTATTATCAAGACCATAATTGACATCACGTATTAAAGATGCTACCGTATAAAAACGGCTGGAGCCGGGAGGGGAAAATGAGCGAACACTATAAGGAAATCTGTCGAGATTGCGAAACAGTCATCAGTCAGTGCCGCTGTGCCGGACCCAAAACCATCCGCCTAGGTCTATGCCAAAACCGCAAGACTTGCCGAAAGAGAAAGAACGCTCTCAAATTTGTCGCACTGCAAAAATAACCCGGACTACACGCTACCAGCCTGCTTTTTGCGGGCTTTTTTATTGCTACAAAACAGGATAGTATTGACCTATGAGCGAATACGCTAATAACCCGAAAGCTAACTTTGATTATGAGATCCTCGAAACAATCGAGGCCGGCATTGTATTGACCGGACAGGAGGTAAAATCGATTAAAAATGGAATGGCGTCGATCAGGGGTTCCTACGTCAAAATAATCAACGAGGAGCCTTTTCTGATAGGATCTGCGATCCCTCCCTATCAAGCCGCCAACGCCCCGCCCGATTACGAACCGCAAAGATCAAGGAAACTATTAATGTCGAAGAGGCAGATAGCCTCGCTTATCGGGACATCGAAAGCTCACGGCCTCACCCTCGTACCCCTAAAACTCTACGGTAAAAAAGGCTTCGTAAAACTTCTTGTCGGAGTTGCCAGAGGTAAGAAAAAATACGATAAGCGCGAAACAATAAAAAAGAAGGACATAGCCCGCGCTAAACAGAGAGGACTCGGGGTTTAGCGCGGCAGAAAGGGATCGGGAAAACACAATTGTTTTCCCGGAGCGGAAGAATTGAAACCGAGGGGTTTCAAGGAGGGAAGCTCCGTCGCGGCGGAGCGAACGACGATCAATACAAAGAAGTGTAGAAATTTAAAATCCCGCTTAGCGGGATTTAGTTTAAATCAAGCGTGAGCTCTTTCGGGCCGTCGAAGGTATCGAGAGTCATTTTCACTCCGGTCGGTTTTCCAGTCGAGTCGTAAACAGCCATAAAAACCGGCGACTTATTTTTATCCTTGGCAACATGCCATTTTCCATTAACCTTGATGGCAAAGCGACGGTCTGCGTCACTGGCGCCGAAAACCATAGCTACTTCCGACCCCCTCCATAGGAGAGTGTTGGCATACATCTTCTCCGTATCGTTGTAGTAAAACTTGGCACTGGTCTGGAGATCCGCCTGCTGGTTGTTGGTCTGGACAGAAACTAACACACCGCTCTCACCCTCAAACTTCCAATTCTTACTCGTCAAATCAGGGACTGTGGGATTGACTGGCGTCTGACCAAAGCAACTCGTCACAAATACAAGCGACAGGACCAAGGAAAGGGTTGCGATTCTGCGCATCTTTTTATTCTCTCTTTTTCTGATTTCAATGAGCTCCTTAAGTGTCGCAAATATGATTATTGAAGTCAATATATCGTATAGGCCTCTCTATATACAGCTAATGAGGGATTTTGACTGAAGTAGGGCCATTTAGTACATTTACCCTATGCCTAAAGTACTAATCACCGTTGGTCCGATTCCTGCCCGCTTAGATTCTGTTAAATACATCACCAACAGATTCCAAGGCGGACTTGCCCTGAAAACTTCAGAAAAGTTAAGCAACCTCAAACATCAAGTTACCTTAGTGGCTTGGGAATACCTAAAAATAGAAACCAACCTACCCATTATCCGGGTTAAAGATGTCTATGATTACTTTCAAAAAGTCACTTCTTTCAAGGCTGATGCCTACATACTTGCCGCAGCTGTAGCCAATCTCGCACCCTTCAGTCCCTTTGTTGGGAAATTTCCATCTCATAAGTATAAAGTTGGCGACAAATTTTCGATAGACTTTACCATCGCTCCCAGAACCATTGATGAAATTAAGAAAAGATATCCCGTCACAACTCTTATAGGATACAAGCTTTTTGACGGAACTCGAGATGAACTTATCAGGGCCGGACAAAAAACTCTTTTCGAAAGTCGGGCGAATATAATCTTCGCCAACCACCCCGACTGGGCTAAGGAGAAAAAAATTGCAATCACGGCCGACGGAGCATGCTTTGATATTACCTTCGATGAGCACATCAAACTCATAGATAGCCTCTTAAAGTCGAGATTCTATAAAACCAAGATGGCAGCATTCCCAAGCCCGACCTTGGATGAAGAGACCGAGTTTGTTATTGAGAACTACCCAAGGGATAGAAAGGCTGACCTGGTATTCGGTACTTTCGCGGTCAGAATAGGGGCGGGATTCATCACAACCACCAGAGGAAAGAGGGCGGGAGAGAAATCCTTATCTTTCGTTAAAAAGGTCGATCATCGAAAAAGGATCGTTTATACGAACCGAAAGGCCACCCTTAACGCTCCCCTGCTCGATATGCTGTTTCAAAGGAATCCCCACATAAAATTTCTGATTCACGGCCATGAACTAATCGGAAAAAAAATACAAAAAGAATACCAATTCCCGGGTACTGACGGTGATCTTAAAAACTCTTTCCAAACCAAGAAAAAATCTTTTATCATCCGCTTGCCTTACCACGGATATATAGCCGGTTTTGCCGATTTCTCTGATTGCAAGCAATTTGTTAACAAGCACCGCAATGTGGACTAACTATCGAAAAACGTTTCCCGCAAGGTACATTAAGTCTGGATACTTTGATCAGTATATCCAAAGGGTTATTTCCGAAAAAAAGCCGAAAACCATTCTTGATATTGGAGGGGGCCCTCAAGGAACCGAGACTCTTAAAGGATCTGGGGGCAGAGTTTACTTACTCGACCCATTCATCCCCCATAAACCAAGATGGATATATAAAAAGGTTGGCTGGGATGCTAAAGAAAAATTTGATGCCATCGTTTGCAGAGGGAGTATCAACTACCTGACAAAGGGTGAATTATTAAAAATAAAAGGCTTTCTAAAAATTAGGGGCTTCTTTATCGCTAATTCTTTTTTAAATCCTCCCCCTGAAACTTGGACAGAGAGACAGTACCAGACCATCTCCGATCGGATCGGAATCGAGCGTTTTCGATATAACCGCAAGAAAATAGTTATTGAACATGAACTAATTCCGGACAGAGGAGGGATTATCAAGCATTCATTCTTCTATTATTCTCTCTCAGATTACAAGAAGATATTTCCCGGACTAAAACTAATGAATTATAAAAATAACTCGATAATTTTATATTTCGAAAAATAGCGTAGTGGCTCTATGCCCTGACACCACCGAGGTACTGAGATAGAACGGTACCCCTTGAAATTATCCTGTTTTTTGATATAATATGGCTATTGGGGATGTCGGGCTTCGACGAAGCTTACGACCGATAAATGCTGGGGGTGGCATGATCGTTCAGCCACGGAAATCACATCCGATCAATTGAATAGGTGCCAAAAATTCACCTAATTACGCTTTCGCCTAACATCGTTTAGGTAAGCCATTCCACCGCGGTGTCTACTGGCGGATCATGGAGTGTCATATTGTAGACTGGACAGTTTTCGTTTTTTTTCTTCCGGAGGCTGTTGAATAAATTAAAAGAAATAGCCGTAGATTATTTTGTCGGTTTTCTACTTTACGGCGAAAGACTAAATCGTCTATCTCGGTACACATTTATCGGTATAACTTTCGGACGTGGATTCAACTTCCACCATCTCCACCAAGCTAAGCTCGGTTCATCTGAGCTCAGCAAAAAGCAACTTTTAGTTGCTTTTTGCTTTTTACCAAGCAACTATCTGAGGCTATTGATAAGAATTATAAATATCTTAATATTACCGCAGTATATTGAAATAAGGGGTATATTCGATGCCAAGGACCGCCCTCCTGCTCATGACTGCTCTGTTACTGCCTACTGCTTTGGCCACTGCTCAAGAATTGCCTGATAGCCCGATAGTTACGAAGAGGGTCATAGAGAAAAGAAATTTTTACCCGGAAAATCTTTTTGAAAATACATCGGCGGACAGACCTCGCTTCAAGATCAGATTTCCCGATCCATTCATAGCGACCAAGCCTAAGACGACAAATTACCGTAACATCGTCATACAAAGCGGAGTTTTCTTGGGAATCCAAACTTCCATCAGACTAACCGAAGAAAAAACTATCAGAGAACTTAAAGGACCCTTCCTTAAAGACTGGTTCGAGTCTGTCCGGTCTATCAGAGGATGGAACGACGGCAATACGTCTCTGACAAACTGGGTCGGCCATCCTTTAATGGGCTCGACGGCCGCCTTTATTTTCGCCCAAAACCATGAACCTTCAAAAAGAGCCAAGCCCGGGTGGAACAAGGCCTACTGGAACTCCAAGAAGAAGCAGTTGATTTTCTCATTTATATACAGTGAAAACTTCGAGTTCGGACCCGTATCGGAAAGCTCTATCGGAAACGTCGGTCTCCGCCGCAAAGGCGAACAGTCGTACATGGATCATGTTGTCACTCCGCTGGCCGGCACGCTCCTTTCCATCGGAGAGGATCTGATAGACTACAAGCTTATACGGCCGGTAATGAAAACACATAAGGCCTGGGGTGCCATACTTGCATTCTTTTTGAATCCGACCAGGTCCGCCGCCAACATGCTCGCATTTAAGTGGCCGTGGCATAGAAGTTACAACTAAGTCAAACACCTCCTATATGGGAGGTGTTTTAAAATCACGCCACCCTTTATGATATATCATAAAGGGTGGCTGTTCACTATATCATTGCCAAATTCGATTTGAAATTAAAATCCATAGTAAAGGCGGGTTTTTAATTAACAAAACCGCCTTAAGCGGCGGTTAAAAAACAACTCCAAAAGTTCCGGCAAGGTGATTCTTTCGATTAGTAAAGCGCAAGTAACTGATGCCCATATAAATAGGGTGATTAGCGCTGGGGAAATAATTTAAGCCTAATCCGTAATTGCCCAAGAGGTCCCAATCGGTCTGGCAAGAATTATAAAAATAGTAGTAACGACAAACATTTTGCCATTGGTTGTAGTAACCCCGCAAGGAAATGGTCTGAACCTGGCCGTAAAGAGTAAACCCTCCGTTCAAATACAAATTCACCCTACGATTCTTGATAACATCAAGCCCCATGCTCGGACTGAAATATAAGCCGTGCTTGTTCACTCTTGCAACGCCGATATAATCGATGAAAACCTCCTCCTTAGACACGGAGACGTAGTCAAAGGCGAAGTCCAAGCTTAGCTTCTTAGTAACGGACCCCCGGCCTAAATGATCCCCGACTTTAAATCCTACTGAAAAATTACCTTCGTTGCCGGAAACAGCGGCGTTGGAATTAAAGATCCCTCCAACCCTTGCTTCGGCTTTCCCGCTTCTATCGCCTTGATCCTGAGCCCAGGCCGGAACAGCAAAAGATGTAAGCAAAATTGCGAAACCAATCACTCTCTTCATTCGAATCTCCTTATTTAAGTATCAAAGAGCCTATACTTTTTATAAAAAATATCAAGTTGTGTCAACTAACCGCCGAACAAGAACACAAAAGTCCCGCATTGGCGGGACGTATAAGTTACTTTTTCACCTTGAGCATTTTCTTGGCTTGCTCCCATTCCTGACGCTGTTCTCTTGAAATTGAGGGATAGTCTAAGTCTAAAGCTTTAAGTCTTTTAACGATAACATCCGCAATCACCGCCCGAGTGAACCATTTGCGATCTGCTGGAATAACATACCACGGCGCCCAAGGAGTGCTGGTATTGGAAATCGCACTTTCGTAAGCTCTCATATACTTAGGCCAAAACCTTCTTTCTTTAATATCAGACAGAGAGAACTTCCATCTTTTAGAGGGCCGGTGCCGGCGCTCTAAAAATCTTTTCCTCTGCTCCTCTTTGGAAACATGGAGAAAGAATTTCAAGACAATGATTCCATTTTCTGTTAAGAATTTCTCAAAATTACTTATCTGCTCAAATCTCCTTTTCCAGATATTCCTCTTTCTTAGCCCAGATGGAATCTTTTGCTTCTCTAAAAATTCAGGGTGCACCCTTACGACAACAACTTCTTCATAGTGGGAGCGGTTGAATACCCCGATCTTTCCCCGCCTTGGCAGTGCCTTAACATGCCTCCATAAAAAGTCATGATCCAACTCTTCACTCGTGGGAGATTTGAAACTATTAACATCAAAGCCGGCGGGATTAACTTCCCATAAAACATGCTTAACTGCACTATCCTTACCGGAAGCATCCATACCCTGAAGAATAATAAGTACGGCATGAGTGCCTCGAGAAAACAAACGATTCTGAAGTTTTCTTATTTTTGCGACATCTGTCGAGAGCTGCTTTTCGGCATCTCTCTTAGTTAAGCGTCCGGTAAAATCTGGGTTACAATCCTTAAGCCTGAATTTCTTAGCAGAAACGAGAAAACGATTTGAGTTCAAATCTAACTCCTTCTTGAAAGGTATTTAAAGGAACCTTCTGATTATATAAAAAATTCGTAAAAAGTCAACCCCCGTGTAACTGCCCCTCTCCGGGAGGAATCGGTGATCTCTCTCCCGGACATCCTCAACTAACCGGTACTCGCCGAAGGCCTCGCTAAACCGAAGCCATTTCTCATCTAAAAAATTCCTTCCACTCTGCGGGATAATCTATTTTTATGGTCTTAAACTCTTCCGTCGTAGCCGTTCTGAACGTAACCTCGGTAGCACATAAGGCTATATCTCTGCCATTCTTAAATCGTAAATCTTCATTCTTAAATCCATATTTAGTATCCCCCGCTATCGGGTGGCCCGATTCGGAAAGCTGAACCCTTATCTGATGAAACCGACCTGTCTTCGGTTCTATTTTTAGAAGGGAAAATTTATCATTCGCCCTTACTGTTTCATAATAAAGTTCCGACTCTTTGCCCTCATCGGAAACCTCAGCGATTCTTTCGTCCTCTTTTTTTACCAAAGAATGACGCAATATGCCATTGGCCGGATCCATTCGTCCGACTACCACTGCATGATATATTTTGCTTACATCCCGGCTCCTGAACTGTTCAGATAACCTTGAAGCGCCCTTGGAGGTCTTGGCAAATAAAACAATGCCCGCAACTGGCCGGTCTAAACGATGCACGATCCCCAAGAATACATTGCCTGGCTTATTATATTTTTTCTTTAAATATTCCTTAACCTCCCCGAAAAGACTGTGGTCGCCGATACTTTTCGAAGAAGCGGGTTGGAACCCGTTAGAAGTCCGACTTGCCAAAGGCATGTCGGCAGACATCCTAAAGGATGTCTTACTTCTAACGGGTTGAACTAAAACGCCCGCAGGCTTATAAACCGCAATCAGATGATTGTCTTCGTATAATATTTCGAGATTCTTGGCGGAAAGCATCTATTTAATCGGCGGCTGCGCCGGTTTCCTGATCAATTTGAGAAGTCTATCCCTAAACACAAAGAGGATCAAGGCCGCTATGACAACCGTCAAATACGGCCATAGGGCCAGCAATCTGCCCGTAAAATCTTCATCGCCGATTTTTAAACTGGTCGGAGGACCGACTTTCTCCATCACCCTTCCCTCGTCGGCATAAACCACGGCATAGTATTCGCCATCCGGAATGCCGGTAATCGTCGCTTCCGAAACCCCCCTGGGCAGGGTGATCTGCTTTATTAGGTTTTTATTATTATCAAAAATATCAACCCGATAGCCTTCTTCCGGTTCTCCTCCCGAAGATGTGCTCCACTGAACCGTATAAAACCCGTTCCCGCTTTGGATATAAAGAACATTATTTTCCGGCAAAGGAGTAGGCGCGGGGGTCGGACTGCCGTCCGGAGGCGGAATCGGAGACGGCGGGATGGGTGATGGCGGAGGAGGCGGGGTCGGAGTCAGTAAGGGAGTCGGAGTCAGCGAAGGAACCTTCAGGGTAGTAAAAGCTATGGTCTGACTGGCCACACTACCAAAGGCATCATAAGAAGTGACTCTGGCAAAATATGTCTTGTTCGGATCAAGAACGTCACCGGTTTTTAATAAGTGCTCTAATTCAAAAGTATTATCGGATACGGCCGTAACAGTTATAAAATCAGAACTGAAACTTATAAGAAGGTATGAATTAGCCGCTCGATCAGTATGCCAAGAAACCTCCACCGACCTGTCTGTAGCTTCGTTAATGAAAAAATCTGAGATAACTAAGGGTGAACTATCCGGAGTTCCCGAAGGAATCGGGGTTGGGGTCGGTGAAACGGTTTGAGCAGGACTGACTTCTCCCGAATCAAATGAACCGGCAGCCTGAACCTGATTTCCCCAGATATCCCGCACCGTCAAAATATAATTATAGGTCTGATCCGGAATCGTGGACATGGCTATGCTGCAGAAATCTATTCCCGGGCCACAATATTGATAGGCTCCGCTGAAATTTATGTTTTGATTGTATCCCTGCCCCGCCAAACCGTAAGCCATGCTATAATCAACCGGCTCGGTTGAATTGAAATCAAGACGAGTTTGATTCGTGGAAACAGGAGTTGTTGAAATATTAGACAACACCGGCGGAACAGTTTCGAATGTTTCATAAAGAGCGAATTTAAAGCTGAACTCTCTCTCTTCTGAATCTATGTTGGCGACGCCGTTTATGTATTGTGAAGAATAAGGAGCGTTGTGGCCGATAAACTGAATCCGACTGGAGTAATGAATCCTCAGATTAGGCATGCCGGTTATTATCCTGAGAGTATAATTGCTGTTATTGGTTACGGCTATCTGGTTAAAGTCTATATGGAACCTCTGGCCTCCGGCAATCGGACTGATGGTTGGAATTGTCGCCGTCTTTGAGGCCACAAGAGTACCGGCCTGATTTCTCAATTCAAAAGTGGCGGTTCCGCTTGAACCGCTATTATCAAGCCAGAGATCCAATCCGCCCAAGAAATCGTTCTGGGGCATAAATATTTCCGACGGAGAATCGACGCTAACCGGGTATAAAAACGATGAGTTATCGGGATTAAATTCGAAAAAAGGACTTCCGTGGCCGAAAGATACGAGGGGCGTAAAAACAAAAATAAGTACTAAAAAGCTTATTTTTTTCACATACTTATTATAACACAAAACGCGCCCTCGGGCGCGTTTTGTTCGGAATCATAATAATTCCTTATCGAGTGACCGAGATGGCCTCGTTTAATTCTGCGAGAGGAGCGGTAACGGTAATTCTACCTGCGGCACCAGCCTGCATGATAGTGTAGCCGGTATTGGCCGCTGTTCCGCTTGACGGATCCATTACCATCGTCGAAACATAGGTCGGAACAATACAGGGGTCAAGATCAATATTTCCTGACGCAGTATCATCTCCGATATTTGTTGCCGTAGCCGGCAATGTTACCGTATCCGTACCGCAAGCGGAGAGCCAGACCCCTCTTGCGTCAGCCATTCTCTGGGTAACGGCATTCAAGATAGTATTGACATTTGACCATCGCTGGGTGTTTCGAGCCTGGGCAAATTGCCTGGCCGGATTCAAGGCAACGATGACGACCGCCGCCAAAATAGCGATGATGCCGATAACGACTAAGATTTCGATAAGAGTGAATCCTTTTTGATTTCTCATAAATTTCATAAAATTCAATATTTATTTATATATTAGGTTTTAATTATACCTTTATCCGCCCAAGCGCTTTGGAGCAGATAAATCGACCATTAGTACTAATTTTACCATCCCGAGGCTCACTTTAGGATAAGCACTTATCAACATATCCCCCTAAAGCTCCTCCCATGATATCTGCTCGTACTGGCTTCCAGTCGGAAAACTCGGCGGAGGGGAGAAGAGAAGATTGGGATCATAGATGATATTCCTCTGCTGATAGCCGGTGCCGTCGGTATAGGAGAACCCATATTCATCAAAAGTGGCAAGAATACCGTAAGTGGTGATAACGGCCCGAGTATGATACGGAGAGCATCTTGGCTGATTACCTTCCGGACCACGGTAATAATTCCTACCGATGCGCCTGTTCTGCGAAACAATAGCGGCATCAATCCGAAGATCGTCCTCGCTTACCCATCCAACGGTAAAATCTCCCTGAGCAATCAGCCCAATGACATCAGTCCCGTCATAATTCGTGTACAGAAGATCTTTATTAACCATAATATCCTTCAGCTTGGAGGGATTCTCGGGCAGAAGACCGGCAGAAATTGTCAGGCGAGCGCCATCAATCTGGCCGTCGATCCAAAGATGATCCTCCACGAAAATAACCCGATTGGCCGGAAAGGCATAATTTTGAACGAAAACTTCCTGATCGATGCTCCAGCTCCCCCAATCCTGCTGACCCTGAACATTTATACAGCCGTTCGGCGTATTAACGGTTTTTTTAACTTTATACAAATCGAAGGTGTCGTCAGTCTTTAAAACTATATGATATCCTTCGAATCCCTGTCCGGAAGGACCGAAATAATGTCCGCCTGACTGGGCGTCGCCCTTGATTGCCGCGATACTTGAAGTAATCCCGGCAAAATCTACAGCCGGAACGGGAAACTGCCTGCCGGCCATGAAAACATCGGGCCTGTCCGGCACGGCAGCCGGCGGCATCGGATCTGCCGGAGCAACATGCGTATGGACGCCGAACTCTTCATTTCCGGAATGTTCGGGATCGTTATAGTCGGTTCTGGCGCTGGTAACTATGTTATGGGCAAGGCCGTCAAAATGAACTCCCCCGTTCGAATGAACCGGCCCGAAAACTTCCGTACCCGGCGGAAAATATATATCTGAATTAGATACAGCCGCATATTTCACGAACGATGAGCGTCCCATTTTTACCCTGACCGATCTCTCAATATCGGGGTTAGTTGTAATCTTACCGGTTGACTTTATTGTGACCACTGTTGATCCTTGAACCGGAGAAGTAATGTCGAGAATGAATTGACCGATTACATTGCCGTCCTTGTCTTTATAGTCATGCACATACGGTCCGGTCTGGCCGGTGCCATCCTGAAAATCAGCCGGATCATGGGCAAGATGCCAGCGATAATATTCGGCGCCGGCTTCAGCGATCATAAGCGCCAAAGCCCCGTCATTGCTTCGATGGGAATTTTTTAGCTGAGCATCCACCCAGATAACCAATCCGCCTAAAATGACTATGGCAATCGAGCTGAACAATAAAACCATCAGCGCAAGCTGACCTTTCTGTCCTTCTTTGCTTAAAAATTTATTCATCATAGATTTCTTATATTAACCGAGGCTGATAAATTGATCTGGGATATCGTATCGGCCGGATTCTGATCAACGGTGATGTTTATTTTTATAAGCCGGACGAGAGGGATATTAACGGGGAAATTCAGAGCCGCCTGGCTGCCCGTGTAGCTTGAGTCGTAGTAACTGAAAATATTGCCGGCCGAAGCTAAAACATTATGGACCGTCTCGTCTATGTCTTCATCGCCGGCAGGATATGCAAGCGGAGATCCGCTGGCCTTGGTCAATCCCCTTTTCAGGATATTGCCGTCTAAAAAGTACCTGATCTTTTCGGTTAAGCCGTCCCCGTCGATATCGCTGTAAAATGTGATTGAGTTCTGAGAAACAGATTCGATCGCATAAGCTCCGCTTACCGATTGGTTCATTGATTTCATCTCAGAAACCATTCCCCTCAAAGTAAGCTGTATTTCATACTGGCCGGTGACGCTTTCCCCGAGAAATATTCCAAAATCAGAAATATCCAGGCCGAAAGAACTTATCGTTAAAGCAAGCCCGGTAAAAATGGTGATGGCGATGATTATTTCTATTAATGTGAAGCCCTTGCTCAAAGAATTATGAATTATGAATTATGAATTATGAATTTAAAATCCATAATTCATAAGCCCATAAATCGCTATGGCTGCAATACCGCCCTGTAATCTTCCCAGTTGGAATTAACTATCGCGTCCGTATCGGTAAAAGTCTGATAGCCTCCCTTTTCAATGGTTACCGTGTAGGTGTCCTGGGTCAATCCGTCAAAATAAACCTGGCCATCCGGAATGCAGGATGAATGAAAATCAACGGTCAGATCATCGAGGCTTGGCGTAACGGAGTCGTCAACGGTTTTTAAGAAAACTTTATAACGCAGATATCTGTTGCCGTCATGGCCGGAATATATATCCGTTCCGCTGACCGTATAAAAAGAACCGGGCGTTCCGTCAGGACCTATAAAATTCCAAGTACTGTTGTCGTTGTTGGCGGCTATCTGAAAAGAGAGGCTGTCAGGACCGGCCTGAGGCGGTTGAGAAACCGGATTCCAGCTTAAGCCGTAAAAGACCGTAACCGATGTTCCGAAATCAACAGTTGAAGAGATCAATTCCTGGCTTGAAGTCGCATACTTTCCGTTTATCTGGCCTAAGACGAGCTGGCCGGCCGGATTATCGGTTTCAACGAGTCCGGTCTTGGAGGAATACTGGCCGCCCGACCAATCACTCTTGTTCAAAAATTTCTGGCCGGAATATTTAATCTGACTGAGGCCCGGCCTGGAAAGAGTCACCTTGGCGTCATTTATCATCTGGCCGTTCTGATTCTTTACGGATATTAAAATCCCCGAAGGGTTCTTGGGAGCGGTTAACCAGGTAAACCCATAGCTGCCGTTAGGATCGACAACTACCGGGGGCATCGGCGAAGATCCAGAAATTTCAAAATTCAAATCCTGATTTCGAAAATCATATGTATCGAACTCCAAATTATAGACGGCTCTGTTACCGCTAATGTCGGTGGCGTGGGCAACGGAATATTTTAAAATATCGGGATTGGTTCCGATAAGTTTGAATCCGTCCTGGATAAAATCCATGCCCGGAATCCCCGCACAAAATTCATCCTGAGCCCTGAAATTAAGAGTACTGACCCGATCGATAACAAAACTTATCTGAGTAACCTGCTGGCTGACGACGGTGGCATGGGGCTTAAGGGGGTTGGGATTGGCTAAGTCTCCGGGATTATATGTCCTGTCGATAGAATATCCTGACTTAGAGACGGTGATCGCATATCCGACATTGCTGACCGGAACATCAATTAACTTAAGCGTTCCGCTTATATCGGTAACGTCGCTTATATTAACGGCCGGACTGACATTATTATTAACAACCGAAACGCCGGCCCCTGCAACGGGTTGGCCCGAGGCGTTTATTACCTGAATAAGAAGCGTTCCCCTGTTGGTGACGCTTTCAAGGCCCTGGGGAGCGACCGTGGTGGTTATTTTTGCCGGAATATATCTTAAACAGGCCGGACAGCTTACCTCCACCTCAATCAATTTATAATCGGCCGGCGTGCTGTCGTTGGGGCTCCCGCCCTGAAGTCCGTCAAAAGGGTCGTCCACATTCCTTACCAAAGTTTTTACGACAAAATCCACTTCCCCTAAAACAATGTTCTTTTCGGCCACTAAAACTCCAGCCGGCAATCCGCCCTGGATGCCAACATCGCCATAGGACATGTTACGGATAATCTCCAATTCATTTTCAATGGCCGATAGAGCCGTCAAATTCAAATACGACGCCGAAAAAATATCCAGTATATTCGAGTAGGCAAGGTATATGGATACTGAGACAACGGCAAAAATGGCAACGGCTATCAAGGATTCGATCAGGGTAAACCCCCCGTTCTTCTTTGAATTATGAAGCATGAATCATGAATTATGAGAATTCATAATTATCCTGATTCCCGCCTCCTAACCCGCGGCCCTCCTACCGCCCCAATGTCTGAGTGATTTTATATATCGGAGTTATAATGGCTAAAGCCACGAAACTGACTATCAGGCCCATTATCAAAAGCATGATCGGCTCCAAAATATTGGACATGGCTTTAGTGGCCTCGTCGAGTTCTGATTCGTAAAAATCAGCCAAAAACAAGATTGACTCGTCTAACTTACCCGTATTCTCTCCGACAACAATCATCTGGGAGAAGATAGACGGAAAAATTTTGGGATTATCAATAAAATACTTAGACATCTGATCTCCCTTGCGGACACCTTCGGCAACGCTTCTAACCTCTTTTCTGTAAACAAGGTTGGTCATGGTTGAACTTGTTATTTCAAGCGCCTCGACTATCTTGATGCCGGCCCGCAGAAGAAGGCCGACCGTCCTTGCTAAGCTTATAATATTGACTGTTTGTACCATATTCCCGACATAAGGAGTGGCCAAGAGAAGTTTGTGCCATTGAAAACGAACGACCGGAATTCTTAGAATAAGAAACAGAGCAATAAACAACGCGGCTATGCCGGCAAAAACCAAAGCGCCGTAGCTTATCATAAAGGTCGAAACGGCGACGAAAACAACCGTTACCATGGGAAGTTCGACGTTAATACTTTTAAGAATCGGGAGGATCTTCGGAAAAATTACAAAAGTCATCAAAGACGTGATGCCGATAGTCGCTACGAAAATCACGATCGGATAGATCATCGCTCCGCGCACCTTCTTCTTGAGCTCATCCTTTTTCTTTAATTCTTCGGTCAGGTACTGAAGGTTTTCGGCCAATGTTCCACTGGTTTCGCCGACTCTTACAAGATTTATAAAAAAGTCGCCGAAAACGTTGCGGTATCGTTCCAGTCCCGAAGACAAAAAATGGCCGTTCTTAACGTCGCCGATAATCTGTTCCAATATTTTTTTAAAAGCCGCGGACTTGGTTTGCTTTTTTAGAATTTCGAGACTCTGAAGAATCTGCATGCCCGACTTAACCATGACCTCCATATGGCGGGAAAAGAGCATCTTTTCTTTAAGCGACAATCTAAAGAAAATATTTTCTAACATGTGATTTTACTCTCGAACCACCCTCAGAATTTCTTCAATGGTCGTAAATCCGGCCAATGCTTTTTTAAAACCGTCTTCAAGCAACGGAACCATGCCGTTCTTTATGGCAATCTTCTTCACCTCGCCGGCATCGGCTCTGCGCATAATAGCTTCTCTGATAAAATCGTTCATCTCTAAGACTTCGTATATACCCATACGGCTGAAATATCCGCTTTGATTGCAAACCGAACATCCTTTGCCGTAATAAAAATCTTTGTGATTATCCAGAACTTCCTTGGGAATGTACTCGGCTAAATTATTAAACTCGGCCTCGGTGATCCTCTTCTTTGTTTTGCACTTCTGGCAAATCATACGGACCAAACGCTGGCCGATGGCAACATTAATCGTGGAGGCAACCAAAAATGGTTCGACGCCCATATCCAACAATCTCGGTAAGGTAGTGGCGGCGTCGTTCGTATGAATAGTGGACAGGAGTTTATGTCCGGTTAAGGCGGCGTTAACGGCTATGCCCGCCGTTTCTTCGTCTCTAATTTCTCCGACCATGATCACGTTGGGATCCTGTCTGAGTATCGAACGAAGTCCGTTGGCAAAAGTAAGGCCGGTTCTTTGGTTGACTTGAATCTGATCAATGCCTTCAAGAGAATACTCGATCGGATCTTCAATGGTAATGATCGAAACTTCCCGAGTATTTATTTCCTTAAGGATGGTGTACAGGGTTGTCGTCTTGCCGGAACCGGTCGGTCCGGTGGCAAGGATCATGCCATGGGGTTTGCTCGTCGCTTTCTTTATTTTTAGCTTATCGCTATCGGTAAGAGCCATATCGTCAAGCTTTGATATCTTGGTCTGCTCGGCCAATAAACGCAGCACGGCATTTTCACCATAAAAAGTAGGGATAATGGAAACACGAACGTCGAACTCAACGCGAGGCTCTTTGGTAGTCATCTTAAAACGTCCGTCTAAGGCAGCCTGGTGCTCATCGGTTCGTATTCCGCCGAGAACTTTTATCCTGGTGATAATTCCCGAATGTAATCCTTTGCTGAACTTAAATGAATCCTGGAGTATTCCATCAATTCTCAAGCGGGCAAGAAGACTTTCTCCGAAGGGTTCCAAGTGAATATCGGAAGCACGAGCCCAGAAAGCATACTCCATCATATCATCAACCAAATTGATGATCGATATTTCGGTCTCGGGAGATTTAAGGGCCGCTTCAACCTTAGACTTGAATTTGTTGGCCAGCTCTATAGTAAGTTCAGCCCCAACCTCCGGCGCCTTGGATGTCGTCTTGGGTTGAACTATCTTCGGCGCCTCAACGCCGGATTCGTCGGGAACCTTGGATTTTCCAACAATGAGTTTATCTTTATTCTTTAGGGCATCTTTAACGCTCGCTATTATCTCCTCCGTGCTGGTAAAAGCTTTGATAAGGTAACCGTTAGCCCCAAGCTTCATAACCTGATCTATAACCTTGGGATCGTTTACACTGAACAGGGCAATGACCGGAAGAGATTTTTTATCATGCAACTTCCTGAGCCGACGAAGCAATTCGGTGCCGTCGATATCGCCCGACAAAGAAATATCGAGCAGCACTAAACCTGGTTTTTCCTTTCCGATTATGCTGATCGCCCCTTCTGCGTCGTATATGCTTAGAGCGTTTAACCCTTCATTGCTCATCTTTTCTACCAACAACTCGGCCATGAAAAGATTGTCCTCGATGATGAGAATGCTTTCTTTGGGCTTAAGTGCTTTTTTTGCATCCATTAACTGATATTATACCACACAATAAGGGGCGCATAAAAACATTGATACCCACCCCTTTCCCTTTCCGATGAATTCTGATAAAATAACCCTTAACCGATGCAAAAGCCCTTCCGCGTAAACAACCAGATAAGAATTCTCGAAGTAACCGTCATAGACGATCAGGGGAAACAGCTTGGAAAGATGCGGACTTTTGACGCCCTGCAGATGGCTAAAGAAAGAGGTCTTGATCTGGTAGAGGTCGGCCCCAATGTTCAGCCGCCTATTGCGAAAATCATGGATTATGGTAAATATATCTACCAGAAGGAACGCCAGGAGAAGAAGGCCAAGAACAAGCAAAAGGATCAAGAACTTAAGACCGTGAGGGTGGGATTCAAGACCGGGAATCATGACTTGAACTTTAAGGCCAGCCATGTGAATGAGTTTTTGAAAGAAGGTCATATGGTAAAAATTGAGCTTACCCTGAGGGGACGCGAAAAGGCTCTGAGCCACATTGGACGAGAAAAACTTGATAAATTCCTAAAAACTATCACCGAACCGCATATCATGGGCGACCCGCCCAAAAGATCCCCTTTTGGATGGATAGTAGTGATAAGAAAAGATGCTAAACTAAAAAATCAGAACTAAAATCATGGTTAAAACAAACAAATCACTGCACAAAAGAATCAAGATCACCGGAAGAAGCAAAATACTAAAACGACCGCCGGGCCAGAATCATTTTAACGCAAAAGATTCCGGAAATGCCACCCGCCAGAAAAAGGGCGATAAAACCGCACCCGGAGATCTTAATCGGACAGTGAAAGCATTGGTTAACTTCCACTACTAAAATGACCCGAGTCAAAAGAGGCGTACAAGCTAATCGAAGGAGAAAGAGGCTGCTGAAACATGCAAAGGGTTTTATGTGGACCCGCGATTCCAAGTACCGCCAAGCCAAAGAAGCCCTTCTCCATGCCTGGTCATTCCAATTCGTAGGAAGAAAGAACAAGAAAAGAGACTTTCGAAGATTATGGCAGGTCAAGATAGGAGCCGCGGCCAAAGAAAACGGAATAAGCTACAGCAGACTGATCGACCGGCTTCATAAGGCCAAGATAGAGCTCGATAGGAAGATACTCGCCGATCTGGCGGAAAACCATCCGGAGACGTTTAAGAAAATAATCTCCCAGTCACAATAAATCCCCGATCGGGGATTTATTGTGACTGGGAGAGTTCTTGCTCTAACTTTGTAATTTGATTCTGAAGATTTTCAGCTAAGTTCCGGTCTTCAATCGTCCAGTGGTTGCTCCATTGTTTCAACTCCTCAAGTCTATCTCTGTAGCCTTGAAGCATCTCGGCTTTTGAAACCTCTTTTTGGGATTCCTCAGCTGGTTGCCTCTGGCCAAGCATACGCTCAAATATATTCTTCCTCATATACTCCATTGTATCAAAATATTCACAAAAAGTCAAATTTTAGCGAAAAAGTATTTTAAAAAATCCTCGATAATATAATTAGATAGATACTTCCTTGCTTTGCCCTCCATAGGCGGGCGGGCATTCTCCTTGGGTAGGGCCAATAGAGAACATTGGAAAACTTTAATGTCGAATATTTATAGATATTTTATCAAAAACCCAGATATCTTGTCACTGGACTTTTAGATAAAATTATATATGATATGAGGGTTGTTCTCGTCTCGGGAGGCAAATGTGAGTAGATTTAGTCAGACATTGCAAAAGTTATTTGATAATACAGAATTATTTACGAGATCTGAATGGGCTAGATTTCTGGGTATTCCAGAATCATCCATCTCCGAATGGCTGGAAGATAAATCGTTACCTCGTCCCGATCTAATTCGAATGACAATCGATCTTGTTGAAAATAGTGCCGAGGCCAAGAAAGAGTACCTAAATGAGTTCGAGGGCATGACTAATCTTCCATCGGCAGAAATATCTCCATTATTTCATTTAATGGGCAATACCTTGAATGATTATATGAATGAGACTTTTATGGATCTCGGGCGGAGACTCAGAAATCTTTCGGTATCTCAGCAAATAAAAGTTTTAGAGAAAGGCTGTATAGGCCCGGTAACGTCTTAAATTCTAAGACGTTTTTTATTCTAGAGTTTTCCATTCCCCTTGGGGGTAAAACAAAGTCCATTTTTGGAAAACCAGAATAATCGAAGTAAAGGCTTACTTCCCTGGTCATTTCATGCTGACCATTCTCCTTGGGCAGGGCCAGTAGAGAACATTGGAAAACTTTGTTACAGAATATCTACCAAAGCTTTATCAGTGAACCCTTGTTAATTCCCGATTCCTACGCATTCAGTCAATAATGATGGAAATGATGGCATGTTGGCAGAACGGGACAAAGTAAGAATTGGTTTACTAACTTTTATTTCCCTTTTTAATATTACAGGGACGACACAATAATTCAGCATTTGAGAGTTCAGTTCTTCCACCCTTACTCCACGGATCCTTATGGTCCATCGACAATTCCTCTATATAAAAATATTTTTTGCAATTAGTACACTGGTATTTATTATCTTCATTTGGCTTCTTTTTTCTCAAATATTCTTTTTTATCATCGCTTGAAAATAACCGTTTATCGTCAACACTGATATTATTTACAACGGCTTGAATAATATCTTCTATCTCTTTGGATTTATCTGTTAATTTAGCGTCATCGCTCTTTAGATATCTTTTAATACGAGAATTAATTTCATCCTTTTTTTGTTTCCAAATTACCGCATCTTTAAAATATTTTCTCGCTAAATTAAAATAAATATCTAATTGGCCGTATCCATCGAACACTTCGCTAACAAACTTGATATATTTGCCAATTTCTTTTTGGTCATCGGTAAAAGAATTCTTCTGATTTTTACTGACATAATCATTTATAGTCTGCGGGTCTCTTGTTAATTTTTTCAAGTCCATTAATAGCTGTAAAATCTTGTATTGATTTTTTCCGCGACTATTTGAACCCAAAACTTTTAATGTATCCCTGTCTTGACCAACATAAAGAGTTAATCCTCTTAAATATTCTCCATGAAAAAGACCATTTAACACTTCATAGGGAGAAAGTGGTACACCTAACGTATTGATTCTTCTAAATATTTCTCTTTTTAACTGATCTTTGCCCTCACATATAACAATCGAAAGTTCAGTCTTATTGATTATGTCTTGAATTTTTTTGTCTGTCTGTTTCCATAATTTATCTTGATATTGAATGTCATTTTCAATAAATTTTCTAATAGCTTCTATCCTTTGTTTTCCGTCTAAAACTTCCAAGATATCATCTTTATTTTTCCAAAAATAAAAAGCTGGTAATGGAATTCCGGTAATGATACTGTCTATAACCAATACTTGCTTCTCGGTGTCATAAACAATTTCTCTTTGGAGTTCTATATCGCTAATGATCTTCCCATCTCTAAGTTGTTCGTATAAATATTTAATATTCATATTATCCATTTTTAATTACTTTCTTATTTTTTATTAATATTCTTTCAAAAGGAGCTTTATAGGGCTTGTCATCTTTTTCAATCCAAAGAGTTGCCTTATCTCCCTTAAATCTTACTGTTTTTTCTACCTGAACACCTTTTCCTATAATCTTAAACTGTTCTGGATTATACTTTGTTAAGAATGTAATTGGAACCCCCATCACACCTGCATAATCATACGGTATTTTCTTCGTTTTTTCCACATTTATGCCCTTGTAATTATAGTAGTTTGGATATTTTTCTGAGCTATAATTTTCGGTTAAAATAAGTTTATCATGTCTATAGGTAACATCTAAATTAGTATACCATTTACAAGCTCTAGGCACTGAACCCTCGGGATTTTTTGAAAGAACAAGCGTGCCATCTAATAATCTAAACCCGGATAATTGCTTCGCATAACCAAGCCACATTTTATTATCTTGTATATAATTAAAAATATCTCTATAAGTTATGGCTGTGAGTGGCCCGATAACTAAAAACTTCATTTCATTTTTAAACATCGTATCAACAAATTCTCTAAACTGACTAAATGGCGGATTTGTTATAACTAGATCATATTTGGAGTAATCAATGTCTTGAAATCTTACGCCTTTATGGGTAGTAGGATTATATCCACTCGCTGAAATCGAAGTTATCCCATAAGTGTCGGCATGGGCTACTAAAAATTTTACAAAATTACACCTAATCAAAGCTAAATCTTTTTCAATTTTTTTCTTGGAAGCTTTTATGTCTATTCTCTTTATTGTACCTCCCGCATCTAATAAGTTAGATGAGCCAACAAATCCTTCTTCCTTGTAAACAAGCTCTTCGTTATAACTTTCATCCCAATCACAAGGACATATAATCCTTTTTCCTTTTAATTGTTCCTTATAGAGAGAGACTTCATTGGCAATATCCTCATAAAGAGTGAAAAACTCGTCATCTTTAATCCTATTTGCCTTATATAATGATTTTTTTGTTCCCATATTCTAGTGTTTTTATTAGATAGTCAACCACTTTCACATAATATGAATCCTATCATCAAATTTATTATTCAACAAATTAAAAAAACCGGTGTATTTACCCCTTCAGATTAATAACCTATAATTAACCTAACAACTTAATAGTCACCTAAACTCGTAAGAAATTACGGGCATGGTATCAAATCGTAACGTATATTAACCCCGGTTATAAGTCCGTTTTGTTTCTGGTGTTTTTCTTAAGTATTTTCTTCTCTTAAATCTTTGGGCAAATTTTAATAAAAATTGACACATAACT